>JAJRSG010000227.1 GCA_024278915.1 Alphaproteobacteria bacterium
CCAAGTTTGAAAATGATTTGTCTGAGGCCATGGAAATGGTTGAACTTGCCGAAATGGAAGGTGATGAATCCATTTTAAACGAAACCTTAAACATACTCGTCGACTTACAAAGTAAGGCCGAGAAAGCGGAAATCGAAGCTCTGCTCTCTGGGGAGGCGGATAGTAATAATGCATTTGTCGAAATTCATGCTGGTGCAGGCGGTACCGAGGCGCAAGATTGGGCTGCCATGCTACTCAGAATGTATGTGCGTTGGGCAAATGCCCATGCCATGAAGGTCGAGATCCTAGAGCAACATTCGGGTGACGAGGCAGGTTTGAAATCTGCAACAATTTTGGTGAAAGGGCATAATGCCTTTGGTTGGTTGAAAATAGAATCGGGTGTACACCGTCTTGTTCGTATTTCCCCTTTTGATTCCAGTGCTCGGCGTCATACTAGTTTTGCGAGCGCGTGGATTTATCCACAAATTGATGAAAATATTGATATTGATATTAATGAATCCGATTGTCGTATTGATACTTACCGCGCATCCGGTGCAGGCGGGCAGCATGTGAATACGACAGATAGTGCCGTACGGATTACGCATGAACCTAGCGGCATTGTTGTGCAGTGTCAAAATGATCGCTCCCAACATAAGAACCGTTCAACGGCGTGGGATATGCTGAGGGCAAGGCTATATGAGATGGAGTTGAAACAACGTGAAGATGCCGCGCAAGCGGAAGCGGACTCTAAGTCGGAAATTGGCTGGGGAAGGCAAATTCGTTCATATGTGTTACAGCCATACCAGATGATAAAAGATTTGCGCACGGGTGTTGAAACGTCGGACGTAAATGGCGTGCTTGACGGTGATATTGATTTGTTTTTAGAAGCATCGCTCGCAGCGAAAATAAATAATAGCCAAGACCAAGAATAAGTTTAACTTGTTATTTTTTTGGTGGGAGGCTCACTTTTGGTGCGCTATTTGTTGCGGTTTTACGTGTACATTTTCCGTCGAAAAATGCACCATTTGCAATGGACAAATGGTCTTGCACAATATCTGCTAATACATTCGCAGACTCTGCAATTTCTACACTGTCAGCTTCGATTTTACCAGTAACTTTGCCACGAACATGTACAGTACCAGCAATAATTTTACCGTTTACAAACCCTTTTTCACCAATCGTAATTGTTGCAGCTTTGATATTCCCGTCTAGGCGCCCTTCGATTTGTACGTCGCCATCCGTATTAATCTCACCAGTTACAATAAGGTCGCTACCGAGAATCGATGGTGCCTGCGCAGAGCTACGCCCACTTGGAGCCCTACGTGTTGGTTCGGAAGGCTTTTGCGACGGTGTCTTATTGAACATATTTTCCAGCTTTTATAAATAGCGCAGGGTCTTGCGCACGATTTTCAAAATAAACTTCATAGTGAAGATGAGTACTTGTACTTCTTCCCGACGAACCCATGCCTGCTATTTTTTCGCCAACAACAACAGATTGTCCCCTTTTTACATAGGTTTTTGCCAAATGCGCATAGCGGGTTTTGAACCCGTGACCATGTGAAATTTCAACAACGCGTCCATATCCGGCGCGGCGTCCAACAAAGCTAACGGTTCCGTCTGCGGTCGCTACGATGGGTGCCAATCGGTATGATGCCATATCTAGGCCATTGTGTCTGGTAGGGCGTTTTGTGAAGGGGTCTTTGCGTCGCCCGAAAGAACTGGTGAGATAATACTCTGCATCAATCGGGTGGGCTAGGGGAACTGATATCATTGCCTTGTCCAAAGCTTCGACTTCCATTGATCGCGCTTTAATGCTGTCAAGGCGGGAGATAAGTTCACCTGGCGTTTGTTTTGGGAGATCAGGCGCACCTTTTTCATCAATTGATATGAAAGGTCCGCCAACGCCTGCATCGCCATTGCGTAAAATTCTGTCAAATGAAATGCCTGTGGCCGCTAATATCGCTCGATTGATTTCTATCCGGTTTTGTATTTTTGCTTCTCCAGCAATGAGAATTTTATTTTGGTCTTTCTCGATGGTTTGTAAGGAGGCGTCCAAAATTGTACCGGTGTTCATCACGTCAAGGGAGGTTAAGGAATATCGAGGTTGTTTCTCAATGACGTTGAGACTAACAGGCGACATCAAAATGTCACTTTGCGCGTAAATAGACGGGGAAAGGTCGTTTTCGTTATCTGCAATTTTGCCTTGGGTTAGCATAGCAACAATTGTGTTGTGTTTTTGTTCAAAGTTCCCCGCCGCTTTTTCAAACTCTTTTTGTTGTAAACCCAATAATTCACGAGCATCATTTACTTGTGCATCGAGATCAATGAGGTGGCGGTTAAATTCTTCTTTTTGTACTTTTAGTTCAACATTAGACGATCTTAAGGGGCTTTGTGACCAAAAAATACTGGCAATTGTGAATAAGCACCACATGAGAACGATGCCAACTAACCCAGTTAGAAAAAGTTGCGCTCTTGTTGTGAGGACGAAATAATTCACTTGTCCGCCGGTTCTGTGAATGAACTGGCGCTCTGGGAACGTTTTTAAAGTACGTTCTTTTAGTGTTATCAGTGTGTCAGCTAACATTTTTCCCCGAATTTTTCCCGTTCATTTAATACAATAGATTTTTGCCAGTGTTTTCAAGTTAATTTTACGGTTAACAGCTAATAATTAATAAAAATTATGGTTAACGAAGGATTTATATTATTCAGGCGTGTAAAACAAAGGGGTTAAGCCCGCTAATGTGCGTGCCGCCTCATTAAAGGGAGGTTTTAACTGCCCTTTGAAATTCTCTTTTACAAGTTGTTTAAAATAGGATTCTGGCCTCTGGTTTTCTTGTTTGCAGATATAGGAAAACCATTTCACGCCAGCGGCAACATGCCCGATTTCTTCTTCATATATAATCTTCAGGATATCAGCACTTTTCGTGTCTTGTACATTTTCAAGTTTCGCAATCATATTCGGGGTGACATCAAGCCCACGAGCTTCCAGGACCATTGGCGCAATGACAAGGCGAGCGGCAAGGTCTCCCATCGTTGAGATTGCGGCTTCCCATAAACCATTGTGCGCCTGTAAATCCCCGTAAAAACTACCCATTTCTTCTAATCTGTTTTGAATAAGGGTGAAGTGTCTGGCTTCGTCATCACAAACCCCAACCCAGTCATCAATAAATGCTTGTCTTTGGCAGTCGGCAATACGGCAGTCGTGTGCGTATCTTGCAACCATATCTGCGGCAAGGTCGATTGCATTGAACTCGATATGGGCAATGGCATGCAATAGGGCGACCCGTCCATGGACACTTCCTAACCTGCGTCGTTTTAAACTACGCGGATCTACCAATTCAGGGCTGGCTGGTCTGCCAGGGTATGTGGGCGGGACAACGCATTTTTCACCCGTGCTGTCATTGAGCATGCCAGCGTTCCATAGCTTGGACAGTGTATGTGCGGCTTCAACTTTTGAAGCGGGCGTCCGAGAAATAAGGACTTGGCAGGCGGTCGCGGTTAAACTTTGCACGTTTAGCCCGCAAGTGACTTTACAGTATCCAGAACTTCTTGTGCATGGTCTTTAACTTTGACCTTGCGCCAGATATGCTCGATTTTACCTTCCGCGTCGATTAAAAATGTGGAGCGTTCAATGCCCATATATTCTCGGCCGTATAGCTTTTTTTGTACCCATACCCCATATGCACTTATCATTTCATCTTCTGCGTCAGAGGCTAAGGTGATGGTGAGTTGGTGTTTTTGCTTGAAATTGTCATGTTTACGCGGAGAATCTTTGGAAACGCCAATAATTTTAACTCCATATGCATCAAAGTCTTTTTTAAGTTGGCTAAACGCGATAGCTTCTGTCGTACAGCCCGGCGTGTTATCTTTTGGGTAAAAATACAGGACAACCATGTTGCCACGTAAACTAGATAATGAGACGAGACCACTGCTATCGGTTGGCAGAGTGAAGTCTGGTGCGATTTGTCCGGTTTCCATGAGATTCCTTATTGTTGGTTTTGTAGATAGCTCGATTTTTCTATGACGCAAATAGACACAAAGAGCAAGACACAGATACCGGATCCCGTGCCCGAAAGTGAGTTTGGGGATGAGGCAAAGGTTATTGGTCTGAAGGTATTGGGGCGAACACGAAAATTAGCTCCCCGCATTATATTAGAGGGGATGAGCGTCCTCTTAACTTTGTCTATTTTGTGGCTTGGTGCTTTAGGCGTCTTGATGAATAGGCAGTCTGTAGATTTAAAGTTCTTTAAACCGCATTATGAGAACTGGTTTTCGAAAGCTTTTGCTGGCCAGCAAGCTGATATCAAAGGGTATAGCGCTCATTGGATACAAGAGCGGCGGGCGATTGAGATTATTGCCACACAAATCAGGATTACCGGGCAAACCGGTATCCAGCAAGATATTGGCGAAATTCGCGGGGAGTTCGCGTTAGCGCCAAAGCTCTTCAGCCGCCCCATATTGACTAAATTATATGTAGATGGTGGCGCTTTGACCGTAGCGAGGGATACTCGGGGGCGGTTGCAAATTGGGTTGGGAACGCCAGAAACATTTGAGCTTGTCGGACCTTTATGGTTATCAAAAAATCAAATTGACCGTTCTCCTTCTGCCCAACTTGATGCCATCAATTTGATCTCAGTCAAAGCTGCAGACGTTTATTTTAAAGATGAGCTTTATGACTCCACGATGTCTTTTGGTCATGTGGACGGGATTTACAAAAATGACGGAGAAAGCGTTAAAATTTTTAGTAATGGCGATTTTGTTAAACAAGACAGACGTTCCCCGTTTCATTTTGAATTGCAAACGGCCACAAAACGCCAATCCATGTCCTTAAAGGCAGATATTAAGGGGATACGACCAATTGATATTGCACCTGTTCGGGGGCCATATGCTAAACTGGTAAACCTTGATGCTCCCGTGGATTTAAATGTTGAGCTAAAAATATTACCAGAAACGGGTTTGAGCGATTTGCAAATGGAAATGCAGGTTGGAAAAGGGCGTTGGAAAACCAAGGATACCTATAAAGATTTTAAGATGGCGCGTTTGGTTGCAGAGTTTGATGCACATAAACAGTTGGTCAATGTAACTGACTTCGTCATTGAAAGTGAACCTGTGAACGGGACATTCACTGGTAGTATTAAAAATATTGGTACGATCAAAGAAGGGTTCTTAAAAACGCCGATCCAGTTTGAACTCGCAACGGATGGCGTGCGCATTAACCCCGGTAGTAAATATGACGGGCCGCTTTCTGTCCGGCAGAGCCAGATAAGTGGAATATTTGATTTGGCAGCACAAAACCTGAAGTTGGATGAGCTGAAACTAAATTTTGGTAGCTTTCAAACTGCCCTTACCGTGTTTTTACAGTGGCAAGATGACAGCCAACTTAGCGCCGTAAATGTTGATGGGAAGATGCTAGGTGTGATCAACCCCAAACAAATTCTTTCCTTATGGCCTGATGATTCTGCTTTAGGTGCTCGAAATTGGGTGGTGAAGTCATTAATGGCGGCGGAATTCTCAAATGTAAATATTCATATGGCATTGACAGAAAAAGATTTAGCCAGCCAAATATTTGAAGATGACCATTTTAACCTAACTTTTGATGTTAAAAATGTAGATATCCGCTATCTGCGAAAAATGCCGTGGTTAAAGGGGAATAGAGGCCGTGGTATCATGAAAGGAAACCAGTTCGAATATATTATGTCTGGTGGTCATGTTGATGGGTTAACTCTTGAAAAGGGGTATTTATCCATTCCTGTTATTAACCCTCCTGGTAGTGAATTTACGATTGATTTGTTTGGTACAGGTACAACGGCGGAAATGCTGAGGGTTAGTGATTTTGAACCATTAGGTGTCGCTTCTCGTTTCGGAATTACGCCCACGGATTTTGGCGGTGAAGGCCGAATCCATCTTAAAATTAAACGCCCGTTACGAGATTTTGTTGATCCTGGTAACATCAAATATGATTTGTCAGGTGATTTTACTAATGCCAGCTTACCCGTTGGGTATGGTGGTAATCAGTTAAACAGCGGTAATATATCTATGCATGTTAACAGACAAGGCATGGAGGTCTCAGGTCCGATTAAGGTTGGGAAGTGGCCAGCGGTTCTTGATTGGCGGAAGGTTTTTAAGACAGTTCCTGTGCCGGCGGATTATACCCTTGTTGGCATATTGACCCGTGATGACTTGGACAATTTAGGGATTGGTTTAAGGCGCCATTTTGGCGGTGTTATTGATATTGTTTTAAGTGGGCAAGGCGATGGTTTCGAAGTGCAGACAGTTGATATTTTAGCTGATTTTACCAAGGCAGACGTCAATGTTGGTGATTTATGGAGTAAACCACTAGGTATGCCAGCAAAAATAACGGGTACATTGACCTCTGACGCTCAAGGAGGCGGGGGATTGGAAAATTTTATTGCTGAAGCCGAGGGCTTATCTTTGCAAGGATCTATTAGCTTAGCACGTAATTTACGATTGAAAAATGCTAATATTTCTAAAGCATATATTGAAGGTCTTATTGATGCACAAATTCAAGCGCAACCCACACCAGAGGGGGTTTTGGTTGTTGATTTGTCAGGTGAGTATTTAAACCTGACAAGTTGGGTGGACCAGGCATTTAAAACGCAATCTGGTCTAGTTTCTGCGCCGATTATCTTGACAGGTATCGTCAAAAAATTGGCATTGGGAGATAACTATTTCCTTGAGGATGCTCGCGCCAAGTATTCGCATAATGGCCTTAATGTTGCACATGCGAAGCTATCAGGTGAAACAAAGGGTGGAGAATTTATTGCTGAAATTGTAAAACAGGAAAGCGGTGATGCCAGAAGCTTTAAAGTGAGTGTGCCAAATGCTGGCCATGCTGCGCGAGCTTTGTTTGGTTTGAACAGTATCAAAGACGGGGCATTGGAAGTTTCTGGACAATTGCCACCTGCTGGTGAACAGGGGGGGGGTACAGGCAAGATGAATTTAACAAATTTCACCTTGGTTAGAGCGCCAGCGTTCGCGCAACTTCTCTCTTTGGCTTCATTGCAAGGTATGGCCAACACTCTAACGGGTGAGGGGATGAAATTTGAGAAAATGAATGTGGAATTTTCTTTGGAAAATGGTGTGTTTAAAGCAAGAGATGGACGGGCTTCTGGCCCTGCCTTAGGATTGACGGCTGCCGGTGATATTGATTTGGCGACGAAGTCGATTGATTTCAACGGGGTATTGGTACCGTCATATACCGTGAATTCGATATTAGGTGATATTCCTCTACTTGGTAGTGTGATGGTAGGTAAAAAAGGAGAGGGCATGTTTGCTCTCAACTATACAATGAAGGGGCCAATTCAGCAGATACAGGTCACAGTTAATCCACTATCCGCGCTAACGCCTGGTTTCTTACGCAGAATATTTGACGTGAAACGCGAGGGGATTACAACGCCGGATGTGAAGGACTTAATAGAGAAGCAAAAACAGTAAGCTTAGTCAATCTTGAGTAAAGCATGCTTTTTCTTGCCGACGGACACTTTGATCACACCGTCTTCATTTACATCATTTACACTGAGTATCTGCGCTTGATCAGAAACTTTTTTGTCATTTATTTTCAGAGCGCCCGCTTTGACATGCCGTCGTGCTTCGCCTTTTGAGGCGCAAAGTTCAACCAAAACGCCTGCATCAATTACACCGAGGGTTTCAAGTTCTGTCGGTGTGATATTAAATGTTGGGAGTCCTGCTGAACTCCCGCCTTGGATAAATGTTTTCTTTGCAGTTTCTTGCGCAAACTGAGCTGATTTGGCTCCGTGCAAAAGAGTTGTCGTTTCATTGGCAAGACGAATTTTTGCTTGGTTGATTTCCGCCCCTTCTAATGCTTCCAGTGCCGCAATTTCGTCCAAAGGTAAATCCGTAAACAAACGTAGAAATTTTCCAACATCCGCATCGTCAGTATTGCGCCAGAATTGCCAGTAATCATAAGGGCTGAGACAGTATTCTTCGCCTAAGGATTTATCTGCATTCAACCACATAGCCCCGTCCGCAGTTTTACCCATTTTCCCGCCTGAGGCCGTCGTAATCAATGGGGTTGTAAATCCATATGTGGATACATTCTCAAGGCGGCGGGTTAGGTCGGTGCCGGCGACGATATTGCCCCATTGATCCGATCCCCCCAATTGCAAGCGGCAATCATGCCGACGATTAAGCTCGGAAAAATCATAAGCTTGCAAGAGTGTGTAATTAAATTCGAGGAATGTCATTGGTTGTTCGCGGTCGAGTCTGCGTTTTACGCTTTCGAGCTGTACCATGCGATTAATTGTGAAATGCTTGCCAATATCTCTTAAAAATTCAATATAACCAAGTTTGTCGAGCCAATCGGCATTGTCCACCATAATAGCTGCATTCGGGCCGTTAAAATCTAGAAATTTTTCAAATACACGTTTGATGCCGTTTTTGTTTTCTTCTATTTTTTCTGGTGTGAGGATCGGACGGGATTTATCCTTGTCTGATGGGTCACCAATTTTAGTCGTACCGCCACCCAGTAAAACAATCGGCTTGCCACCTGATTTTTGTAAAATTCGCAACATCATAATTTGTACGAGCGAGCCAACGTGCAGGCTCGGGGCGGTGCAATCAAATCCGATATACCCTGTTAGACATGAAGAACTTGCCAAAGCATCCAGTTCTTTGTCATCTGTACATTGATAGAGAAACCCACGTTCGGTCAAGGTTTGCATCAAATCAGATTTATAATTTGCCATGGCATTGCCTATTCTTATACTCGTTAAAAATGCTTCTAACAAAGCCGTATCAGATGTGAAAGAGGTAAGATGGGGGATTCGTACACTAAAACTATCGGATTAATGAGTGGCACCTCTCTTGACGGGGTCGATGCGGCTGTTCTGGATACAGATGGTGAAAAAATTTATGAATTTGGCTCCACTTATTTTCGCCCTTACTGTGAAGATGAACGTCGTTTGTTAGATATGGCGACTCAAGCCGCCATTGCATGGGGTTTTGCAGGGAAAGCCCCTCAGATTTTCGAACAAGCGACATCTATTATCAATGCCGCCCATATTGAGGCTGTGCAGGCTGTATTGAAAAAGGCAAAGGAACCCGTCGAACTGATCGGGTTTCACGGGCAGACTGTTTTACATCACCCACCCATGCGTGGCCAAAAAGGCAAAACCCTTCAGCTTGGCAGTGGGCAA
>JAJRSG010000228.1 GCA_024278915.1 Alphaproteobacteria bacterium
AATGTGACTCAAATTGGCGATGATAATTATAATTCATTGGTTAATGGTGTGGTTACCCGCCCGGTTGTTGCAGACCCAGAGGTCACAGCTGTTAATCAGGCTTATATTGCATATACAGGTATTGAGAACACGACCCTTCTTGCAGGGCGTACAGCTTTAAACTTAGGCAATCAACGTTTTGTCGGGACAGTTGGATGGCGTCAAAATGACCAAACGTGGGATATGGCAGGGATCATTACCAAGCCGATTGAGAATTTAACCTTAACTGGTGGCTATGTCTGGAATGTTAATCGTATTTTTGGTGATGACCATCCTTTTGGTGACCTAGATACAGATACCATTATTCTTGATGCGAAATATACAGGTTTTGATCTAGGTAATTTGACGGCTTATGGTCTGTTTATTGATCTTAATGATGCGCCAGTATTCGGTCTTTCTAGTCAGACATTAGGTGTACGGTTTGATGGTAAGCACAAATTAGGTGATGGTAATTTGACAGCTCTTTATGAAGCAGAATTTGCCACCCAATCTGACTATAAAGATAGCCCTCTTAATTATACAGCTAGCTATTACCATCTATCAGGCGGCCTTAGTGCGAATGGGCTAACGGGTAAAATTGGATACGAAGTATTGGGTTCTGATAACGGCGTAACAGCTTTTCAAACACCACTTGCCACTTTGCATAAATTCAATGGGTGGGCTGATAAATTCCTTGGGACACCTGCGGGCGGTCTAGAAGATATTTATGGTTCTGTATTCTATAAAGTTGGTGGAGATAGCGTAATGAAAGGGCTAACCTTTGGCGCTGTATATCATGACTTCACTGCAGATGTTGGTGGTGATTACGGTAGTGAAATTGATCTCTTGGTAAAAAAGAAATTCGGCAAACATTATTATGGTAGCTTAAAATATGCTGATTATAATGCAGGTGGTTTCTCAGTGGACACGAAGAAACTTTGGTTCACTGTTGGTGCTGATTTTTAAATAGACCCTTTGATACTAACGCGACCTCCGAAGGGTATTCGGGGGTCGTTTTAACATATTTACTTATTGTCTTGGTTTGGAGGTACAGTCTATCCAAAGCAGGAATAGAGCCTGCGTTAAGCACTAATTTAGCAAGGGTTGTTCACCTAAAATGTATTGTGTGTAAAGAAACTTACTTGTTAAGCTCCAAGGTGATGACATTTCGTATTATAGACATGAAGAACTTTGGTCCAGCATCGGCAAAAATGTTGCACGAAGTTGAAATCGAGACAGCAGAAGATTTAAGGGAGTTGGGGTTCAGTAGAAGCTTTTGTTCGGCTGAAACTGGCGTATGGGAATCAAATAAATGCTGTCATGCTTTACGCTCTGGAAGTAGCTTTGAGAGATTGCCATTGGCAGGCAATTGAAGAAGAAGATAAGCGGAAATTACGCGCGCAGGCAGGACTATGACGATTATTGCCATAGCCCCATAATTTTTTGTGATTGCGAAATTATCCAGTTTTTAGATAGGTTAAGGGGTTTTTAGGGTCGTCCCCAAATGGGTTTACGCCTTCTGCGCCATTTTCTTGAGCGATGTTTTCGATGCGGTTCCAGGCATCATAAGCAGCAACCTTGTAGGCTTCTGCCAAGGTTGGGTAGTTGAAAATATTATTGATGAAATAATCTAAATTACCATTTAGATTGATCACTGCCTGTCCAATATGGATGAGTTCAGTGGCGCCTTCTCCAATAATATGCACGCCGAGTAGTTGGCGGGATTCTAGTGCAAAAATCATTTTCAACATACCGCTGTCAATGCCCATGATTTGCCCACGAGAGGTTTCGCGTAAACGGGCAATTCCGCATTGATAAGGTATTTTTTTGTCTCGTAACTGTTCTTCGGTCAGGCCGATTGTGGATATTTCCGGCACGGCAAAAATGCCATATGGGAAATAGTCAGGTTGTTCGGCCATTTTAATATCGAAGGCGTGACAAGCTGAAATACGGCCTTGTTCCATTGATGTAGAGGCAAGGCTTGGGAAACCGATGATGTCACCTGCAGCATAAATATTAGGTGTTTTGGTTTGGTAGGTACGACGATTTACATCGATACGCCCTCTGTGGTCTACTTCTAGCCCGCACTCATCCAAACCGAGTTGGTCCGTTGAACCAACGCGACCTGCTGCAAACATAACCATGTCGGCTTGGGTAACACGCCCATCTTCAAGGCGAACAAATACACGGTCACCAGTGGATTTAATGTCTTTTGCTTTGGAGCCTAGACAAAGGGTTATCCCGCGATTGCGAAGGTCCGAGCGGAACTCGTCAACGATTTCGCCGTCAAGAAAATCAAGAATAGTATCGCGAGGTTCAATTACTGTAACTGGAATATCCAGCGTACTAAAGATGGTTGCATATTCGAGGCCAATCACGCCCGCCCCAATGATAATAAGCGTTTTGGGTAATTCTGTAATATCAAGAATTTCATCAGCGTCTAGAACGCGTTTGCTGTCAAAAGGAATGTAATCAGGACGGAATGGTTTTGTACCTACCGAGATGAGGGCTTTATCAAATTCAACACAAACAACTTCGCCACTGGCTAGAGTGATGTTGACTTCATTTTTAGAAACAAATTTGGCATAACCATTGACCATTTCTACATTATTGCGTCCAAATTGATGCTCTAGAACTTCAACTTCGTGCTGAATGGTTAAGTGGAGCCTCTTTTGTAAATCGTTCGCGGAAATATCGGATTTAACCTTATAAGAACGTCCATAAAAGCCACGTTCACGCCAACCGGAGAGGTTCAGTACGGTTTCCCTTAAGGTCTTACTTGGTATAGTACCAGTATGCACGCAAACGCCGCCAACCGTGCGACCTTTATCAATGACTAAAACGGATTTACCCGCTTTTGCTGCTTGAATAGCACCACGCCGACCTGCCGGACCGGCACCAATAACCACATAATCATATTTCTGTTTCATAACCCAACAGTCCCTTGTTAATTATAATGAGGAGGGACATTAGAGCTGCGAAATCCTAGCGCGCGTTAGAGGTGTCCCCTTATCGTTAGTTTTTAGTATCTGCTAATGGTTGATTTTCTCTTTAAATTTTTTAATTTGGAGAAAATAATTTATTAAGAGAGATCGGAAGCCCAGATGACAGACACCCCACAGACAGAAATACGTGTCTATATTGATGCGGATGCGTGCCCCGTTCGGGAGGAAGTTTACAAAGTTTCCCTGCGTCACCAAGTGCGCGTCTGTGTGGTTAGCAATAGCTTTATCCGTGTATTACAACATCCTTTGATCACGCGTATGATCGTGTCCGACGGATTTGACGCAGCGGATGATTACATTGCCGAGCGGGCTGATGCCCGTATGGTGGTTGTCACATCCGACATTTTACTGGCAGATCGTTGTCTTAAACAAAATGCCGTTGTTATCGCGCCTAATGGCAAACCTTTTACGCCAGATAGTATTGGAGCGGCGGTCGCAACACGGGCAATCATGGCCGACTTACGCGCAGGGTTAGGCTCTGAAAATATTGGCGGTCCTCCGGCCTTTACCCATAGAGACAGGTCAACATTTTTACAAAGTTTGCATGAAGCCTTGGTGAAAATGAAAAGAGCGGTTTAATGACAGGCGGCTTTAATCGCTTTAATATTGGCGGCGTAAACACTGGTTGCTTGTCCGCCTTTTCCGTATACAGCTGATCCTGCGACTAAAACATCGGCGCCTGCTTCAACAACAAGAGGGGCAGTGATCGGGGTGATTCCACCGTCCACTTCAATCAAAATATCACGATCACCAATCATGGATTTCAATTCACGAATTTTTTCGATTTGCGAATGGAGGAAGCTTTGCCCACCAAAGCCGGGGTTGACACTCATGACGATAATTAAATCCAACCTGTCCATGGCATGTTTGAGTACATTGGCAGGCGTGGAAGGATTAAGGGCAACACCTGCTTTACATCCTAAGTCCCGAATGACCTGTAAACTTCGGTCCAGATGGGGATGGACTTCGGGATGAATGGAAATATGATCTGCCCCAGCATCTGCAAATGCTTTTAAGAATGGATCGGCAGGGGCGATCATGAGGTGCACATCCATTACAGTCTTGATATGAGGCCTGATGGCTTTGCACACGCCCGGTCCAATGGTCAGGTTTGGAACATAATGCCCGTCCATAACATCCACATGTACCCAATCGCACCCTGCTTCTTCAATAGCGCGAATTTCATGACCGAGATTGGCAAAGTCGGCTGACAAGATAGATGGGGATATTTTAACATCGGGCATATTGTTTCCTTAAACCGCGAGTGAGCCGCTTTCATATCTTTTCGCCATATCCGCCAAGGGGATTGTTTTGATTTTAGCGGCTTGTCCTGCGGCGTTAAATTGCTCAAAGCGCGGTTGACATAGGTCCTGCATGGCTTCTAATGAGGGTTTCAAAAATTTGCGCGGGTCAAATTCTGATTTATTTTCTAGCAAGATTTTCCTTACTTGGCCTGTGATGGCAAGGCGGCAATCCGTATCAATATTGACCTTGCGTACGCCAAATTTGATTCCTTGGATGATTTCTTCGATTGGTACACCGTAGGTTTGTTTCATGTCGCCGCCATGGGCGTTAAAGAT
>JAJRSG010000229.1 GCA_024278915.1 Alphaproteobacteria bacterium
GGCTGATGATGCCTTTCGGCCTTATGGAGCAAAAACGGAAGCGGCGCTCAAGGCGCGCTTACCTGCTTTGATCCAGACAATGGTGCTCATGACCAATCCAGATATTGTCGTCTTGGCATGTAATACGGCGTCGACGGCTGCTCTAGCAGAAATCCGACAAGAAGTGCTTGTTCCCGTGATTGGTGTGGTGCCAGCTGTGAAACCAGCGGCGAAACAGTCGCAGGCGAAAACCATTGCCATTTTGGGAACGCCAGGCACGATTGCTCGGAAATATGTTGGCAAATTGATCGATGATTTTGCTAAGGAATGCGAAGTAATTTTGCATGGGTCGACGGTTTTGGTGGCCTGTGCGGAAGAAAAGTTAAGTGGAAAAACGGTTGATACTAACGTGATCAGATCAGAAATCGCGCCTATGTTTTCTCATCAAGGAATTGATACGGTGGTTTTGGCTTGCACTCATTTTCCTTTGCTTCTGGATGAACTAAAAGAAGCCTCCCCCTATGCCGTGAGCTGGATAGATAGCGGCTCTGCAATTGCTCAACGAACGCAACATATTTTAGAGAAAATAGACAGTGCGCCTGCACCATGCCGAGCGCAAATCGCCTTTTTGATTGGTGGACAAGACAATCGTGCGCGCACTCATATGTTTGCGAAGTTTGGTTTTGCCAAAACGGTTTGTTTATGAACTATACCCATAATGCCAGATTGCCCACCCGACCGCGACCAGGAGAAAAAAACCGATCGTAAATTTGGCAAAATGTTTTTTAATCAGGGCTTCTGCACCTTCCCCAAATTTCCAGACAATTGCTGAGACAAGAAAAAACTGGGTAAAACGGGCAACAATACTGGCGAGAATAAAGATTACAAAATTGAGTTTCAAAGCGCCACTTAACAAAGTGATGACTTTGAATGGGAAGGGGGTTAGGCCTGCTCCAAATACAGCCAAAGCACCGTATTGATCCACCATACCTTTAAAGCCGTCTATTTTATCTGCTTTGCCCATGCTTTCCAAAACTGGGAGTGCAAAAGTTTCATAGGCAAACCAGCCAATCAGATAGCCAATGACTGCGCCGCCAACAGACGCAATACTGCAAATTAGGGCGTATCGCCACGCTTTGGTGCGGTCAGATTGCACCATAGATATGAGCATTACAGAGGTTGGAACGGGAAAAATAAAGCTTTCAAAAAATGCAATCAGGATGAGTGCGCGCACGGCATGTTTATGTCGCGCCATCTGTTTGACGCTCTCATACCAACGGTCAATAAAGGTAAAGTTCAAAATCATAGGCCCACTTACCCGCAAAGTGTTTAAGAAGCTATTAGAAATATGAAAAACATTGTTGACGGGGCGGCTTTGCACGCTATTGTGCGGCTCCTTTCTAGTAACCTAGATAAAAGCTTTTAAGCGGGTGTGGCGGAATTGGTAGACGCGCGGGATTCAAAATCCCGTTTCCCTAGGAAGTGCCGGTTCGATTCCGGCCACCCGTACCATTGATTTTTTTTAAAAACTGCTTTAGCGGGCGTCTTATTTGCTAATGAATTTTACTTCATGCCATAGAGCCGTACGGTATATGCCTCTATAATCATGTTTTATTAGACACTTCACACTGCGTACTTATATATGTTTTGATTCCAATCATCATAAAGAAGGTATTTTCATTGGGGTGGTTTTATTATATGATAATTTAATATAATTTTGTACTCATTGTTGGGCGATTTGAATGAGCTCTAATGACAACATTTTAACTAAATCACTACTGATTTAGTCGGAGCAATTAAAGAGGGAAAAATCAATGAAGAAGTTCATGGGCTTTCTGCTAATATTGATTGTAGCTCTTACGATTTTTACCGTCATTATAAGTAAAGGCAAACGGCCACAGCCTTTCCCATTAAACTCTGACAGTGCTACACGATTGCAGGTCGGTTTTGCGGAGGTCTTACATTATAATGAATTATTTATAGATGAAACAAGGCCAACTATGGCTAATAGTGATTATCCTGGCGATACAGTTCGACGTTTGGATGGGATTGTGTGGTACCCAAGTGATCAAACAAAGGGGCCATATCCGCTTATTATTTTTAGCCATGGATTCAGTGCAAAAAAAGAGGCGGGACGTTATCTTGCTGAGCACTTAGTTAGTCATGGCTATGTTGTGGCGGCGGTGGACTTCCCTTTGACAAGTCAAAATGCTCCCGGTGGGCCTAACGAAAAAGACGTTGTCAATCAGCCAGCAGATATTAGCTTTTTAATTGATACCTTGTTAGCGCAAAATGAAAAGCCTGGCCACCAATTATATGGCATGATTGATAAAACACGTATTGGGGCCATGGGTACGTCTTGGGGTGGCTTAACTTCTGAACTCTTGGGTTTTCACCATAGTATGCGTGATCATCGTATCGGGGCTGTGTTGTCAATAGCTGGGCCTACAATCATGTTTACTAAAACATTTTTTGATCAAAGCAATGTGCCATTTATGATGTTGGCAGGTGATATTGATGTGTTAATTCCATACACTGGGAACGCCCTTCCAGTTCTTGAGAAGGTTGAAAATTCTCAATTGATTACTGTTCGTGATGGTACGCATATTGGCTTTTCTGGGTTAGCCACTTTACTCCGCTGGTTTAATAATCCAGATGCTGTAGCTTGCCGGATAATAAAGAAAAACCTAGTTGCCGACCCTGATAATCAAGATTGGCTGCGTGTTTTAGGAACAATTGAGCAGGGCATTAACCCGGAATATAAGAAAGAGTTGTGTTTAGTTGATCCGTTACCCAAAGCTATAAATGTCTTACGTCAACAGATGATAAGTGCAGTAGTTACTACCAGTTTTTTTCAAAGTCAATTTGCCATGACTATAGAAGAACGTGATGCGGCTCAAAAATATCTTAGTGAAACAATGGCAAAGGAGTTGCTAGATGTTA
>JAJRSG010000230.1 GCA_024278915.1 Alphaproteobacteria bacterium
AGGGAACGGTCATGAGCGTGAAGCTAGGAAAAGTTTAATTCGATTTGAACAACTGGCAAAAAAACATCAACTCAATACGGCAGGGTTGACTAAATATAGATTACAAGCCGAAGCTCTCATTGCCGTAAAGCAAAAAAATGCCGCGACTGTGTACCAATTAATGAACACAAGACTAGACCAAGAAATGCTGCAAACGTTCAAACGAATTGGCAATACCGCTCAGTTGCAACTTGCCGAGCTAGAAAACAACAAACAGCGACAAAAAGAGCAGGAAAATGCCTTACGGCGTGAATCAGAGTTAAAACAAAATGAACTAGATGCCAAGCAACGTAGTTTAATGCTCTTAATCTTTTTGGCCATTAGTTTGGTCTGCATTGCCATTGGCGCCATTGTTTTTGCGGCGTGGCGGCAACGTAATAATAAGATGCTGATTGAAGCTGCTCACGTAGCGAATGCCGGCAACCGGGCAAAATCACAGTTTTTATCTGTAATGAGTCACGAATTTAGAACGCCTCTTAACGGGATAATAGGGATTTCAGGGTTATTATCTGAATATGGTGAAACACAAACCCTTCGGGATCAGAACAAAATCATATTGGATTCGGGGCATAGCCTACTCGAAACACTTAACGGGATTATAGATATGTCACAAATGGAATCCGGATCTCTGGACATTGTTACCGCCCCAACCGATATGCATCAAATGGTCAACGGGCTACATCAAAGCTTTCAAACACAACTTGCCAACGCCCAAAAAGATCAGGTCTTATTCACCTGCCATGTTGACCCTAATATCCCAAGAGATATTATGTTGGATAGCATCCGCATCAAACAAGCTCTTACAAACCTTATTTCTAATGCGGTTAAATTTACCAACTCAGGACGGATTCATGTCCACATCACCCTTGGGGAACCACAGGGTGATCAAAATGCTCGTGAACTTACCATGATCATTGCAGATACAGGCCAAGGTATATCTACCGATGCTCAGGAAAATCTATTTAAGCCATTTGTACAAGCTGACAGCACCCTTACCAGGTCACATGGCGGCGCTGGAGTTGGGTTAACCGTTACGCGGGGACTAGCGAGACTTATGGGTGGTGATGTCGTAATGCGCTCAACGCTCGGGCGAGGATCAGAATTTGTCATGACCGTACAAACTTGTCTAGCACAAGACGCTGAATTTGATGCAGCATCAAACCGGCCAAGCTTTACGATTACCCCTAGTGAAGAGCAAGTCGTTGATTTCTCTCCAGCCACGTCTGTGAGTGATTTAAAAGCCAGAAACAACGGGAAAGCAGTAAAAATGGGAACAAATAAATTAGTTTCCAGAGATGATATATTACCAGAAAACCTAATAATTGACTCTGATAACACCCCGGAGCTTTCTGCATCAAATGATTTAGATGTAACAGAAGAAGATCAAAAAGATTATTCAGAACTTGAACTTTTATTGACGCCAAATGAAAGCATGGAATTTGAAACACTTGGCCAATCTGAAAAGGTCGAACTCCCACAGGAAATAGAAGAAACTCCTGACATTCAACCTGTGGAATTACATCCTACCCTCACCCCTGTAGTACCACAAGAGCCACAGCAAGCACAAGAAGTCCAATCAGAGCCTCGTCGCGGCTTTACTCGTCGCGCTCCACGTGAAGGTGAAGCAGTGATTTCACCCGATAAGCTCAACGGACTCAGCATTTTGGTTGTTGAAGACATTGAAGCCAATCAAATTGTCTTAAAATCATTACTGGAACCTGTCGGTTGCCATGTTGCCATGGCGCTACATGGTAAAATAGCACTTGAAATGCTAGAGACCCAATCATTCGACGTCATATTAATGGATATTCGGATGCCAGTTATGAATGGGATTGAAACAACAAGGGCTATTCGGCAAACCCCAGGGCCTCATCAAAACGTTCCTATTATCGCCTTAACAGCCGATGCATCTGCTGAAAACAATGCACAATGCCTTGCCGCTGGAGCAAATGTGTTTTTAACCAAGCCAATCATCGTCAGTGAATTATTTAGTTCCATTCGCTTTGTTCGAGAAAAACAAACCCGGCAACAGCCTGCGCATCGCTCCGCTTAAGTAATTCATTTCTGCAGTTCAGTAAAGTGGAGCACGCAAATGAGCACATACAAATTATTCCAAATTGACGCTTTTACAGATAAGCTTTTTAGTGGAAATCCAGCTGCCGTCATGGTTCTTGACAGATTTTTTTCCGATAAAGTAATGCAAAATATTGCTCAAGAAAATAACTTAGCAGAAACGGCCTTTGTTGTTCCCAGAAATGATAGCGCTTTTGATTTACGTTGGTTTACCCCTAAGGCTGAAATTGAATTTTGTGGACACGCCACAATCGCAAGCGCCCACGTAATTATCCAAGAACTTGGCCATGTTGACCCCCTCATTTTTCATACTCAAATTGGTCCCTTAAAGGTTACACATTCCAAATTTGGTTATACCTTAAGCGCCCCACATTATACCAGTCAGCCCATACCCATTAATGATAAACTCTTGACCATTTTTGGCCCAAATATTGTTGGCGCCTACACTGCCGCCAACAATACGTATATTGAACTATCCTCTTCTGCTGAAGTAGAGCAATTCCTTCCCAACTTCCCCCTCATCACGGACTATCTACTAAGCATAAGCAAACCCACACTTCAGGGCATAAGCATCATGGCCATAGGAGACGGAGATTATCATGAATACGACTTCATTTCTCGCCACTTTGCTCCCCTACACGGTGTTCCAGAAGACCCTGTCACCGGTTCCGCGCATGCTGCCATGGGGCCATTTTTTGCAAAGCGCCTA
>JAJRSG010000231.1 GCA_024278915.1 Alphaproteobacteria bacterium
CCTCGATAAGGATCAACCAACGAACTTAATCACGTCCCATCTCCACCCCAAAAATATCGACCGTTTTTAGTGGCCGTTTTCACTGGAACAGGTGGCCGGATTAAATCGGAATCACTGGCCGGAATGGATCGGAATGCGCAGTTTGATTGAAATGGTGCCGCCTGCATGATTTGAGGTTTATCGCACATGGCATGATTAAGGCCCCTGAAGCTTCAGGGGCCTTAATCATTTTTGTTCTGGCCTGACTTTGTTTGAGGCGGAAGCTTTACCGTTCATTTCCAGTTCTGCCAACCTGGAGAGATACTGAACATGGTTTTTGTTTTCCGCCGCACACTGCTGTGCCTGTTTTCATATTCGCTCTTGACGGTGGGCAGACGCAGTTGCTTAAGGTGATGGTGCAGAAGTATCTGTGGAACTTCACTTATGATGAGGCCCCCATCAAACTCATATAGCTGCCGGGGTTGGTCATACCCACTGTAGCCTTGGGCAAAACGGGTAATTGTCTGAGCTGAGCTTCGGCGAACGCTTCTCGATCCGGCACAACACCAGATGTTTGATGGCATCATAGCCAATGGCACCCATGTTGATAGCCTGTTTGATGCCACCAGCCACATCCTCCATGACATAGGTCTCCATAAGGTGGAGAACCTGCACATATACCTTACCCTTGTCATTACCGCGTGCGGGTCTGCCGAATATATCAAGAAACAGATAATGTGTTTGCAACCGGGTAAAGCTCTGGGTGCGCACCCTCTGGCCGCCAGTGCCTCGCCAAAGTCAACTTGCGCATGTCCCGGATCATGGGCCAGTGGCACAAATACTTTTTTTGTGCGCAGCCTCTGATCACGAACATAGTTGGATACGATAGTTCGGCACCCCGTAAATTCATGCTCGTTACAAAGCCGCTCGTGAATGCGAACCCCTTCAGTCCGAAATTCCGCTGTTCTTTTAATACCCATAAATACCTCCGGTTTTAGATTTTTGGAAAATATTGGTTGATTAATTATGAATTAAAAATTAATAATACATAAGGCTCATAAAAATAATCGAAATTTAACATATTTTTTTAACTCAAAATTCAACAGGAGAAGGTTTAGATGAAAAATTTACTGATGACTGGCGCGGTGCTGGGCTTGATGATGACATCAATCCCATTGCACGCAGAGACGATAAAATTAAAAGTGTTGGGCCAGCCACACGCAACCGGGCTTATTCAAAAAGTCAAGGAAGAGCCGTTTTTCAAAACATTTGCAGAAAAATCCGGTCTTGATGTAGAAGTAGATTACAAAGCACTTGATGTAACCGGTATCAAAGACACAGAAGAATTGCGGGTCTTGAAAAATGGACTTTTTGATATTGTATCTTTGCGTATGTCACAGGTATCTCGTGATGCACCAACGATTCTGGGTTTGGACCTTGTCGGACTTAACCCGACTTACGGAGCTGGTCGCAAAACCATGAAAGCCTTTTCAAGTGTTGTTGATGAAGAATTACAGAAAAAGTTCAACACCAAGCTTCTTGGCATTTGGCCATTCGGACCTCAGGTTCTTTTCTGTAAGGATGAGATCACTAAACTTACAGACATCAAAGGAATGAAAGTCCGGGTATATGATCAAAACCTGGCCAAATTCGTATCTTCCGTTGGCGGAACCCCTGTGCCAATCGGTTTTGCAGAAGTCCATCAGTCTCTTGCCCGCGGTGTTGTTGATTGCGCTATCACCGGGCCCAGTTCTGCTAACTCTGCCGGTTGGATGGAAGTTACAAATTATCAATTGCCCCTGGCTTTCCAGATTGCGCTCAACGGCTATGGTATCAACCTTGATACCTGGAACAAGTTCACACCAGACCAGCAAGTTACAGTTACTGTTATGTTCGACAACCTTATCGAAGATATCTGGCAGTATTCTGAAGAATTGTTCGAAGATGCTGTTCGTTGCAACGTAGGCAGTGAACCGTGCACAACAGGCAAAAAATACAGCCTTAAAGATGTTCCTGTCAGTGACACGGATATTGCCATCGTGCAGGACGCAGTACGCGAAATTTCATTCCCAACCTGGGCGGAGATTTGTGACAAAAGCAATCCAGGTTGTTCTGACAAGTGGAAGAAGACCGTTGGCCTGATGGTCGGCATGAAATAGTACCCTGTATTTAATGGGTGTAACCCCACCTCATAATTTACAAGGGCAAATGGTTCTCCGGGGTAATCTCCCTCCCCGGAGAACCAATCGTTTTTAATAAGTTGTACAAAACCAGTATTAAACAGTGGAGCAAACGAGTCATGGCCCGAATCTCTACCATTTTAAGTTGTTTATTTGGATATATGTTTCTGGCACTGTCTTTTTTTGTGACCGCTGAAACAATCCTTCGAAAAACATTCAATGTATCCTTCCAGGGTGCCGATGAGCTTGGCGGGTACGCTCTCGCCGTTGGCTCATCCCTGGCCTTTTCAATCGCCTTGATTGGAAGAGGGCATATACGTATCGATTTGCTACACGATCATCTGCCTAAAAATATTCAAGCCGTTCTCAATTGGGTCTCGGCCGTCTTGCTCGCCATGTTTGCTATTTTACTGGTGAAGGTTTGCTATACCGTCGTCCGCGATACAATCGATTATGGTAGTGTTGCACCAACACCCTGGGCAACACCCATGATTTATCCTCAATCGGTATGGTTTGGCGCGTTGGCCATGTTTGGGGCCATCGCAACATTCTACGCTATTCGAGCCACATACCTATTATTCACGAGTCGCATTGAGTTGCTAAATGAAGAGTTCCATCCAAAAGGGGCTATGGAAGAATTATCGGAAGAAATGGAAGATCTAGAGCATAGAGAAGACCTTGGGCACAAAAGCGAACCGGATGGAGCACATTAACCATGGAAATCGTACATATTATTTTCGCTTTTATCATCATGCTGGGCCTGTTGATGCTTGGCATACCGATCGCCGTCATTATGGTTCTGCTCGGTGCCGTGGGTGGTGTCATGGCGTTTGGCTGGCCATTGGTAGATTCAATCGGATCAATTGTCTGGGGTGTTGCCAATGAGAACATTCTGACTGCTATCCCGTTATTTATTTTGCTCGGAGAACTACTTTTACGAAGTGGTATTGCAGACCGAATGTATAGCTCTCTTGCGATCTGGCTGGGTCGTTTACCGGGCGGGCTCTTACACACAAATATCGGTTGTAGCGCTTTGTTCGCAGCCACTTCAGGTTCATCAGTGGCTACCGCCGCGACAATCGGTACCGTAGCTCTGCCTGCCTTGAATGAGCGTAATTATTCAAAGTCTCAATCACTTGGATCGCTTGCGGCCGGTGGCACACTTGGAATATTAATCCCCCCCAGCGTTAATCTGCTGATTTACGGATCACTGACAAACACATCCATTGGACAGCTCTTTATCGCCGGTATTATTCCGGGCATCCTGTTGACGTTATTATTCATGCTGTATATCGGGTTTGCTAATTTTAACCGAGAAGCCGATATGCAAGAAGCGGATGTTCCGTGGGCCGATAAAATTCGTGCCCTTGGTGGTCTTTTCCCCCCCACATTAATTTTTTGCATCGTCATGGGGAGTATTTATTTCGGTATCGCAACACCCACGGAATCGGCTGCAATCGGTGTTGTCGTAGCTCTGGGCTTCTCCTGGTATACCGGGTCTCTGTCATTTGAATTTTTGCACCGGTGCTTCAAACATACCGCTCGTACCACAGGCATGGTTCTGCTGATTATTACGGGTGCGTTTATCCTGAACGTTACTCTGGCTCTGATCGGGGTGGCCCAGACCATGACCATATGGGTTGCCGGCATGGGCTTGTCGTCAACCGGATTGATATTGGCACTCATCGTATTTTATTTATTGCTCGGGATGTTCATGGACGTATTGTCCATGCAGGTTTTGACCATCCCGGTCGCCTTTCCCATTATCATGGCAGCAGGCATTGATCCCATCTGGTTTGGTGTCTTCGTCGTCCTGATGTGCGAAGTTGGCCTGATTACACCGCCGGTGGGTATGAACCTCTATGTTGTTCAGGGGGTCCGAACCGATGGCGGAGACTTTAAGGATGTGATGTGGGGAGCATTACCTTACGCCGCCCTGATGCTGTTATTTACAGGATTACTTATCGTCTTTCCAAACATCGTACTCTGGTTGCCCCGTATAATGTTAGGATCTTAAAGACATGACAGATAAATCCCAATTCTGGGAATTAACGGCCAGTCAATTAGGTGCACTGCTAACGACGGGGGATGTCTCCCCCGTTGAGCTCCTGGAGGTAACGTTTGAGCGCATCGCCAGGGTAAACCCCGCGATCAACGCCATCATTGCAATTGATGAAACGGGGGCACGGGAGGCGGCTAAAGAAAGTGAACAACGAATACGATCAGGCAAGCAACGTAGTCCCCTTGAGGGAATTCCCCTGACGGTCAAGGACCATATTCTGGTCAAGGGTCTATTGGCCTGTTGGGGCAGCAAACTATTTGTCGATTTTGTTCCTGAAAAAGATGAATTACCGGTTGCCCGCCTCCGTGAGGCCGGGGCAATCATTCTGGGCAAAACCAATGTTCCCGAATTTACCCTGGCCGAATATACCGACAATCCAGTACACGGCGTTACCCGTAACCCGTGGAACCTTGAGTTAACACCTGGTGGGTCAAGTGGCGGAGCCGTTGCTTCCGTTGCAGCGGGATTGGTGCCTCTTGCCATTGGTACTGACGGTGGTGGGTCTATTCGACGTCCTGCATCTCATACGGGACTGGTAGGCTTCAAGCCATCCATCGGCAGTGTCGCCCGTTGTGACGGGTTTCCAAAAATCCTTCTGGATATGGAAGTATGTGGACCGCTTGGAAGAACAGTCGCCGATGCAAAACTGGTCTTTGATATCATGGCCGGACCGTCTCGGCTTGACCGTCGATCTAGTCTGGTTTCGTCACGAAGCCCCGATAAAAAGAAACAAAGAATCCTGTATGTTGAAAGATTTGGTGCTTCGCCACTGGAACCTGATGTCGCCTCAAGCGTCATGGAAGCGGCTGATGTCTTGTCTAATCTTGGTCATGATGTGATCGCAGGCGAACTGCCTTTTGATTTAACAGAAATAACAGATTCCTGGTCGAAAGTTGGTCCCGTTGGTATTTCATATTTGTTTGATATGCATCCCAATGCAACAGAATTGGTATCTGAACGGTTTATTGAATTGAATGAAGCTGGTAAAGCCACAACGTCTTCAGAATTTTTGGCTGTCATAGAGACAATTGATAAATTTCGGGGCCAGGTTGGCACTGCCTATGAGAATATTGATATCATCATGACGCCAACCGTTGCCACGCTACCCTGGTCGGCCGAGATTCCGTTCCCGAATGTAATCGATGGTCAAACCGTAGGGCGCAGAGGTCACGCTATTTATACCGGCTGGGTCAATGCCTGTGGCCACCCGGCGATTAATTTGCCTGCAGCCCATTCACAAAGTGGACTGCCGATTGGTTTTCAACTGATTGGTGATTTTGGCGCCGATCAAATGTTATTTGAAATTGCCGCGCAATACGAAGAAGTCAGTCCGTGGTTTAACAAATGGCCCGAGTATGCTCAGAATTCCTGATTGCTCAATACATACCGCAACTGACTATGCCGGAAACGATACCTCTACTCGTCCAATTCCCGGGAATTCAATAACGACTTCAGAATCTGGCTCAACAAATATCATCCCTGTATACGTACCGGTGGTTATTATATCGCCAACGCGAAACTCTAAACCACGATTTGCGCAGTGGTTCGCCGCCCAGGCCATTAATTCAAACAGGTCGCCAGCCCGGTTACCCGCTACACCTGAATACTTTGTTACACCGTTAACAGTTACACTGGCTTCCAAATTAGTAAAATCCAGTGACCGCCAGTTAGATACACCCTCGCCAAAGACCAACCCTCCATTCGATTGATTATCAGCAAGTATCAATTTTTTATTTTCTGACAGCCCATCCTGCATGCGTGTATCGACGATTTCGATTGCTGGAATTAATTCTCCAACGGCTTCCATAAGATCTTCAGGCACATATGGTTTCGGCCCAAGGGGGAGGTCCCGGGCGATCCGAAAGGCTATTTCACCTTCAATGCCGATTATGAAAAATTTTGATGCCGGCACAATTGCCCCACTCATAAATATAAGATTCGAATAAATCGGGGCCGCAATTGGTATAGACACAGGATCGGGTGCAGATGTTTTCCATCCACCGATATCTTTGCCGGATTGTTTTGTGACAATATCCTGAATGGCGTATGCCTCATCAACCGTGTCTGGAGATGCCGTATTACGGGCATCCCACTGACGGTTATCCCGCCGTGCTTTGATAAGTTCGTTGGCAATATCAGCTATATGGGATTTGAGCATTCAATTAATATCCGAGGTAGTGCGGCAACGCCGTGACCAATTGTGGAAACACCGTACACAAAATAAGAACAACATATTGAAGGACGACAAAGGGCCAAACACTACGTATCATTTCGCTCATGGAAATTTTCGAAATACCACACATAACGAATAACAATACACCAACGGGGGGAGTCATCATTCCAGCCACCAGATTCAATACAAACAAGAAACCGAAATACAGAGGGTCAATGCCGTAGGAAATAGCAATCGGCGCAAACAAGGGGACCAGCATGATATAAGCAGCATTGGATTCAATGAACATGCCAACAACGATCAGGAGCAGCATTACCATGAGGATGAAGACTTGCGGGTTATCCGTAAATTCCTGAATAAAGCCTGTGAGACGCATGGGCACCAAATCAATGGTAAAAACGAAGGTCACAGTCGCGGCAAACGCAATGAGCGCCCCGACCATAGCCGCCGTCACCGCCGAACGGAACAACACCCCCGGCAAATCAGCCAGTCTCAGCTTGCGCGTAATAAAGAAACCAATAATCAGTGAATAGACAACAGCAATTGCAGCCCCTTCCGTTGCTGTAAACACCCCGCCGACAATGCCACCAACGACAATTACCGGCATCATAATGATAACGATTGCACGGCGTGTCTGGATGATGACATTACGGATCTGAAATCCTTCCCCGGTCAGTGGATAGTTCCGTCTATGGGAAATGAAGCTCGCCAGCACCATAAAACCGATCGTCAAAATAAGCCCAGGCACAACGCCCGCCATAAACAGACCGCCGACGGACACACTTGATCCAGCCATCAAGGCGTAGACAATCATCGCGTTACTCGGTGGAATAATCGCGCCAAGGTTTGCCGCTGAAGCAATTACCGAACTACTGTAACCGGTATCGTATTGTTTGCGCATCGAGGGCACCAGGGTACTGCCCAGAGCGCTGGCGCTGGCGACGGCGGCTCCACTGACGGCAGCCAGTATCATTCCGGAAATAATAGCAACGTGGGCAAGTCCACCATGGACCCGGCCAATAATGCTATTAGAAAAATCGATGAGACGCTGCATGATCCCGGCGGATACCATCAATTCGCCTGCCAGCATAAACAGGGGAATAGCCATCAACGGAAAATTATCAATCGAATGCATCATACGCTGCGGCATAATTGACAGGTCCATATCAGCAATATAAAGACCGCCTAATGACGCAAATCCCAAGGCAAAAGCCAGTGGCATACCAAGCAGGGCAAAGACAAGAAAGATTGTTATGGCAGCAAAACTCATCGCTCAGTCTCCGCCCAAATTGTGGGCCCACCCCATGCCAGGACCAAAAGGTGCAGAAATGCGTGTCCAGTAGCAATCAACACTGCAATGTAGTAGACAGCGGCCGTGAGTTCCAAAGTCGGCATCAATTCCTGCCATTTATCGCCAACTACAGAGATCGTCATGACGAATACCACGCCCATCAGCAAGGCAGCAGCGAGGCTCATCAAACGGGATAATTGTGTTCTGAGGCTATCATCCAATCGGCACACAATCACATCAATGCCAACGTGAATACCGGATTTTATGCCATGAGGAATGGCGAGGAACATAGACCAGACAAAAAACAATCGGGATAATTCATCGGCAGAATCGATCGATGATGACAAGGCATACCGAAAGAAAACCTGAGCGGAAACGAGCCCCGCCATTAACGCCATGCAAATTACAATTGCGACAATCGAAACGTTGTCGACCCCACGCACAAATTTAATAAATAATTTAAAAATGGAACCGGTGACATGCACCGGCTCCTGATTTTTATGGTCCACTATTTTAGTTCTTTCAAAACGGCATCAATAATGTCTGAGCCAATTTTCTTCTTCAAATCAACAACGACACCAGCTGTTGCAGATTTAAGCTGAGCCCGAACTTCGGCTGAGATTGGATCAAACTGCATACCGGAAGCAATCAAGGCATCTCTGGACGCTGTGTCTTCATCTGCTGCTTTCGAACGCTGCCAGGCGATAGCTTTTGCCATTGCAGTCCGAACAGCATCCTGGTTGGTTGCTGATAGTTTACTAAATTTTTTCTTGCTGGCAACAACGACAATAAAATCAAAGAAATGTCCTGAGTCTGACAGATATTTCTGAACTTCATTAAACCGTTTCGTAGCAATAATGCTGAAAGGGTTTTCCTGTCCGTCAAGAACTCCTTGTTGCAAAGCTGAATAAACTTCTTTAATCCCCATTGGGAGAGGGCTCGCTCCGATGGACCGGAATGAAGCCAGATGCGTTTCATTTGGCTGCATCCGGATTTTTAATCCCTTGAAATCTTCAATAGTTTTGAGAGGATGAACATTATTGGTAACGTTCCGGGAACCAAGTTCCATATACCCAAGGGTCGTGAACCCTTTTTCAGCAAGCTTTTTGTTCAAAAGATCACCAACCCCACTATCGATTACCTTGAAGGCCTGTTCCCGGTTTGCAAACGCAAAAGGAAGGCTTACAGCTTCCAGTTCCGGAACGGTACGCGATAGATAAGAAATACCAATCCAGGTGCCCATAATTGCTCCGGAACGAACCTGATCGACATTCTCTTTCGCCCCACCCAATTGCATGGCCGGGAAAATGTCTGCCGTCAGTTTACCGCCCGTCAGGTTGTCTAACTCGGTTTTAAAAATTTCCATTGCCTTACTGCTGGAATGCTCAACGGCGAAATTTCCTGCAATTCGTATTTTTTCAGCCTGAGCAGTATTTACACTGCCCATCGCCATAACTGCAACGATTGCAATTCCAAGTCCACGTATATAGTTTTTCATCATAAAAATTCCCTTTTCTGATATGATCAATGTTGTAATTTTGATAACCACCTCATCGGCTTTGATTTAAACATTGACGGCTAAACGTCATGTCCTTACACCGTTATTTTTGGGCTTCGCTGGTTCCGGGCTTTCACATTTAAGAAAGTTTCCGCGACCCGCTTCACCAATAAAATTGCCCTCTTTCACAATGACTTCACCGCGTGACATCACCATTTCAGGCCATCCGCGAACACACATGCCTTCATAGGGGGTGTAATCGACATTATGGTGAAGAATGTCGTTGGTGATCTCGACTTCCTTGTCGGGATCCCAGATCGCGATATCGGCATCAGAACCCACGGCTATGGTTCCCTTGCGTGGGTACAACCCATAAATGCGGGCTGGATTTGCAGATGTCAGTTCGACAAATCGACGAAGATCAATCCGGCCTTTGCCTACCCCTTCGGAAAACAGCAAGGGTAATCGGGTTTCAACACCGGGAATACCATTGGGTATAGACTTGAACGGTGTGTCTTCCCCGTGCATTTTCTTACCCTTGTCATCTTCATAACGGAACGGCGCATGATCAGATGAGAATATCTGGAAGGTCCCATTCTCTAGAGCACGCCAAACATCTTCCTGACTTGATTTGTCCCGAGGCGGCGGACTGCAAATGCATTTTGCCCCTTCAAAACCGTCTTTGTTCATATCTTCTGCCGTCAGGAATAAATACTGTGGACAGGTTTCGGCATACACACGGAAGCCTCGATTCTGTGCCCATCTGATTTGATCAATCGCCTCGGGTCCCGATACATGAACGATAAGCAAAGGCACATCCACCAACTCGGCCAGGGAGATTGCCCGATGGGTTGCTTCGCGCTCAACAATTGCTGGACGGGATGCCGCATGAAAATGAGGCGCTGTGTCTCCGGCTTGCTCCAGCTTTTCAGTGAGCCAGGCAATACAGTCGGAGTTTTCAGCATGGATCATTGCCATCGCACCATGACGGCGGGCAACAGAAAGAATATCCAGAATCTGGTGATCGTTCAATTTAAGCGCGTCATAAGTCATATAAATCTTGAAAGATGTGTATCCATCCTCAATCAACGCAGGAAGTTCCTGGCCCAGAACCTGATCCGTTGTATCGGTTACAATCAGATGGAAGGCGTAATCAATGACAGCCTTTCCCTCAGCTCGCGCATGATAATCATCAACGGCATGACGGATCGTATTACCTTTTTCCTGGCAGGCAAAAGGAATGATTGTGGTCGTGCCACCACAGGCTGCTGATATACTTCCTGTACGAAAATCATCTGCCATGACCGAACCGTCACCGGTCGGCTGATCCAAATGAAGATGAGCGTCAATCCCGCCCGGCATCACGATTTTGCCGCTTGCATCAATAACCTCATCGCCATCCAGGTCTTCACCAAGGGCAACAACTCTGCCATCAAAAATTCCAACGTCGCAGGCAATAACGTCAGCTGCGGTCGCTACTGTTCCGTTTTTAATCACCAAATCAAGTTTCTGCATAATCATACTTTCAGCGACTGATTAATTAACTTCTGTAAACAAACGGCCCCAGCCTTTAATTCTCGATGGGTCGGCCCCTGCCTGTTTCATTGCTTTCCAAACAGAAGTAGAGACGGTGTCATAAATCGGGATACCAGTTTCCTGCTCAAGTTCATGGACAATACGTGCCCCATGAAGATTGGTGCAGAAGATGGTAATGGCTTCAGGTTTTTCTTTGGCAACGTCGCGCACCATATCGGCAATCGTCTGTTCTGATACTTCTGAAAAAGAAAAATTACCCTTGTCTTGAAGGTGTCGCTCTGAGACACAGTCAAAACCTTCCGATGCATAAGTTTTGATCACCTTTTCCTGAATTTCGTCCAGGTAAGGGGTCACCAGGCCAAATCGCTTTACGCCTGTAGCTTCAAATATTTCATTAAGGGCCAACACGGATGTAGAAGCGGGAATACCCGTTTCCTTGGTGATTTCTTTACACAGTTTTCTGTCAGCATCAAAACCTAACCAGCCAGCAGAGGTGCCATTCCACGAAATTGCCTGAACCCTGGCATCTGCCAACAACTTGGCGGCATCAATTAAAGGCTGGTTCTGAAACTGTCCCAACGCCATTTCACCAAGGGAAATCTCTGTTACACCGAACCGGCCAAAATGAGCTGTTACATCCGCAAGACCTGACAATATATTACTCGTCATCGGCTCCAGTGTTGTGTTCGATGATGGTGTCAGCATTCCTAATAGAACCCGGTTAATCATTTCAATCTATTTCCTTGTTGATTCGTTGTTTGAACCCAACACAACTTATGTTTGGTTACAGTTTTTGATTACTTTTATTATCGATATTTTTAAATATATTGCAATGAATTTTTAATTAAAAATTAAAAAAGTAAACAAGACCTTGTTTAAAAACAATATTTACTTAATATGATTTTGATAGCTATCTTTAATTTAAAATTATGTATTGGATTTATGGCGCACTCTTGATATAGAGGTCACTGATGACTTAATGACTTGAATAATGCGAAAGAATTTCGAATATGGCCGACAATAATACTACCAAGGATTTTCCTAAAAAACGAATTCAACGCCAATCTCTACATCTTGAGGTTGCAGATAATTTACGGGATATGATTGTAGAAGGTAATCTTGCACCTGGTCATCGTATCTCAGAAGGTGATCTGTGTGAGCAATTCGGCATATCGCGGACACCAATGCGAGAAGCCCTTAAAGTCCTTGCTTCTGAAGGATTGGTTGAAATCAAGCCAAACAGAGGCACGCGTGTTTCAGAGATCACCCTTGAAGATATCGAAGAAATGTTTGAAGCGGTCAGTGGCATAGAACGCCTCTGTGGCGAACTCGCAACGAAAAAAATGACTGAGCAAGACTTCAAACACCTGCAAGGTCTCCATAATCGTATGACAGATCATTTCAATAACAGGCGTCGCAATGATTATTTCCGATTGAATCAGGAAACTCATAATCTGATTGTTAAACTGTCTGGTAATTCCGTCCTGATGGAAGTCCACCAAAATATTATGGTTAAAGTTCGACGCGCCCGCTACCTGGCAATACTTTCTGTTGACCGCTGGGAAGAATCTGTAAAGGAACATGCAGGCATTTTAGCCGCCATGGAAGCACGTGATGTTGATCTGGTTGGAAAATTGATTCGAGACCACGTCTATAAAACCGGAGTAACGGTTAAACAGAGTTTTAATGCAGATAATAGCAATTCAGGTGACCCTGTCCTCTATGCTAACGGCCAATAAGTTCTGGCAGATTAATCGCCTTGTTATGCTGATTGCCACTCTGTCGGTTTGACATAAAATTCTTAATACACAGGCCTGCAGCCAAGTGCCTGAAGCATCTTATCTCTTATAGAGGAGAACACCATTGGCTCACTGGATACGGTTCATTCATCGCGGGCAAACAGCCTTTGGGACACTCGATGGCGACCAGGTAATTGTATATGAGGGGAATATGTTTGAGCAACCAAAGCTGACTGATCAAACGCTGTCACTATCATCCATTACCCTCCTTACCCCAACGGTCCCCAGCAAAATGATCGGCATGTGGAACAATCTGAAAGCCCAGTCAAAAGAACTTAATTTTCCAATGCCAGGTAATCCCTGGTATTTTATCAAGACACCCAATACTTATCTCGCATCCGGCGATATTATTCGCCGCCCTCCCTTTCATGACGGTAAAATTATTTTTGAAGCTGAACTTGGGATTGTCATTGGAAAACAATGCATGGGTATCGCAGAAGAACAGGTTGATGATTATATCTTCGGTTATACGTGCGTTAACGATGTTACGGCGTTTCAGTTGCTTAAAGAGGACCCGTTTTTCGAACAATGGACGAAAGCAAAATGTTATGACACATTCGGTCCTTTCGGGCCCAGCATCGCGACCTCTTTGGATCCTGATCATTTAACCATTACGGGAACCCTGAATGGGCGGAAATTCCAGGATTATCCCGTCAGCGATATGATTTTTTCACCCCGACAGTTGGTTAGCCTCATATCAAAGGACATGACCCTGGAGCCAGGCGATATAATTTCTTGCGGCACCTCTTTGGGAGCCAAGGTAATGCGTGACCCAATCAACACCGTTGAAATTTCAATTGACGGTATTGGCACGCTAACCAACACTTTCCAATAACCTGTTCTATAACAATTATAACAAAACAACCTATATTCAAGGAGCAATTAAATGAAGGTCTGTGTCATCGGAGCCGGGGCGATTGGTGGATTACTTGGAGCCAGGATGGCGCTCGCGGGCGACGAAGTAAGCGTCATCGATCAGGGGCTGCATTTGAAGGCTATTCAGGAATCTGGAATAAAACTTATCTGGCAAGACGGGACTGAACATATTGCACCAATTGCGCTGGCATCATCCAACATTAATGATGCAGGCCCCCAGGATTTGATTGTTCTCGCGGTAAAAGCTCACTTCCTAGAGCAAATTGCCCCTGAAGTTCCCTCCCTGATTGGTCCGGACACAATGATCATGCCAGTTCAGAATGGCATTCCCTGGTGGTATTTTCATAATCATGGGGGTGAGTTTGATGGCAATAATCTGTTCACGCTCGATCCAACAAAAAAACTCAGTAAATACATTGATAGCGACCGGATCATTGGCAGTGTTGTGTACCCTGCGGCTACGGTTTCTGCTCCAGGTGTTATCCATCATGTTGAAGGGGATCGTTTCCCGATCGGCGAACTGGATGGCAGCAGTAGTGATAGAGTTCAAACACTCTATGATACACTTGTTAATGCAGGATTTCGATCCAGAATACTGGATGATATCCGTTCTGAAATATGGCTCAAAGCGTGGGGCAACCTCTCCTTCAATCCTATCAGTGCCTTAACTCACGCCACCATGATTGATATTTGCCAATTCTCAGAGACCCGTAAACTTGCCGAAACAATGATGCAGGAATCTCAGGTAATTGCTGAAAAACTGGGCATCACATTTCGTCACACGATTGAGAAAAGAATCTCCGGCGCTGAAAGCGTCGGGGCTCACAAGACCTCGATGTTACAGGACGTTGAAGGGGGGCGGTCCCTTGAAGTAGAAGCTTTGATCGGTGCCATTCTAGAGCTTGGCAAGCTGACGAATTCATCGGCCCCTGCTATTCAATCCATCTACGCCTGCATAAAGCTCCTGAACAAAACAATGCTCATGGAAGGTGCAGGTATCAAAATCAGTGCAAATTAATAAACGCTTTAAAAACGTATCATCGCTTTAAATATAAAACTCGGAAGGCTCCTTAGTCAGACCCTTATTCTGTTTCTTTTCTGGTGCACCATAGGCTTCTTTTGATGGCTTTTTGCAATGGTAATGCCCCCGTAAAAAAGTTGTCTTCATAAGTAGAATTTTCTCGTAATGTAAACGCAGGAAATTCACTATGAAAATCACAATACACAGATACGCCTTAGCGCGCCTTCGGAAACATCGTTTCCAGGGGCTATGCCGTTGCCGAGAGCTTTTTCCAGCTCTTGAAGCGAGAGCGCATCAGACGAAAAACCTACCCAACCCGCAAAGAGGCACGGCAGCAAAAATGGAAGTCACCGGGTGTCTAAGAAACTGGGGGCTATTCAATTACTAGCAGCTTCAATATTGGGACGGCAGTTTTACCTGTGCGCAGACTGAGTTTGATTCAAAAAAGAAATTGTCTCGTCAATTCCAGATTTAATATCTCCGTTGAATGTAAAGCCCTGGGACTCGAAACGCTTACAACTGACTTCATAGGACAATTGGTTCATGATCTCATTGTCGACAAAACTGACATCAACAGCAGGAATAAACCCACGAATAGTTTCGACAATATTATGCACGGTCAGATTGTGTGAGAGCACATTATAGATCCGGCCATCAAAAAGATCCTGGCGAATGATAAAAGCCAGGGCGTTCGAAGCGTCGGACAAATCAAGATAGGGACGTTTTTGTTCGTAGGCCGTGCTCCAGACAGTCAGTGGCAGCCCCATGACAGCCTGCCAGCAGAATTTGTTAACGGCGGTGTGAAAACGCATGCCGACGGAGGGACCGAAAATGGTTCCAAAACGAAGTGTCGCTGCCTGCAGACCCTTTTGCTTCAGGCTTGACACAAGCTGTTCTTCCTTGAGCTTTGTCGCCGCGTATGGGCTTTGGGGTTGCAGTTCCAGCGGGGAACAGTCCTCGGAAACAACATCCTTCTGGGTTCCGTAAACACTGGTCGATGATAGAGTAATCATCCGCACACCGCAGTCTGCACAAGCCTCGGCAACCTTGGATGTTGAGATAAAATTATTGGCTTCTATTTCCGAGGCATTGCCGAAACTGCCTGCCGCATCAGTAATCGCAGCCAGATGAATGACAACATGGGCATTGTGCAGCAATGATTTTAAATTAATCTCTCGTACATCAGCCTCGATAAAATTATAGAGACCGGATTCCGGAAGGTTGAACAGCGAGGCAAAGCGTTGCGTCATCATATTATCAATCATGACGATTTCTGTGCCTGGAAATTGACTGGCAAAATCGCGAATAACATAAGACCCGATATGGCCCAGTGCGCCGGTAACAACAATTTTCTTCATTTATGTCTTCTTTCACATGGAGAAAATTGAATCATAATTGTCCATTCGCAATGGCGGAGTGGTTCTTGCCGGGATATACAGGTTCAACGGCCAGCATTGCTCTTTTTTTTGAAATATAGCTCTGGTCATTCAGACTTTCCCAGGCTTTACGCTGGATTTCCTCAAGTTCGTCAGGGGAGACTAGCGTGTTAACCATGTTAGCACGGAGCCAGTGCATTTTATCGATATTAAAATCAGGCCGCAAATTTCCATTTTCCATAGCTTCGTCGTACATCGGCGTTCCTGGCAACGGTACGGCAATGGAGATGTTAACTGTATTGAGGCCAGCTTCGCGCATTTGCCGCGCAAAATCGAGCGTCATCTCAATTTCTTCGCGGGATTCGTCGGGAAAACCGATCATGAATGCGCCATTAATAGACATTCCGTATTTCCGGCATTTACCGATCAGGGCAGGGATATCGAATTTTTCGACACTCCACTTGTTGGTTGCATATTTCTTCAGAATTCTTGAGGATGCAGACTCAAATGGTAAGTCAAGTTCTCTAACCCCTGCCTGTGCAAGAACTTCGATAACCTCTTCGTCCGGACGATTGTGGCGCATCATATGAGCAATATTCATACCGTTCACACACATGAAAGCAGCGTCAATGGTGTTAAATTTCCGTAATAGATTAATGGCGCGGTGTTTGTGACCAAATAAGGTGTCATCTTCCACATAGATTGTATTGACACCAATCTTGATAAGATTGTCGATTTCCTTGAGCACGCGCTCATCAGATTTGATGCGGAATTTTCCAATGTTCCCGGCATCCGAGCCATCTGATTCTCCGGCAATGTGACAATAGGTACACGAAAAAATACACCCCAGAGAGGTCATGATTGAAGCGTATCGGATATTATCTTGCGGGCCGAAAACGCCGCCGTGGGGGCGACCAATCTGCCAATACCGTTCATTAGGCATCAGGTGCCAGGCCGGGTAGGGTTGTTCGTCCAAATCCCAGATAATGTCATCAAGCCGGGTCTTGTTACTGACAATAATGCCATCCTTTAGTGATGCGACAGAACGGATCGTGCTGAAATCACGGCTGTTTATTGCCACCACATCGACGATATCAATAATTGTTTTTTCTGCTTCACTCAGGCATACAATATCGACACCATTGGATAGAAATATGTTTTTACGTGCACGGGCATTAACGCCACCGGCAACGACAACTTTTTCGGGGAAATGGGCTTTTATTAACCGGCTACAGTGAAGAACCATGGACTCCTGAGCCGAAAAAATGGATGTCAGTCCAATAATGTGAGAATCTTTGATCTCTTCAAGGATACGCTCATCACTGACACCGGTACGCAGTAATCCTGAATCCAGTTGCGTCGATGCGTAAAAGACTGTTTGTAAATCGTCTTTGTCATTGCCGATGCAGGCATCAAAGATTTGAACTTCAATGCCTTTTTCCAGTAAGGCTCCTGCAATCTGTGGGTATGCCAGAGAACCATTCGGTTTAACCATAACCTCTGGCCACGATTGATGGGGTGGATAAAGCAGCGTTACTTTAATATCTTTTCGCATTGATATTATGTTTGAACCGGACATTGTGACCGTTGTTTCCCGTGGTTAATAGTGAATGTGTGGTAGCTGGGTTTCAGGGATTGAACCAAGAACGGGTAGTTCCATATCGCGTTTGGTGAGGGTCGGGTTTTTAATCGGCCATGAGATATTGATGGTTTGATCGTCCCATAAAACCCCGCCTTCGTCATCGGCATTATAAACATTGGTGCATTTGTAATGGATCGTCGTTGTATCGCTCAGCGTGCAAAACCCATGGGCTATGCCAGGGGGGAAGTATGCCTGATTATACATATTGTTTTTTGCCACAAGTTCAAGACCAGTCCACTGCCCAAATGTCGGGGATTTGTTTCTGAGATCAACACCGACGTCAAAGATCTTACCTGATATGATGGTAATCAGATGGCCCTGTGGTTGAGAAATTTGATAATGCAAACCGCGCAGGACGTTTTTAGATGATGAAGAAATATTATCCTGTACAAAGTTTTCCTTTATACCGGCATCGCGATAGTCCTGGTCTCGCCAAGTTTCTGAAAACATCCCCCGTTCATCAGAATAAACCGGGCGTTTGAAAAAAATGACACCGGCGATATCCGTGGTCATGAATTCCATTTCAGCGTCGCCTTAAGCCAAAAGTGTGCGAGAGAATTTCCCCATAAGGTGTTGATTTAATGGGGTAAATAAGACGATGAAGCTGTTCTTTGTCAATAAATCCCATATTAAATGCAACCTCTTCCGGACAGGCAACCCCGATACCCTGTCGGCTTTCAATAGCATCAATGTACATGCTGGAGTCTAACAGTGATCGCGGTACACCGGCATCGAACCATGCTATGCCACGGCTCAGCAAAGACACGTTTATTTTGTTATCGTTGATATAATGCTGAATAAGATCGGTAATCTCAAGTTCACCACGCGGCGAAGGGGATAGCTCGCGCGCTATGTCCACTACATTGCCCGGGAAGAAATAAAGACCAGGAACAGCCAGATTGGATTGAGGGTTCTGTGGTTTTTCTTCAAGATTTACTATGCCCCCCTTCGCGTTCAATGTCACAACACCGTATGATTCTGGGTTGCGGACAGCATAAGCAAAGATCGTTGCTTTATCGGCGATGGAGGCGGCTTTCTCTAATTGTTCGGAAAGTCCTTGGCCATGGAAGACATTGTCGCCAAGGCACAGGCCAACAGGTTCTTTATTGATGAAGTCTTCGGCAATTAAAAAGGCTTCAGGAAGACCTTTGGGTTCCGCCTGAACAGCATAGTGTATTGATATGCCCCATTTGCTTCCGTCTTCGAGCAAGTCTTCTATCTGCGGTGTTGCCTGGGGTGTGCTTATGATCAGGAATTCTCGTATGCCTGAGAGCATGAGCGTGGTCAACGGGTAATAGATCATCGGTTTGCTGCCAACCGCCAGCAGATGTTTGTTGACGGCTTTGGTCAAAGGATACAGGCGAGTGCCGTGACCACCCGCCAGGACTATGCCGCGTCGCTTACCGAACTGTGTCATCATGCTTATATCCGTAACATTCCACCATGGAGCTCCAGGTCCTTTATGACCTTATACCAGTATTCAAGATCCTGATAATGCTGAAGCGTATTGGTTTTAGAGTTTTTAATCATAATGCCCGCTTCATTGGCGTCGCATATTTCCTTGACGCCATCTTCAACTATTCTTGTGGCACGATACCCCAAGGCTTCAATTTTCGCAAAAGAGACTCTGTAAGAACGATGATCGGGGTCGCCATACCATTCGATATCGACAGTGCGTGGTATGGCCTGTGCCACCCGTTCGGCCAGGGGTAGAATTTGGTAGTTATTATTGTCTGACCCGACATTGAAAATCTTGGCGTTTACCGTATCTGCATTCGCCATCATCATAAAGTGCATTGCCTCGGCAACATCGAGCACATGCACCATAGGTCGCCATTGAGTACCGTCGCGCATTAATGGCAGCTTGCCGGAAGATAGGGCACCATATGTCATGCCATTGATAGCCAGATCGAGGCGCATTCGCGGCGAGTAGCCATAGACTGTGGACAGGCGCAGGATCACCACACAGAAATTTTCATCGCTCAGCGGCAGAATACTGTGTTCTGCTTTTTCATTTGCCTTGGCATATGTTGTTAATGGATTTGTTGGACTTGTTTCATTGACGATGACGCCCGTTTCCTGAAAGCCATAGATGCTGGCGGAGGAGGGTAGAATATAGCGTTTTACCCCAGCTTGTTTTGCCATCGTGGCCGTCGCATAGCGGCTCTTATAATTTATATCCCATGTTAGTTCCTGGAAATGCTCGCCGCTTGGGTCATTTGACAATGCCGCCAGGTCAATGACGGCGTCGATATTGTCAAAATGCTCAAGGGTTAATTTCCGGGTGTCCTCCTGCACGAGTTCAATATTATCACTGTCTGGCAACAGGTTTTTACCAAAGAAAAACCGGTCAATAACACGGACAGAATGTCCTTTGGTGACTAGGAAGGGAACCAATGTTGTGCCGATATAACCCCCACCGCCTGTGACAAGTATTGTACTCAACGTAACCCCCTATTATCAATTGATCTTCCTGGTTGTTAAATCCATGAACGTTTTATAGTCCCGAATATAGTCGTTATCATCGTACGGTGCATCCGCCAGGACCAGAACCAATGTATCGTCGCTCAGGTATTCTTGCTCTCCCCAGACCATTGCCGGAATATAAAGCCCTTTGTCCGGTTGATCCATGATGAAGTCATGTCTGGCATATCCATTATCACAGCTAAACCGGCAAGACCCCCGCAGGCATATGAAGAATTGTTGCCCTTCATAATGTGCGTGCTGTCCGCGCGGTGCATGTTTGGGAACATTCCAGATGTAATATGTCCTGAAAATATCAAACGGTACCGGGCTGGCCTTTTCCAGAACGACCAGTGACCCCATATCACCGCCTATGATGTCCAGGTTAACAAGCCGTGCTTGAGGAATGGTTTGGCTGTTCATTGGCAAGAACCATAAGGTGCAATGCGGTTAGACCCGGCAATTACAGTACGTTTCATTAGATTAATATTCTCCCGCCGAAAGTTATTGTTTCTTTTGAGCCGTAAGGCCAAGCATAAAATCGCGACCCCCTTTCCATTGAAACCGGTCAATTGAGACTATTTCAAGATTTATACGACTACATATGGCTCGTAATTTCGCCTCGGTATAGCAATTTTTGTGAAACTGACCAGCGCCATTCTGACTTCCGTAGATTGTGGCGGTGAGATACCCCCATCGATTATCGGGGCTGTAAGTGTAGGTCCCGAACCAGTGTTGTTGTTGGATAGCCTCTGCGTCGTTGCGATAGAAGTCCTTCCAGTCATCTTTGGCATCCAGCCACTGTTTAACAGTTTTCTCAAAATCGACCGTTGAAAGATAAATTGTTCCACCCGGTTTTATAATGCGTGCAATTTCATGAAAAAACCTAGGTTCATCAATAAAAGGTAAATGCTCAATTAGTCCCTCAGAGCGGATTTCATCTACCGAATTATCTGCGTAGGGCAGATTAAATATATCATACTGAAGCACCACCAGATCATCTTCAAATGCTTGATTTGGATATCGAGCCCGTATGTCTTCAAGGGTGTCCATGTCCACATTAACGTACCCTTTCAAAGGACGACCGCCGCACCCCAAATTAAGCCGTATGGGTGTTTTCTCTATCATGATGGTTCCTTATAATCAGCAATTCGAATTTCCCTGGATATCTCATCGTGCCCCTGACAGGCTATCGACGGGAATAGAGTACATGATGGTAATATGAAAACATTAACATCGGTATGTGGTTCAAAAGACTCCAGTCCTCACCGGCTGGTCTGTAGGCCTTTAAATAGGCTTCTCGTGAATGGCGCAGTTCAGAATCATTGAAAATATCAAGCGTGTTCCTGCACCTGCCAAGTTCAAAAACATCGAGTATTTTTTCTGGGCTCAATCCAGGTAATCCAATAGATTCAGGCAGATATTTTCCAATCGGATTCTTACAGTAAAACAATTCCGAGTTTTTGATGATTCTGTTCATGTAACCATCAATTACATTTAAATGCATTTCCTGAAAACTATCGATGTTAATGGCTAGATCTGCTGATATGGCTGACTGTAATTCAAGGTCCTCACTGGAAACGAAGCGAATGCGATCAAATTTTTCCGGGATCACTTTCTTTAAATAAGCGGAACTCAAAGCCAGCATCGGATCCAGATCAACAATTGTGTAAACGTCTATATGCGGACAAAGAGACAGAAGAGTATGACATGTTCTTCCAAATCCGGCGCCAATTTCTACAATATTATTGATCCCACCATGAGATATCTTTATTGAGTTTTCGAGAAACTCCCATTCTTCTACTGCCGCAAGGTAGTCGGCATTTATGGCGCAATCTGCATATTGAATGCTAAGTGGTTTTCCAAGGTCGAGATTTTGAATTTTCCTATAGGATTCAAGATAAATATCGGATCGTTCCTGTGCTGTGGCATACAACAGAAATTTAAAATAACGGGTTGATTTTTCATAAGGGTCCCATGCGGCAAACTGATTGGCTGCACCAGGCATTCTGAAGTTCTGAATAAAGTCATCATCTATACGTGAAAAAATATTCTGTGTCAGGTTCTTCCATATTTTTGACCCTTCACCCATTGTTGGCACTCCCGCTAAATGTATGAATCATCTTGCTGATTCCAGATTTTATTGAAACTTCAGGGCGCCAGAAAAAAGCTTTATTCATGGCATTATTGTCCCCGATAAAATTTCTGTGTTCGATTGCATCGGTGTTATCCGGCCAGGGAACACAAGAAATCGCCACCCTGTTTCCGGTGATTTTCGAAACTTGATCGGCGACATTGCCAAAGGCCTCTTTCAAACTTGTACCTCTACCACTGGCGATATTAAAGGACTGCCCTGCATGGGCTTGTGAGGCTCCAGCGCACAGAAAAGCCTTGATCACATCATCGATAAAAACATAGTCTCGTAAATTCTTTCCGTCGCCGTATAACACCAGGTTATGTCCCTTCAGTGCCATCATGGAAACTTTGTTAAGAATGCCACGGTCAGATGCGGAGCTTGAGCATAAACTTGGACCATAAACATTGGCAAGCCGCAGCGAAACGCTTTGTAGTATTCCATGACTGGTCGCCAATGCTAACTGCTTTTCTGCAAAATACTTGTGCAAATCATAGATTGTAATTGGCTGGCATGTCTGGTTTTCTGAAACGGGAAGATCATCTGTAAGTCCATATACGGTTGCTGTAGATGCAAAAACCAATCGGGGAGTAGCACTCGACTCTTGTGCTGCTGCGATAAGATGGTTCAATGGAAGCAACGTTGAATTTAAGCTATCTACAGGGTTATTGGCCGCCGTATAGATGCTTGTATTACCCGCCAGATGGAAAATAACTTTTGCTTCAGTGACAAGCCTCTGCCAGCAATTCAGTGTGTTAACATCGGCCTGCCAATCGGTTATTCCAGGCTTAGGCGGTAGTTTTCTTCTGCTGACACGTATAACGTTTGCCGAACATTGGGCCAGGGCCTCAGCCAGGGCGCTGCCGATATAACCGCTGGCTCCTGTAACGGCGACGGATTTTCCTTTCAGATTATCCAAACTCTCTATCATAAAGCATCGCTTTCATGTGCAGTGATATATGATGGTTGAACCACCAGCGCATATGGCTTGTCATTTTCTGATGTATTACAAACCAAATTATTGTTCGAAGCAATCACGTGACAACGATATGACTGCATTCAAGTCATTAGCCGATAACCCGGGAAATATGGGAAGGCTGAGGATGTTTTTGATTAACTTATTGGTCACGGGCAAACCGTTTTTCGGCAATCGGCAAAGTTGATCATAACCTGTGTGTTCATGGGCGGCAGTTCGATAATGTATCCCTGTGGCGATGCCGGCGTTGTGAAGGTGTTCTGCTAAAATATCGCGTTGAGGACAGCTAATAACATATAAATGATAAACGTGAGTGGAATTTGGTCGGGCCTTGGGCAACGTAATGCCGAGTTGATCAAAACCGTCGTGATACAGTATGGCCAGTTTGCGGCGTTTATCGTTGTCTTCATCAAGGTATTTTAGCTTCACGTTCAAGATTGCTGCCTGGATTTCATCCAGCCGGGAATTCAACCCGGTTTCCAGGGTCATTCTGTTTTGATCCCAGCCATATTGGCGTAATCGTCGAACCCTTTCCCCCAATTCCTTGCATTTGGAGACAACCATTCCGGCATCACCAATGGCGCCCAAATTCTTTGTCGGAAAAAAACTGAAACAGCCAGCATGTCCGATACTGCCAACTTTTTGTTTGTTGTATGTGGCTCCCGCAGCCTGGGCGCAATCTTCAATAACGCTCAGGCCGTGTTTGTCTGCAATCTCCATTATGGCATTCATATCGGCGCATTGACCGTACAGGTGAACGGGAATGATTGCCTTTGTTCTGTTGGTAATCGCATCGCCAATGAATTCAGGGTTCATGGTGTAGTACAGCGGATCGACATCCACCAGAACGGGGGTTGCTCCGCATGTGATAATGGCTGAAATAGTTGCCAGTGCGGTGTGGGAAACGGTTATGACTTCATCCCCCGGTCCGATATCCAGGGCTTTCATTGCCAGAATTAAAGCGTCAGTCCCGCTATTGACTCCGACCCCATCGTCAACGTCACAATAGGCCGCAAAGGATTTTTCAAATGTTGCCCCTTCCGATCCCAGAATATAATGTCCGCTATCGAGAACGTGCGTGATCGCGCCCAGTATCTCGTCTCTATGGCTATTGTATTGTGCTAGAGGGGAGGCAAACGGGATCATTCTATTATTCCAACCTCGGGAACAAAACTAATCCATTTGCCGCCATCATTGAGAAATTTTTGCTCTTTCTCAAAGATTTCAGCTGCATGATTCCATGCGAAGAGTACGGCGTAATCAGGTGGGTTGGCAGTGAATTCATTATAGGACTTTACGGGAATATGTACGCCTGGTGTATATTTACCCTGCTTGATCGGGGTGGTATCTGAAATAAACTCAATATGATCAGGGCCAATTCCACAGTAATTCAGGACCGTGGTACTTTTTGATGTGGCACCGTAGCCCACAATTCTCTTGCCGCAGCTGCGTAGCGTTTCCAGCAAGCCCACCAGGTCAGCTCGTGATTTTTCACAATTACGCCTGAATTGCTCATAGGTTTCGCAACGATGTAATCCTTGTGAACGCTCTGTTTCTATCAACTTGGATACACTGTGTGAAACAGTATGGCTTCCTTTGGGGGCCAGCATATAGCGCATGGATCCGCCATGGGTGATCTGCGGCATGACATCAATCAGTTCAAGGTTATGACGCTCGAATATGGAAGACACAGATGTTGCGGAAAAAATGAAAACGTGCTCATCATAGATCTGATCATAGGAAGTTTTTTTGATTACATCACCCAGATATGGGTCTTCAAACGTCAGTACTCCATCGGGTTTGAGCAACGTGGCAAAACCGGCTGCGACGCTGTTGATATCAGGAATATGGCACAGAACATTGGCACAAACCACGGCGTCGGCTTGTCCATGTTGTGCAACGAGCTGTTCGGCCAAATCAAAACTAAAAAATTCACTGAGTGTTTCGATGCCCTGCGCTCTTGCCACGTCAGCAACGTTTTCTGACGGTTCAATGCCTAAATGCCGGTAGCCTGCGTCCTTGTAGTGCTTCAGCATAATGCCATCGTTGCTACCAAGTTCGACGATGAAAGGGTCAGTACGGTCATGAAGGATGCGCTTCACGATCATCTCGGCGAATGCCTGGAAGTGTACCTGCATGTACCGTGACGTACTTGCGAAATAGGCATAATTCTCATGGAACATGCGCTCAGGTGCGGGCTGGTTAATCAGTTGAAACGTGCAGCACTGCTTGCAAAAAGCGACCTCCATTTGAAAAAAAAATTCTTCAGGATAGTCTTCTTCCATTAGGAAGCCATTGGCAATTGGCATGTCACCAAAGCTCATAAAGGGCTGGATATCAGAGTTGCAAACACGGCATGACGTCATTATTTGTTCCGTTTTATTGAGGTAGCATGTCTTCGAGGGTCCAATCGGTTATCCGGAAGGTTTCAAACAGATCGGCCAGGGCCATTCCCGAAAATTTTACGGCGCCTGTGTCAATTCCAAATTGTTTGAATTCTTCATAATTCCGGACAAGAACAAATTTTGTCATCAAATCCTGGTCTGCAAGCTCTGAGGGTGGGAAAATGGAAATGTTCTCGTCTCCAATGTAGTCACGTAAAGTTTGGGAAAATACCCGCAAATCGGGTTGTTCCGCCATTATAACACCATCAAGGCTAACGCTGGATGTTAGAATTCTACTGATTTTTTCAGCTATAAAATACGCCATATACTTGCGTTCGATTTCCTGGATTCTTGCTTCTTCAATGGCACCATAAGCCCGACTCCTTAAAAGAAAGCTGCGGGCCTTTAGATATTCTTTTTTCTGAAGTGCAAACCGTACAGCGGCCTTATAACCCGAAAGTATGCTTTGCGTTACAAATATGGCGTTATCTATGACCCCTGGAAATTGTTCACCAATAAATATTTCATAATCGGCGCGATTCATGTCCTGGTAAACACCTTCGGTCAATTTATCTTCCATGGTTGGTATGGACTGCCGTGTTGCGTGTCTGTAGAAAACATCTGTAATCACGCCCACATCACCATGGTTGAGCATTTTATTGACAAGGGGCCATTGCCCGAACATGTGGTTATCCATTTGAAAGTGACGCTGGAATAATTCACGACGCATCACGGGATCCCAGAGCAATGGGAATTTTTTTAAAATCTCTAATTGGCTACCTTTTTTATAAATTTTGTCTTCATCAATAACGTTTATTTTTGCGACACTGCCATCAGCCGGTATCCATTCCTGATAATTCCCGAAGACCCCTGTAAGAGATGGATTGCTTTCAAGCAGCTCCAGGGCCCGATTGATACCCCTGACGACGATCTGATCATCATCAGACAGGGTGTAGATATATTTTGATGTTGCTAATCGATTGACGAGTTCAATATTTGGTACGGCCCCTATATTCTTGTCCAGGATAACCGTGCGGAAACGTTTCCAGCGTCCGCGAAATTCTTCCAGAACCTCAGATGTATGATCACCCGAACAATCATCTGAAACAATAATTTCCCATGACGGGTCAATTGTTTCCATAAGACTCGACAATGTCTTACGTAATACATCCGCCCTTTCAAAGGTTGGAATACAGATGCTAAGAAGAGATTGGTCAGACATGATGATACTATACAGCTCAAAGGAATTAATGCTGAAAGTTTATATCAAATGATTAATGAATTAATTAAAATAGACGGATAGACGGATTGTAATCTGACCTTAATTTACGGGGCATTAGAATTCGTTATTGAAGCTTATCTCTGAGAGTCTCGTAAGGCGTTTTTCCGTTAAGGGCACCACGGGAACTTGCGAAGTTATAGAAGCATTCTAATTTAGCAAATTCCTTTTACCCCATCATAGTCAAAATATCCATTGAATAAGCTTGCAAAGCATACTATGAAGTTTGAGGTGGGGAATTTAAATGCAGCAAATTGTACAATCTAGTATTGAAGACAATTTAATACCCTACTGGTCTATACTTGGTCTTGTATAAAAAGGTATGAGTATTTTGAATAAACAAAAATCCTTTGCGGCGCATATATTTGCACCAATTACTATTAGTTGGGAGCAACTCCGTAATTTATTATGGCCATTTGGACATAATATCCAGTCAAAAAAACATCGCTATGCGCTGATTATCTCCCGGGTTCAACTCATATCCGCTATATTTGGTATACTTGTTCCCCTGTGGACTATCGTCGATTGGTACGTCATTCCCGAGCAATGGGAAGAAATCGCTCTAATTCGTTTTGTTTGTGGGGCGATGTTCATTGGCTTATCCTTGCCACGGCATTTGCCGAATACCATGCCCATGGCGATTGCCATGCTGGTGGCCATGCTGGCCATACCACCGATTATGTATATCTCCACATTGCCAATACTGGAGGCCATGCCAACCGAGGGCCTGCAAGGCGTGATGCGGACTTTGTATACTTTTCTGCCATATATAGTGGTTGGCGGATTGAGTATTTTCCCATTAACTGTATTTGAAATAATTCTCTATTGCTTGCCTATTTTTGGGGTTGCGTCCTTCGGTATCTGGCAACTTGAAGGCAATAACTGGGAAGTATTGACTAGCTCCCTATGGCTGTTATTTCTGATAATGGGAATTTCCAGTTTTTCCGGTATGAGCCAGCTTCAATACATGATCGGTCTTATCAACCGAGCCTCGCTTGACCCTCTGACGGGGGCTTTTACCAGGCGTACAGGTGCGGAAACCATCCAGTTGCAATTCCGTATTTCTTCAATGCATAGCTCCCATATAGCAATTGCGTTTTTTGACCTTGATAATTTTAAGTCGGTCAATGATACCTTCGGCCATGAGGAAGGCGATCGTGCTTTGATTGGCATGGCAGATGTGCTGCGCGAAAGCCTGCGGCGTGGAGATGCCTTAATTCGGTGGGGAGGCGAAGAGTTCGTACTGCTTCTCAACGATGCCGATCATGAAGGGGCCAAGCTGGTAATCAGCCGTATACTGGAACGCGGATTTGGCGCACGTCCCGATGGCAAACCATTAACTGCCAGCATTGGTATATCGGAATTGGCCGCCGACAATCCAAATAACTGGCCTGAGATGGTGGAACTGGCCGACACCCGTATGTACGAAGCCAAAAAGTCCGGGAAGAATCGGGCCGTGTTCCCAGGGCATGAAATACTGTTAGGACCTGAAACCAATTCATAGTCCGATATTGGGTCTTAAAGGTAACCCAATGTTCTCTTTTTGGATTTCCGTCAGTTGAGGGCGGCGATAGAGATCGCCCTGGAACCGTGACTGTCCTCCAGCAGATTTTAATGGGGCCGCCAGTTACGGGAAGCAATTGTTGCCCGTTCTAGTTCTTCCGGGGTCATATTTTGGGAAATAATTCGAATAATATTGTCCAGATCTGCGTTCGTTGCTTCACGATCTTGGCGGCTATTTGCGAAGGTGATTCTGGATATCAGTATCCACTTGTAGGCTTTTACAGGATCCGGTTTAATCCCTATACCCTTGGAATAGCGTGTGGCGATGATCAGTTGAGCCTGGGCATTGCCTGCTTCTGCGGCCAATAAAAACCAGTAAAAGGATTTCTCTTCATTTTTCGGCGTCCCATTACCTTCGGTATAAAGCATCCCGAGATTGTATTGGGCGTTAGGATTGCCTGTTTCGGCCAGTTCTTTCCAAATATTATAAGCCGTAACATAATCTTTGTTCAAATAGGCATCATAACCTTCAATATGGGTATGGGAATGACCCGCTTGAGCCACTGAGCTAACCAGCACGATTGAAACAAAGATTGAGACAAATTTTAGACTGTACTGCATTGGCTAATATCCCATCACTCGAGCGACGTGATGTGTTTCAGGCCTCCTGTAAAACGCGCAACACCGCCGAAACTTCCGATCCAAGTTTCACCATAGTCCGAGAACGCCATTGAGAACACGTTATCTGAAAACAACCCATCATTTCGTGTAAAGGTTTCAAAAGATTTACCATCATACCGGGTAAGCCCTTTACTGGTGCCAATCCAGATAATGCCGGCTTCATCTTTTTCGAGCATGAAGATATGATTTGAGGGCAAACCGTCATCGACGGTGAAGGTTTTCCAATTGGCCCCATCGAAAACGGATAATCCACCCCCCCAGGTTCCTGTCCAGACATTTCCTTCGGAAAATAATAGGGCAATGATGTAGTTTGGATTATAGGCCACAGAAACATCTTCCAATCCCATCTCCGTTTTCTGACGGGCGTGATGAGCCGATTGTGCGGCTGGATCGCTTTTTATGGTAATGTCGTCTACAACGTCTTCATATTTAGCACCTAACCCATCGGCATGGTTCCAGTTGGACCAATGATTATTGCGGTAGAGGGCAAGGCCGCCTTCAGTTGCCATCCAAACATCACCGTTATCACCTTCGGTCAGTCCATATACCCAGTTGTTAGGTAACCCACCATCGGTATTTTCAACCGTAAACAAATCCCAGTTTTTCAGGTCATCCATATCATTGCCTGAGATTTTGTTGGCACCCGACCAGGTCGCCAGCCAGATATCACCCGATTTCGTCTTCAAGGTATCATAGATAAAAGCGTCACCCACGCCTTGCGGCACATTGTAATTTTTCCAAGTATTTTTTTCGGGGTTAAAAATTGACAACCCCCCACCATAGGTACCAACCCAGATTTCATTATTAATTTTGCTCAGGTGGAAAACGCCGTTTGAAAGCAAGCCGTTTGTATTATCGAACAGATCATAGGAGTCCTTGATAATATCGTATTTGATGACGCCTCCCGAAGTGCCAACCCACATGATAGGTCCATCAGCCAGCATGGCCTTGACATTCCGTTTGCCGACCCGGAAGTGATCGAATGAACGGGTTTCTGTTATCTCAGTTTCCGGCGGTGATTGCGGCGTGGTCTGAACGTCGGGAACCGGTGCGATGTCGGTCTTTACCGGCGTTTCCTGTTGGGTAGCAACCGCTTCTTCGATTACAGTGACTACTTCTTGTTGGTCCATCATTTGACTGATTGTAACCGCACCAGCAATCAGTATTCCTGTAACAGAAATTATACCAAATATACGGAGGTTCTTCACTTGAATTTCCTTATTCTAAGCTTAATTTTTATAACTAAAACGGGTTACACCACCTTGCGTTCCAAACCAGAGCATCCCCTGGCCGTCAATGGCTATAGCGTATACGTGGCTGTTTAAAAGTCCGTCTTTGGTCGATATGGTCGACCATGTTTTACCATCATAACGTGTCACCCCATTATTCGTGCCAAACCACATTGTACCATCGCTTTCCTGAGCCATGCTATAAACAATGTTCCCCGACAAACCTTCTAATGTTGAGAAGGACTTCCAGGTATCTTTACCGTTAAACCGGCTGACGCCACCGCCCCATGTACCAAACCAGATATTTTCATCGCGCTGGTCTACATGAACTGCGAAGACATAATCCGGATTATATGTATTGCTGTTTTCATTGGATGTAATGGTTAAGTCGTGGCGAGTACGAGTGCCGAGGCCGGTATTGCTGCTGCTGTCCAGCCGATTGACATTGGGCGCACCCAATCCGTCTTTGTGATTCCAAGATGTCCAGTTCCCGTTATCGTAAACCGAAACGCCACCCTCCGTTCCATGCCAAACCCGTCCGTCTTTGCCAATCGCCAGGCCATAGACCCAGACATTAATCAATTCTTCGCGAAAGGTGGTAAACTCACCCGTTGCCCGGTCAAACCGGCTGACGCCATCCCAGGTCCCGATCCAGACATAATCATCGCCTTCGAAAGCGAAGGCATATACCCAGAAGTCTGCCAGTCCATCTTTGGGGAAATACGTTTTCCACTCATTGTTTAAAAGCGTACTAAATCCACCAGCGTTTGTTCCCATCCAAACTTTGCCCGCTTTGTCTGTATCGATTGCAAATATATATTCATTTGCCAGCCCTGATTTTCGATTATAAAAGTTCCGCATATCCTTTGTATTGAGATCGACTTCGATGGCACCGAGTGAGCTGCCAACCCAGAGGGTGTTCGTCAAATGATCAACATCGAGGGAGCGTACAAACGCCGTGTCGCCAATTCGATAGGATTCGGCAAAGACCGGCATTGTTTGATTGGCAGTGCTATTCTCAGCGGCCTTAACAGCGCCAACATTAAACAAAATCCCTAATCCAAGCAGAGCTAGAAATCGTTTCATAGGGTGTTTTCTTTCATTGCAAATTGAAAATATCTTTAAAACAAAAATAGTGAAGGGCAGGCTTTGCTATTTTTGAAGTGTACGGACAAAGGCTATCAAATCAAGGCCGTCGGAATTGCTGATGATACCCTTGAATGGAGGCATAAATGCTGTTCCATTCATGATCGAAACAAGTAATATGCCATCGGCTTTATCCATTCGATCGCCTCTGATAAAACTGGGTACCCCTGGAAAAATAGGTATGCCTTCTACGCCATGGCATGTCTTACAGGGTTGTTCGTCCCAAATCATTTTACCGATTGCTGGATCACCGGCAAATGTCGGTTTAGTCGCGGATAGACTTACGGCAATTGTAATAAAGACGGGTAGTATAGTCTTTAGGAGTAGAAACTTCATATGTGCCACCTATTATTAGTGATATGGTTTAAAAATTGGTATATCTGATAAACTAACTAAATTATACGGATATTTACTCGCTCTCAAGCTTGCGGTAAATAGTGGAAAGACCAACCCTCAAATTATTAGCTGCTTTTTGTCTGTTGCCACCGGCGGACTTAATAGCTTGCATGATAATTTCTTTTTCAAATGCATGAACACGTTCTTTAAATCCACCGCCTGTCATTTGCGTAGCTTCTGTTTCGGTACAATGAATTGTCGACGGTAGATCGTTTATGGTAACATGGTCGTCGTCACACAGTAGCAATGCCCGTTGCAGGGCATTGTCCAGTTCCCGAAAATTTCCCGGCCAGGTATGGGCCTGCAGAGCGTCCCAGACTTCTGGGTCGATGGTTATGGAGTCAAGATTATATCGGTTCGTATATTTTTCGATTATAAATTCAATGGCTGATTTAATAGCCTCTTTTTGATCCCTGAGGGGTGGCACCGTAATCTGGACCACATTCAGACGATAATACAAATCGCTGCGGAATGCCCCCTTAGAAACCATTTCCTCCAGATTTTGATTGGTCGCGATAACGAAACGGGTATCAATCTTGCGATCTTTCTTCGCGCCTACTGCCCGGACAGTCTTTTCTTCCAGCACATGTAATAATTTCACCTGGGCGGATAGGGGCATTTCTCCGATTTCATCGAGAAACAGGATGCCCTTACTTGCCGCCACGAACAGGCCATCTTGAGCGCGGTCAGCTCCGGTAAAGGCGCCCTTGACGTGGCCAAACAGCTCACTCTCCAAGAGATTTTCGGGGATGGCACCACAATTGACCCGTATGAATGGCGCATTGGACCGGTCGCTGGCCATGTGAATCATACGCGCTACGACACCTTTGCCAACCCCGGATTCACCGGTGATCAGAACGGTCAGGTTTTTCGAGCTTACTTTCGTGATCAGGTTTTTTATTTTTTCTCCGCTTGGGGTGTCGGAGAACCAGAACTCGGAGTTTACATGTTGCACGATCCGCCTCAGGAAGGTGTTCTCCGTCTTTAGGCGATCTATGTCATAGAGTTGCTGGGCGCGCCGTATTAAATCAGGTACCCGCAGCGGTTTTATGACATAATCCTGGGCACCCATTTTAAGGGCCGATACGGCCGTTTTAACGGAAGCGAATGCCGTCATCAGAATAATCGGTGTGGTATTACCGGACTCGCGGACCTGCTGGATAATTTCCAGGCCCTCGATATCGGGCAAACGCAAATCCGTAATGATGACATCAAAATCATTATTTGCAATTTCATTGATGCCTTCGGTTCCGGTTCCAACTCCGATGGCTTCTATGCCATCCTTCTCCATCTGGCTAACCAGGACCTGCCTGAATGCCGTTTCATCTTCAATGATTAAGACCTTCATAATATTATTCCTTCAGGCAATTTGTCAGGGGTTGATCCGACCGGCAATTCAACAATGACCGTGGTGCCAACGTCCTGCTCACTCTCGATTATAATGTGGCCATCGAGCTCTTCGATGATATCCTTGCATACGGATAATCCCAGACCAGTTCCCTTGCCACGAGGCTTGGTGGTGAAAAAAGGCTCCATAGCCCGTAATTTATTACTTTTTGTCATACCGTGACCGTTATCGCTAATGGCGATACTGACCATATTTGTTTCGTATTTCGTGCTGATAGTGACCTTGCCATTTTTCGGTGATACGGCATCACAGGCATTAATAACAATATTGAGGACAACCTGGATAACATGATCGGAAACCGCCATGACCGGCGGGATTAAAGTGTCGAGTTTAAATTCAATTGTCAATTTTTTGAAACGGGGATCAAAACGCAATAAATTTGTCGCGGTTTCAATGTTGGTATTAATGTCAACCAATTCCCGGTCGGGAGAACCGGAGTAGGTAAATTCCTGAATGGTACGGATGGATTTACTCAGGCGTTCGACCTGCTGGACGACAATATCCAGTCGTTTCAGGTTTTCATCGACATTTTTTTCGCTGGGATCTTCGCCGAGGCTCTCGCCAATTTGCGATATCAGAGCCATAATCGCCTGAATCGGATTGCCGATTTCATGGGCGATCCCGGCGGCAAAGGAACCAAGGGTAAACATTTTCTCCTGACTGGACAGGCGGTGATGGAATTCTTCGGCTTCCTTTTCCTGCTTTTTCAGAGCCTTCGCCATATTATTGATGGAACCGACCAGGTTACCAACTTCATCTTTGCGGTAGGTAATCATTTTCGAGCCATAATCACCCAGGGTGATACGCTTGGCCCGTAATTCCAGTTGTTCAAGGGAGCGCACCAGACGGGTAAGAAAAATCCCGCCAGAAATCACGACGATTAAGACCCCGATTATGCCAATGCCCAGGAGTATCACCATGTAGAGATTAGTCGTATTACGGAAATTTACGAATAAATTTTGGCGGTTTTCTGACAGCGTGCTTACTTTTTGATGGAGATATTTAGTGTGTTCATTAATGATTTTAATCAGGTCCGATGCATAAACCCGGAACTCGTCCACATCGGCGTTATTATCATTTAAAATACGCAATTGTTTGATCGCCACATTAAACTTTTCCAGGATCGCAAAATTGGCTAACTTGCCACTGGTCGATTCCAGGTGGCTGAGTTGCTCAAGGCGTTTAGTCCAATTATTCGTGCGAAGGAATACAGGTCCTTCTGATGGCACGGCAAGTTCCCGCGCCAATTCTGCGGCAATCCAAATACTGATCATGGGGTTTTGGGAGCGACGTTCAAGCTCGATCATGGCGCCAAAATGACTGGTCATGATATTGCTTTTGAACCACAGACCTAATGAGACTTCAATGACAACGAATATGGTGATGCTGACGATCAGGTAGATCGCCTTATACCACAAACTGTCGGGCCTTAAATGAATTCTGTTCATGGGCTTATTCTTGATCCATCAACTGTTCTAAATATTCATAAATTTCGTCGTCATGCCATTCTTTTGCACCCACTATTCTATCCCTCAGGCAGCCCGTGGAATCAAAAATCAGTGTTTCAGGCAGGCCAGCAACTTTCCATTTTCTGATTGTTACGACTTGTTGAGCATCAACAAAATTCGTAAATGAAATATCATTGCGATACAGAAATTCCCGCACAACGATAGGCTGAACATTGTCAACACTAATCCCCAGGACAACGCCGTCGCTGGGCGGTAACCGATCGCTGAGGGCCTGCAAACTCGGCATTTCATAGCGGCACGGCGGGCACCAGGTGGCCCAGACGTTTACAATAACCAGCTTGCCAAGATAATTCCCCAAATTTTCCCGTCCGCCATCAACCCTCTCAAGAACCGTATTATCCAGAGTGATGGGGGTATCCGGGTTTTCCAAATCATACTGACAGGCCACCTCGTCGACCTGATCGCACGAAGCAATCAGCAGAGCCATCCCCAACACTAGAAATAGCCGAAAATTTCTTATTACAGGGGGTAAGTGAAAATTCTTTGTCATTATTCTGTATTGATTGCCGGGTTGTCTGATCGGGTTGTTGTGTTTGATGAATTTGAAGACAGAGCCACAATCTGTTTCCATTCCCATATTGCTGCTTCTGCCTTGCGTTTAAAGGGGCTATCGTTTTTTGTTAAATGGATATAGGTGTTCATGGCCCCAATAGCGCCTTGAATGCTGCCAAGTTTTTCCAATGCCTCGGCCATACCATAATAGGCATTTGCCTGTTCGGGGCGAAGAATAGTGGCTTCATCAAATGCATTATAGGCTGCCTGCCATTGCTGTGTTTCCAAGAGCACGTAGCCGATATTAACATGAACTTCCGGAATGTTCGGGTTTCTTCTGTGCGCCAGTTCAAACATCGCCAAGGCATCTTTAGGGCGTCCCTGGCGCATCAATTCAAGGCCTTTGTAAAAATGCTCTGCAAATTCTCCTTTGTGTTTTCTGCCTTGTACGACCGGTGGAGTTTTATCGGTTTGCCCTGGGTTTTCCATAACCGGGGCAACCAGGGTCGGTTGCAGCGCCGGTTTATTCAACAGATACCCCCCCATAGCGACACTAACGACCACCAAAGCCAAGGCAAAGGGGAGGCGGTGTTTGCGTTTTATTAACATCAGACCGCCCCCTGGTGAGCTGCGTAGGAGAAAAATGGAACGCCATAAAATGTCAGGAAAGCCAAAACAAATGTCAGCAGAATAAGACAGGCGTTTATAACCGGCAAGCTGTGTTGAATATAGCGCAAATGCATATAGAAAATGACACATATCCAGGTCAAAAAGGACCACGTTTCAAGCGGATCCCAGGCCCAGTATCGACCCCAGGCATCCTGCGCCCAGATCGCTCCGACGATCAGCATCAGAGTTTGAAAGACAAAGCCAACCAGCATGAAACGGGCTGAAAGCTCATCAAGTGCTCCGGTGGCGGGCATGGTTGGAAAATATAAGGCCGCATTATCCGCTAGTTCCTGACGTTCGCCATACTGCCGCATCAATATAATCAGCGAAATAGATGATGCGATGACTACGCAACCAATAAAGATTTTACCGACGATGACATGTACCGGCAGCCAGATGGTATCGAACGTGATAGCGACCAACGCATCCCTTGGTTCAACAACCAGGTTCCATATAACCATAACGCTCAGGATTGGCAGCACCACAGCGAGAATGGGACGAATACGTTCAACCATTAAACAGGCAATTATAATTGCCAGATGATAGCCCCATACTCCACTGCTGATGACCTCCCAGAAATCAACATAGGGGCCGTGACCCTGGCGGACCCACCGCAACGTCAGCGATAGGGTATTACCTGCCAAGGCAAAGCCAAGGAAAAACAATACGGGTTTCCATCCGGGCTTACCATATTTCGCCGTCCCAATAGCGCCAAGCGTGGCCAGGAGGTAAAAGCCCGTGGAAAAGTAAAAAAAGTAAAATTCAGTCAACATTATGGCGTTTACGATCAGCGATTAAGCGGGTTTTCTAGTGAACTTTTCAATGAATATTGGGCGGCATCCCAAGGGGTAGAACGGATTTTTAAAAAGCAATGCCATCCCAGTCCGCATACGGCGACCAGCGAGGCCGCCAGTATCCAGGACATGGCTGGATTGTAGTAAATACCGTAACCCATCCACGCCCGCAACTCGCCATAACGCAAAGTACCCCCACCTATGGGCATGACTTGACCGGGTAGTAAAGTTGTGCGGACATCGTCCACAGTGACAACCAAAGAGGCATCCTTCGGTACTGAGAACTGCCATTGGGCATCCTCGGTATAAATTGGTGCGGATAATTCAAGCCACAATGCTACTGTCTTGGCTGTGTCTGGTGCCGTCCAGCTATTGGCTTGCACGGCCTCATTGAGCGGGTATCCCGGAAAATGAACACTGCCAGTCGATATTTGTCCGGCCTTGTCCGTATAACTGAGCAAAGTGGCAAATCCTTTGTTTGACGTAGTATAAAAACGGTAGCCGTTGATGATCAGCGGATAATGATCTCCGACAATCTGTTCATCCCATTTGCCGTCGGGGCCTTGAATTTTCACGGTGCTGTAGGTTTCACGGCGGGTCATTCCGGGTTTGTAATTAATGCTGAACGGACCCTGAATAAACCGTATTCTATGAAGAGTATCTCTATTCAAGGAACCATTCATAACAGTAATCTGGTTCGGGTCAAATTCACTGCCTTCCGTCAGTTCAATGCTGGCGATCACAGCGCTTAATTGCCCGAAGGCTGCTAGCCCGGCCACGGCAGCGAGGGCTAAATGGAAAACCAGCAAACCGCCTTGAGTACGCAATTTCCTATTGTAAACAATAGCCACCATCAGGTTGAGACACAATCCAACCAATGGCATAGCAATGAGCTTCCCGGAAACCGTTTCATCGACCATTCTGCTGTATAAAAGCAGAGCTGCCGCAATAGTCAGCAATATGAGTGTCAACCAGATTGAAGCCAGAAACTTCATGTATAATTCCTATAATCAGGGGGCGTCTTGGCAGGTGTCTTTCATCCAGTCTTTACCCGTATTGCCGGGTTTTCCACAATCATTTTCCCGCCATGTACCGCTCTTGCGCCAGTTTACAATGCGCAGTGAAGCGTTCCGGTAATAAGGTGCATAACTATAGAAATTTGTCGCCACACTGGTGCCCGGTGATTGACCGCCTTCGGGTCCTACATCGTTAAGATTAACCAATAAAGCCTTGTTTTTCCAACCATGGGGCAATGCTACATGGCAATAATTACACTTGATGCCCGTATCAATACGCTTGGCATGGAGACCATGCAGGTTGTTGTCACGATCACAGCAAAAACCACTTTTGGTGGAATTTTCCGTGGCATAGTTGTTGTAGCTATGGCACATGAAACAAAGATCGTTGCTACTGCCCTGGCCCGTCCCGGCATCATAATCGCCTTTTAAAATAAACGGTTTACTTGATCCATGTGGCCCCCACGAATTGCCGTCGTCACCGCCGCTGGGCTCAACGGTTCCAGAAGCCGTTGAGGAACCATGACAATCACTGCAATACATAGTCTGGTTGCCCATATCAGCGCTACCGTTCCACGGTGAGAGGAACATTGAGCTCTGGTTCATACTTCCCCGAACGGAATACGTTCGCCCGGTTGCCGCCATGGCGGGATGCCAGGACCGGTGGTTGACGGTTATCTCACCCACATCCTCGCTGGGGGCTACGAACTCCATAGCCTGGTTCGTATAATTAGAAGGGCCACTTCCCGTCGGAGAAGGATAATTGGGGGTGGCCGCACCCAACGCCGGGGCACCCGTATTATTGGGATTGCCATCTTGTGTGATAGCATCAGGGTATCCATAATTTGAATGGCATTTCAGACAAACCTGATATTCCCGGGTCACATAGATATTGGTGACATCCGTGCTCGCCCCTGAGGTCGGATAACCTTTCTTGACAGTGAAATTAACCGGTTCCTCGCCGAAGGTAACAGACGACGTCGATGAGTAAATCGGCTCAACACCCCATGCACCGCTTAAAACACCCGATGCCAGATTGGTATGTCCTGAGCTATGGGTATGGGTTCCCACCGCATCAGGAATATTGCCGTTACCATTGAACAGCCGGGTTTTGATAACCCGGTGGGGATTATGACAGTCGGTACATTCAACATGCCTGTTCGAGGGGGTTGTGCGCCCAAGTTTAGCCGGGGTTTCAAGAAAATCAGCGCCGGATTTGCTTGCCACGACGGTGCCAATGTCATGGGCCTCGTTGGTTATATCAATGGGCATGGACCGCAACAGGGCAAAGTCAGTTTCAATGTCGGGAACCAGATTATTTACTGAACTCAAAATGCTGTTGCCACTCGAAGTGTGACATTGATAACAGGTCTCTTCGATAGCCGAATTGCCACCGGTTTTTGGTGAAAGGAGGCTATCGGTTCCTTCACGGAGCAGGCGTCTGGAGCCTTCAACTGTGTGAGTATCATGACAGTTCAGGCAGGCGGCTTTCCAGACCGGAATGTCTGCCGGAAAATCTCTCAGGTCTGTTGCTCCCGGAAGATATGTTTCGTTGGCCACCGAACTGATGGCATGAGCCGAGCTAGACCAACCGGATTTATTATGGCAGCCCAGACACAGGATGTCGGTAGTTTCATTATAGCTGCCACTGGATGGTGCCGCAGTCTGAAAGCGATTGTGGCGTAAAAACTTGATAGATTCTCCCGAAAGATCGCGAATATGGGGGTCATGGCAGCTCGAACATTGCAGTTTCCCATCCTCTAAGGGAATCAGAGGTGGACTGACGCCGACTGTCCTGTTGTTGATCCAGGTTACCAACTCAGGATCGAACAATTCACCGTCAGAATTGGATAAGTCAGTATCGTAATCAAAGGAAATCGGATGATCATTGGTCAGATTACTACCTAGATTACGGGTGAAACCGGAAGAGCTTCCATAGGTTCCAACAGGCATCTTGTCATTGGTCGTGCCGAACATGGAAATATCTTGACCTGAGGGCAATCCATTGAGCGCATTAACATTACCAATTGCTATAGTCCCATCATGACACGACAGGCAAAGCTTACTGCTGCCTCCAGGTTGACCCAACCCAGTTGCATCCAGGGATGAAGAAGAATAAGGGGTATAACTGGTTGATGATAAGGAGCGATTCCACAGCGGCGCGGCGACAGAAATATCGGCCCCGTGTGGTGTATGACAAAAGACACACACCTGAGTTTCAGATTGTGCCGTAACATCTCCGGGGCCGCTAACCGAAAGGTTGTGTTTTGTATTAACCACATCTGAAATACGTTCGGCCTGTACAGGCGAAGCAACAAGCCCGGCAATAAGCATTACCAAAACACGGCAAAACGGGGGTACCCAATTAAAACGGTCTACGCAAAACAAGACATATATATTCATATCACTCCCCGTTATCGCTTCTTGCTAAGTTCGCGAAAAATCGAAACCCGTCCGTTAAACATGTCTGCCACATAGACGTTATCCTCGGTGTCGGTCCACACTCCGTTTGGCAGATAGAATTGACCATCTCCATATCCGGTTCCGCCAATCGGTAGTAAGAACTCCCCCGTGTTACTATAAATTAACAGGTGGTCAAAATAGGATTCAACAACATAGATGCGCCCATCGCCGCCTACGGCAATGCCTTTCGGGCGAACCATATTGCCCAAATTTATACCCAAACTACCGAATGTGAGGTGGTTATCCAGGTTGCCGTCAATAACCTGGATACGAAAATTAAGCGTATCGGTAATATATAATCGGGACTCTACAAATGTTAGATGCGTCGGGCTATTGAACTCTCCTACCCCAGATCCTCTGGTGCCTATCACATCGATCAGATTACCATCATCGGTGAATACCTTAATATTGTGCTCAGCAGTATCGGAAACATAGATTATATGGCGGAAAGGATCCCGGGCGATCCCGGTCGGGCGATTGAGGACATCTTCGCCAAAATTGCCCAATGGTATTCCATTTTCATCAATATGGAATACTTTTCCCAGCTCCGAGTCGGTAACAAAGAAGCCGCCTTTGCCATCTCCACTGATGGCGATTGGTGAAGCGTATGTGCTGAATTCGGAAATTCGATCCCATTTCAAGAATTGTTTTTGTTCCAGATCAAAAACCATAACGGCTTTGAGGGAGGCATCAACGACCAATATGCGGCCCTTTTTGTCCCGCATACCGCTTATGGGTTTATTAAGTTCCGTATATTTTTTCTCGCCATAAATCAACCCGGTCAGCCAGCTCATAACGGTCCGGTTCTTTTTGACTTCAGTTTCATTCTGAATAAAATCACGCTCGCCGATCAGTTGACCGACAAGAGAGTAATGGGGCGGATCGGGTGGTTGCGGCCAGACAACACTGTCCGGTGCAGGTTCGAGTACGATAGCAACCCGTTCTTCTTCAATGGCACATGCCGAAATGATTAACGTAAAAGCCAGAATGTTTAAAATTTTCATTACATTATACTATTTGTGTTTGGTTGCGGCGGCAACCAAGATTGCTTACCTCTAAGAGATTGAAATGTCTTCTCCGATAAAACCTTTATTACCTGTATGCGCCCGTTGTTGGTATCGGCAACATAGAGAAATCCGTCTGAAAACCAAATATCGGATGGTGAATCAAATTCACCTGGTCCTTTGCCGCGTGTGCCAAAGGTTTCCAATAATTCACCTTTTCGAAAAACAAGAATATTATGTTCCAGTCGATCGATGACATAAAACCGATTTTCATCATCGACGGTTATGGCTGCCCCGTCGTTGAACAGGTCCTTCGCGAAGGTCGATAAATATGTGCCGTCCAAACCAAAAACCTGAATTCGACGGTTCATGCCATCGATGATATAAAGTGCCATGCGCCCTTGTATCATGCTGCGAATATTTCGAAATTCACCAGCACCGTTACCGCGCCTCCCCATCCTGTACACAGGCTTGCCCTCGGAATTGAAAACAATAACGTGGTCAAAAAACCCGTCAGCTACGAATATTCGTTCAAGGCGTCGATCAACGGTAACGGCAACGGGATGGTTGAGATGCTTCTTGCTTTTGAAAATTTGTTCCATTTCGCCATCTTCGGTGTAACGAACTACCTTCTGCCCATTGCCGTCCGATATATAAATATCGTTCTCTGCCGTAACGTAAATATCGGTCGGATTCATAATATCACTCAGGAAAGTCAGCCGATCCAAAGCTGGATGGGAGCGTCCATCATGTTCATCACTTATATGCTCAAATGAGTCATGGCCTTCGGTGTTCCATGAAAATTTGTTAAGGGAGCCTGTATGACCGTCGATTATAAACACATCATCCCCGTTTACGGAAACTCCAACTGGTTTTTTGAATAACCGTAATTCTGAATCTCCTGTCACAATAGTATAGGCTAGATTTTTCCCAGTGCTGGAGGCGTTCATGTATCCTGCAATCGTGGTCCAGGGAATAAGCCGGGAGGTTAAGCTGGCATTGGATGGAGAGTCATATAATTGCCGGTTCGCCTGGTTAGTTGTAGAAACACACCCGGTGACTAACAAAATAAATAGAGTTGTGCTGATACGCATCATTCATCCAACACTCTTTTATCACGAACGGAACTGTGACATCGAAAACAATCCGTTAAGGGGAACGATACCTTGCCATGACAGACACCACAAAACTCGCCCTTTAAAATCGTATACATATTTACAGGATTGGCATCCTTCTTTGGCAGGAAAATAGCCGTATGACAATTTGTACAGGATAGAATCAGGGAGTGATCATAATGCGGGAAACGGACATAAGGCATCGATCCTGTTTGTTGCATTATGACATCCATACTGATAGCGCGCATTATTTGGTCACCATAGATACTGGCACGTGGCTCAATCAGGGAATCATCCATGGCCTTAACCCAGTCCACATAATTGCCGGTCGGGCTTGACGGTAACAGGGAAAGCGCTTCGCTGGGCTGCTGAAGGTATTCTATTCCAGGGTTTTCCGGGTCATAGATGCCTTCCGTACCAAGCGGTGGGTGTAGGATGTCATACTCCTGAGCAAAACTTGCAGCTATGCCACTGCCCGACAAACAAATAGTGAGGATAAAAAGCCAGTATCCAGATTTCATTCAGGCCTACCCCGGTATAAAATTACCACCCATTCTGATTGCCCGAATGAGATTCTTTGTGGATTTATTCAAAATATCGGTGGCAGCTTCATAATTTCCGGATTTTGCTTCATTATCGGCATCTGCCCGCATTCCATCGGATTCTTCACGTAGTTTCTGTATGGACAACAGCATTTTTGCCGAGGGTTTCTTTTCCTTAACTGTTATATCCAATAAAAAATAGTGGCTGTCGTTGCGGTCAATCTCATACAGATATTCATCTTTGGCCGTTTCGAAATTAAGTTCGCGTATCAGAGTAATGCCATCGCGAACCTCTATGGTAATCCGTATGGCGACATCATAAGCCTTGTCGACGTTCACGATTGCACCGTCTACCTCGCCATTTGTAATGTTGGATTTGGCCTGGTTTAAAAAGTCGTCGACCATCCGGCGCCGGGGTTCAAGACTTTCGTTGGCTGTTTGTTCGTTTGTGGTAATTTCATCAAACGTCTTCATCAAGGCAATAATAGTTGCCTTGCGTTCGTTGTAATATCTTAATGAATTCGTCTGGTCATTTGTAACTTTGGATTCTTTACGTGTAATACTCGTAACAAGTTTAACTATTTCATTAAGCAAGTTATTGGCAACTTCATAATCACCCTGCTGTACGCTAAGCTCTGCTTTTTTATAAAGAGCCTTAACATTGGCAATATCCTCGAACACATCCTCATCACCATGAGCTTCGATATTCTTAAAGGTTTTTGACCTTTTGATTAAATTACCAATGAAAATAAATTTCTGATTCACCATAGATTCAGTAACCGGCAACCGTGATTGACCGCTTGTTTTTTCAACAGCATGGGCCGTACCCGCCCAAATTAAAAAGCTCAGCAAAATTACCAATGAATGCGTTATATATTTCACTTTTTAGTACCCCTCAAAAATACAGGACAGGATCGAATTAACGAGAATTTGAAACCATAATCAAAATTTCCATATCATATATCTTTTATCAGTCTATCATTGTTTCGCGGTAACCATGTCATCAACCAAGATGGCATCCTCAGCGTTGTCGCCAGATGTATTGCCTTCATTTGTAATAACGGCGGCAATATTCACGTCGTTTGAATATACCTGCAAAAGCGGCATGGCAGTTTCGGCATAACCATCCGGAACAACTTTCCTATGGTCTTCAACCATGCCGATACTGCTCTGTTTGTCAGGGAGTGTTTTGGAGGACTTCTTTCGCTCAGAGCGTTTTAATTTTAATTGTTCAAGTTCTGCTTTGGTTTTTTTCTTCGAATGACAAAGACGGCATTCAGACAATGGGAAGGCAACCTTGCCATGACAAACACCACAATATTGCCCCATCAGGATCGACGCCATACTGATGTTATTACTACCTTTTTTTGGCGTAAATAATTTCGGGTGGCAATTTTTACAATCAAGCCATTGGGTATGTATGTCATGCGGATAAACCACATCGGGCATGGTGCCTTTGACCTGTCGGATAATATTCAGATCTAAAACCGTCATTTTCTTGGTATTGTCATAGCTACTGGTACGTGGATTTATATCTCCGTTATTCAGCGCTTTAACCCAATCCACCCGGTTACCTCCACGGCTTTTAGGTAGCGACTCAAAAGCTTTTTTGGGTGTCTGAAGGGACAGTGTACCGATATCATCCGGGTCGTGGATGCCATCTTCCCAAGGCGGAAGGTTAAATTTATTTGCCCCTTTAAACAGCCGGTTAAATTTGTTTGCATCATCTTCGGCGGCAAAACTGAGCTGTAGCATCCCACTACCAAAAAGCAGGGCGCTTAAACAAATTGTCAGTATAATGCGTCTGTTCATCGCTTTGCTCCTTCGGCAATTTATTGTCCGGTGACACCGGGCGGTATAACAAGACGGTCTATAGTGCTGTTATGAATCTGGGTCGGGGTGCCAGGTTTTCCAGAATGGCAAAGCGAACAGTTTTCTACAGACCAGGCGATCTCGTCGTTGTGACAGGCACCACAATATTCACCATCAAATATTTTTAACATGGTAATGTCGTTGCCGCCGGCTTTGAATTCGAAGCCAAGATCACTGTGGCAGACTTTGCAGCGAAATCGAATGCGATGGAACCAATGGGGAAATACAACGGGTCGCATCCCGGCATCATCGGAATAATTATTGATGACCACATCACCATATTCCGAACGTGCTTGTGAATTTGGAACTATCAGAAACCCAATCACTGCAATGAACATTGCAATACGCCTGAGGCGTGATTCCCAAAAAATTAGCATATCAGGCCCCCTAGTAAAATGTACCGCCCACAAGCCTGTCTTCTCACATCAAACCACAACTCGTCAAACATAATAATATTACCTAAATTAAGTCACGCTGAACATGATCATGATATGATAACAGTAAACAATAATATCAAAGATATTTATTTATTATTGCAACAGGCTCCATAAAATTAGACTTGAACAGCAATGTTTATTACTATCCAGCGCACTCGGGAATGATACGGAAACCGGATCATGGTATTTGCATGATATAGGTTGAGACATCGAGTACAGCCTGGTCATCAGACAAAATCAGCGACATTGATTGCATCTGTTGGCCGCGTTCATCCTTTACATGGGTACCACGCAGGCCGTTTCGGAAGGCATCCAACTGTTTAATCAGGTACCAGTCTGATTGGCCCGCCAGGCGTGGTGCAGAAATTTCTCTATTGCCTGCACCGTCTTCGCCGTGACAGAAAGTACAGTTTGCCAGCCAAATTTCTTTACCAACCTCGGCATCTCCCCCCTCAATAACGGGTTCGGCTGCCATTAATTCCAGGGTGCTAATATAGCCAATAACATCAATAATATCCTGCTCGCTTTCCAGCATGGTGGCCGCATCACGCATCATAGCACCGGAATCATCATCTTCGTTATAACCACGAAAACCAGCCAGGAACTTTATGATCTGGTTGTGCAAATACCACGGCTGTTGGCCATTCAGGCGCGGTCCAAGATCTTCAATGCCCTCACCGCCTTCACCGTGGCAGCCAGAGCATTCTTCGAAAAGAAGTTTACCATTTTCCAGATCAGCCGATCTGGCAGTATTCATCCAAATGAAAACACTGAAGATCGTCACACAAATAAAACTAATAATATTATAACCGGATAAATTATTAATTATCTTGTCATTCATTGAACACCCCATTGTATAAGAACTGATAACCTCAGGTAATTCTAATCTCATTGTAGAAGCGGGGTTATAGTAAATAAAAATATAAAAATCTAGAACTGTCGTCGAATATTAAAAGATAACGATGTGGCCCTGGGCGAACTTTCATTTTCTGACATCTTCAGGGTCAGGTCAGACCTGAGCATGCCCAGGGCAAACTTCAACCCTACTTTCCAATCTCTGTTCCAACTTACAGCGTCTTCGGATTCTGTTGTAGAGGTCTTTAAAGACAGCGGAATCAGGGAATCTGACGAAAATGTCAGAGAGGAAACAAAATTCAGATTTGGCATATCCAGAAAGTTAGACGCAATATAGTCAATGTTGCCATTTGAAGACGTCGTCCAGGGGGCTTTCGCGGTTTCACTGGTCTGGCGCGATGTCTGGGCGGAGACGGCGATAGATAGTTTGCTTTTCTGGGTTAAAGATAGAGTATTGTTGACTTGTAGATTAACCAGTTGACGGGAAGATTTTTCCAGACCGCTCAGTGTACGTGAATCTGTAAAAGACACGCTGGAGGACGTCCATCGAGATTCGCTGCTATTGCTCTCAGATAATCTGAGTCCGTGACTCACACTGGTGCCGACGGGAGAATCAATCGATTTGTTTAAGGTAAGCCCTTCATTCCCGACTACCGACAATCGCGGAAATAATGGGAATGAGAAATCCCGCCGTATCGATTGATTAATATTGGCTGCCTGGCTGTGTGTTCGTTGTTCCGGGGTAATATTCGTTGATAGCGATCCCGTTGTTCCCCAGCCCCAGTTCCAATCTAATACTTTTTGCTGATCGCCCTTGTAAGATGCGGTCCCGGTCGCTCCGGTAGAAAGCACGGTCGACGCTTTAAGGGAGTTACTCGTCGTGGTCGTCGTCAAATCCGTTGATGAATAGCTGGCGTCCCCGGAAAATGTCATGTCGACTTTTGGCGAATACCTGTAGGTGATCCCAAGTTGACCATTCAAAGCCGAATCCATAATTTTCGTTTCTCCGGCCGAGCTTGAATTGCTGGTATCCGAGGTTGTCTTTAAATCAGCGAGGGTGCGCGATATGCCTGTAATGGTTATGGGTTGATCCCTCGGCGTCCAGCTCAGTGTGTATGTATTCTGAATCATAGCCTGTTCACTTTCAGATAAGGGGTTTTCGCTTGTGGAGAGCAACAGGGAAGAAATTGAATGATAGGTGACATTTTTCCACGGTGTATAACTGTGGCGAAGCGATATTGAGTTCGACAGGCTTTCAGAGTCTTCACTGTTCACCATATCTTCAAACAAAAACAATGAGCTGGATGTTTGAAAATTAATCCGATGATCATCATAAATTTTGCTAACACCAAATGTATTCTGATAGGACGTCTGGTTCGACTCTTCTTCACGTTCCGTTGTGTTAACCGATGTCCTCAACTTGAAATTAAGAGACGTATCCCATTGGTACAAAGCTGATAAAGTCAATATGTCTGATATGGTACTGGAACTGGTAGTTGCACTCGACAGGCCATTGGTGCTCGTTACGCTGGAATCCGATCTGCCATAAGAAAGCGTCAATGGATAACGGCTTAGAGGAAGAATGTTAAAACTTAAATTTCCGCTTATTCTTGTGGAGTTTGTATTGGATGTGCCGGTGTTGTTTAGCGATTGTGTAGCGTCAAAATCACCCTTTACGCGGGCAAACCATGGCTGCCAGATGTAAGAGCTCAGGCCTGCACCGCCAGTAAAAGAATTTTCCGATGTCTGATCACTTCCTGATTGCTGGTTGGCGGAAAACCGGTAACCGGTATAGCCTGAAATTTTGGAGGCTGGAATTAACGACAAAAAACTGAAGCCATCGTCTTCCGCCGGATCGGCGGTGGCAAGTTGCAGTTGCGGTAGTGCCGGAAGGAGGTCTGAAATATCCGAGAGGCCACCAACTTGAGTGTTATTCGAATAACTTTTACCGTGGGAGAAAATCCCATGAGATGCTTGGGCAGGATCTGTAATCGCCAGGCACCAGCCTGCCAACAGCCCGCAAATTATATAAATCCTGCTGACAGAATAAAAGAATTTGGTTCTGAAGCTAATTGAAATGATCAGATTTAAATTGATCTTTCTAAATGAGTTTTCTGGTAGGAATCGTTTTTTCATTTATTCACGATTACAATATTTTCGAAATATATATATGCGCGGAGCTTCATTATCCTTCATTCCCAGGAAATTTGACGCACCCAATTCTACACCATAATCGAATAAATATAACAATAATACAGTCCTTGAAAAAGTGAATTTTTTAACCGCTATATTGTCAATTCGATTTCTCATGATCCGAGCACAAATAAAAATAGAACTCTCCAATCGTGACAAATCGCCGATATTAATAAATTTTCCTTATGGCACGAAACATGCATTATTTAACCCTAAAATTTGGTTATTTCAAACAAACCATGATCGGTGGGTGGCATGTATGATATAATTATCGGCAGTCAAGAATCGCTGGAACATAGGTATACTGCGGTGTACCTGTTATTTGAATTACGAATTTTGCCGGATTCTGCGACCATAAATGCGCTCTCGATCACCAAGAGGCTGTTTTGAAAATTATCATATTTGAGAATTTCAAGACGGGCTTTATCTGTTGTTGGATTTGTATAAGGATGTTTTTTTTGAAATATACGATACGGGCATTTTGTAATTATGCGTAATTGGTTTGCAACTATTTTGGTTTATCTGATTTTGCTAGGTCTGAACGTCGGTGGTGTTAACGGTGCTGAACTTGTTGGCTCAAAGCATGATCTTACATCATTGAACCAACGCGCCGGCATGGAGGCAATGACCGGCCTTGCCTTCAACGATTACAAAGACCCCTGTATTTATTGTCATTTACCCAACTACATTATTGACGGCGGTGAGGATACTCTCTCGTCGAGTCAGATACCAAGATGGAACAGGCTAACCAACGAAGATGGCTATCAATTGTATAGCAGCTTATCGATCAGTTCGCTGCCCGATGAACTGGGGGCGGAGAGTCTGCTCTGCCTGTCATGCCATGATGGATCCATGGCCGTTGATACGGTCGTCAATAAACCGAGCGACTGGGGCATCACCGATGAGGCCCCCATGCATATGCGAATTGATAGCGGTGGTGGCATTGATAAATGCACCCAATGTCACGATGGTACTACGGCGCATAAGATGGATTCTGTTATCATCGGCACCGATTTGAGGGATGACCATCCAATCGGACTACGCTACGCAGGCTTAACGGGACAAGATGAATATTTCCGTCCGGGCCTTGGAACAGAATTTTCAAATGGTATAAAGCTGTTTGATGGAAAGGTCGAATGTGCTACATGCCATAATGTTCATGACGACGAAATATCACCATTTCTGAGAGTGGAGCAACGAAGACTATGTCAAACATGCCACAACAAGTAATGCGTATTATTAAACATTATTCCTACCTTATTATTACTCTCGGTGTGATGTTTGCAGTAACTGGATGCAATTCAACGCCAAAAGTTACGAAGCCCGATGACTTGCAGTTGGTGTGGCCACTGCCGCCCAGTGAACCGCGTTTCTTTTTTGAAGGAACAGTCCGTAGCAGTGCGGACATAATTGAGGAAACGGCTACCGAAAAATTCCAGCGCTTAGCAACGGGTGGGACATTTGCAGGCAAGGCAATGCAGAAACCATTTGGTATCGTAGTCAAAAACGGAGTTGTTTATATCTCCGATACCGCAGCACGGAGAATTAGCGTTTACGATATTGATCGTAAACGCTACGAAGAATTCGGTACCGAAGGTGCAGGCAGACTTGCCAAGCCCATGGGCATTGCCCTGGATGAGGCCGGTACATTATATGTCACCGACGTTACGGCACGGCGGATTGTTAAATTTGACAGCGAAGGAAACTATCTGGGTTCCATGGGGGATTCAGAACTCCTTACCCGCCCGACGGGCTTGGCAGTGTCGGCTGACGGTAAACGGATTTTTGTTGTCGATACGGGCGGTGTCGACAGTGATAATCACCGCGTCGTGGTGTTTGATAATCAAGGCGAACACCTGTTTAATATTGGTTCGCGTGGAAGTGAACCGGGAGAGTTCAACCTGCCTCTTGGCGCCGTCATCACACCGGATAACACGCTGTTGGTCGTCGATGGCGGCAATTTCCGCGTTCAGGCTTTCTCGTTTGATGGCGAGTTCCTATTTCAGATGGGGGCTATTGGCATTCGCTCAGGGCAGTTTGCCCGCCCCAAAGACATCGCCGTCGATCTCGGTGGAAATATTTATGTAACCGATGCAGCTTTCGGCAATATCCAGTTATTTAACTCCAAAGGGGAGCTTTTGATGTGGGTCGGTCAACGCTCAACCGTGCCCTTACCCGGGCGCTATATGCTGCCCTCGGGGGTCGCCATTGACCAATCAGATGGCCGACTTTACGTTGTCGATCAATTCTTTCGCAAGATGGATATATTCCGCCCCATCGGAACACCGGAACGGTTCACGAAGCAAACAAATTAATAATTAAACCGTCACAACGGCTGAAATTGATCGAGACCAGGGAACGAGAGAAGAGAACCTTCTCTCGTTTTTTGTGCCTTCATCAGGATCTGTCACCAGATTCCAGGTCCAGGTCCAGGTCCAGGGGGAAGCTAAAATGTTGCCAGGAAGTATCCGGCAGATTTCTCATTTTTGGGAATTTAAAACTTCAAAATATCCAAACTTGATAATTAAAAATAGCAAAAACTTGTAACCCATTGAAATTTAACGATTTTATTTTTGGCACGCTTTCTGCTTATGTTAACGCATAACTTTCATCAATTGCTTTAGATAGTTTGCTAAATCGGGCAGTTGCAGACTCTACCAGAGGGAATAATACTATGAAAACCATATTCAAAAATTCAAGTATACGCTTGGTGATGTCAGTTGCATTAATCATAACCGGTGTTCTTGGTGTCACGTTTGCTTCTCCGAGTGCTGCACAGGATATCAGCACAACCAAGCATAACCTTGGCTCTTCGGGCACGGGTGCAAACAATACGGCAACAACGGGCGAAATCTGCGTCTTCTGTCATACGCCTCACGGTTCCGATACAAGTGCTGCTGTCCCACTTTGGAACAGGACCTTGTCTCTTCCAGGGGCCTACACGACCTATGATAATCTTGGCACAGTTTCACTCGATGCAGAGATACTGCCTGTCGGTTCCGTATCGCTTGCTTGCTTGTCCTGCCACGATGGCACCCAGGCTATGGATGCAATGATCAATGAACCGGGATCTGGTTTCAATTCCATCGGATCATTTGATTGGACCGGAAGTACGAATATGAACACGGTTACCGGTAAGTTGACGGGTGATGCCGCCCTGGGCGTTGACCTGCAGAACGATCACCCCGTTGGCGTTCAGTTCGCCGGTATCGCTACTGGTGTATTCACAACGGCTATCGATGGCGATTTCAATTCTGCGTCACGCGTTGGAACGACTGACAGGTGGTACGTTGAAACCGGCGGAGTCACAGGTAAAGATAAAACCGACTTGATGCTCTATACCCGTGACAATTCGGCCGGTGGTGGTGGCGCAGCCGAACCGTTCGTTGAATGTGCAACCTGTCATGATCCACACTCAAACAATGCTGTTTTCCTGCGGATTTCAAATTCAGGCAGTGGCGTATGCCTTGCATGTCATAACAAGTAATCCGATAACAATTTTTTATAGAACTACCCTATAAGTCTGAATAAATTAAGGTAGTTCCCCATAGGGAGCTACCTTAATTACGTCTTAAACAAATACTTTTTCTACGAAACAATACGATCAAATGCATTGCCATCGTTGATTTGCCAATACACTTCATCGATATCCGGTTCTGGTTCTGTAGCAATTGTCCGGATATATTTATCAAATGAAGACAACCGAACTAGATAAATTAATCAGGCACAAATGGGAATAGAGAATTAATTTTATGCACCGTATATTTTCCAGTATATTTTCAATTGTCATTGCCGGACTAATTCTTTTTGCGGCTTACGGCTATAGCACCTCAGCCCTGAACATTGAAAAATCAGATGAAAGACTGCATATATTAGAGCAGGCAACGCTTGCCAGTCTGAGCCTGCACTCTGCTCTGATTGCCCGTCTGCAACTGGTCAAGGGTCTTGTCGGCCTAAGAAAATCCCATTCCAATATTGATGACGAATTTTATGATTTTTCTCATGAACTGGCCATGTCGCAGGACGGCGTGCTTAGTCTGCAATATGCAAAAAATGGCATCGTTTCCCACGTTTACCCACGTGATGGGAACGAAAAAATTATCGGCCATAATCTTCTGAAAGATCAGAAGCGCAATGGCGCTGTCATACGTGGTATTTTAAGTCAGGAGTTTGTTATTGCCGGACCGCTGGACCTGATCCAGGGGGGGCGTGCAATTATCGGACGCTATCCAATTTTCCTAACCCCCCCCTTACCCGGTAAGGAAATGGAATCGTTTTGGGGATTTGCAATTATTATAATTGATGTCAGCTCCTTGTTCGATGAAAGCGGTATAACAGAGCTTGCAGATAAAGTTCAACTCTCCATACGTGGCATCGATGGTCTAGGCAAAGATGGAGCAGTATTTTTTGGTAATCAGGGCGTATTCGATCAAGATCCTGTTCTGATCAACGTGCAAATTCCCAATGGCTCATGGCAGATGGCAATCACCCCGATCGGAGGGTGGATGGTAACAGTCCCACAGCGAAATGTTATCCTGGCTATCGGCATCTTGATTGCAGCTCTTTCTGGTATTCTGGCATTCGTTTTTTTAGAACGATCTGCCGTTCTGGAAAAGAAAGTAAAGCAAGCAACCAAGAGCTTAAGGAAAAGCCATGCTGAATACCGCAAGATTCTGGACGGCATCAAGAATGAATACTTCATTTACCAACATGATTTGAATAATGTTTATACCTATCTGAGCCCCAGCATCACAAACCTGCTCGGATATTCTACCAGTGAGCTTTTAAACACGCAACAATCGCTCATGTCAGACCATCCTGACAATGTTGATATATTTGAAATAATGGGTAGGGTCTCATCAAACGCCGGTTCACAATCGTTTTCCGTTGTTTTGAAACATGCTGATGGTACGGACAGAGACTTCGAAATTCTCGAATTTCCCACATTCTCTGAAACCAAAGAGATAACCGGTATTCAAGGGATTGCCAGGGACGTTACCGATAAACGCGAGTCACAAGTCCGTCAAATGCGCGCCCAGGCGATGTTCGAAAACACAGATGAAGCCATCCTCATTTCAAATTCAGTAAATGAAATCATTTCTGTTAATCCAGCATTTATGAGAATTACAGGCTACACGGAAGAAGAAATTCTTGGTAAATCCCCATCAATATTAAGTTCACAACGTCAGGGAAAAGAGTTTTACAAAACTATGTGGGAATCCATCCGGGATACCGGTTCGTGGAATGGAGAAATCTGGAACCGACGTAAAAATGGCGACTTCTTCCCCGAATGGCTGTCAATTTCGACCATCAAGGACGATAAAAATAAAACGCTTAACTACATCGCTATTTTCCGGGATATTTCCAAACAAATATTTGATGCTGATCTCATACAGAAACAGACAACAACTGATGCGTTGACGGGGTTACCCAATCGCATTTTATTTATGGATCGGTTATCACAATTAATCGAATCTTATGAACGCGATACAAATCAGTTTGCCATCCTTCATGTAGATATTGATAATTTTAAACTTGTTAACGAGACCCGGGGCCATTCGGTCGGCGACAAACTTTTGATCGAAGTCAGCAAGCGCCTGAAATCCGATATTCGTAAAAGCGATACGGTATGCAGACTTGGTAGCGATGAATTTGTTATTCTGCTGCGTGGAATTCATGACGTGTCAATCCCGGTTCAAATTGCCGAAAAGATCATCAAATCTTGTTCAGAAGTTTTTTTCCCCGGCGATGAAGAAATGTTTATATCATGCAGTATCGGGGTTGCCATGTATCCGGTTGATGACCGGAATTCCATCGATCTGATGGCCCATGCCAATATGGCCATGTACAGGGCTAAGGAACTGGGCCGTAACAATTTTCAATTCTTTTCAATTGACATGGCTGAGCGTATTCAGAACGTGTCAAACTTGAAAACCAAAATGCGCAAGGCAATTGCCAACAGTGAATTTGAAGCATTTTATCAACCGATTGTTTCCTGCAAGAGCGGTAAAATAGAAAAAGCCGAAGCCCTGGTCCGTTGGATTGGTTCTGACCAAAAATTAATATTTCCCGATGAATTCATCCCCGTTGCTGAAGATGCCGGGCTGATTGTACCAATCGGAGCGCAAATGTTGAAACAAGTGTGTAATGATTTGCCAGAATTTCAGTCGACCAGCCGCTTTTTAGAATCCGTATCGCTAAATTGTTCGATCAGGGAGCTCAAAGAGGCTAATTATGTCGAAAATTTTATGAACACAATACACTCGGCAAATATTGACATCGACTTATTGGTACTTGAGATTACAGAGAGCTTGTTCATGGACGTACACGAAACCGTCGTACCCACGAATATTCGGGCCTTCAAGAATATAGGCCTTAAAACAGCCTTGGATGATTTTGGCACGGGGTATTCTTCTTTAGGCTACCTGCAAAAATTTCCGACAGAATTCCTGAAAATTGATAAATCCTTTGTCCAGGATTTTGAGACCAATGCAGCTAACAAACGTCTGGTTAATACCATTATTAAAATGGCCCATGGCTTTCATATGAAAACCATTGCGGAAGGGGTGGAAACCGAATCCCAATTGAGCCTGTTAAAGGCCATGGGTTGTGATTATATCCAAGGATATTTGATAAGCCGCCCGGTACGGAAAAAAGAATTCATTGGCTTGCTTGAGTGGGATAATAAAAATGATCTTTTTGCAAAGGCTGTATAGATTTATCCAGATGTTTGCCTTAAACCCATTGGTGATACATAAGCATAAAAGAGTTTAAAGGTTAAGGAAGATCAAGTTCCTTACGGTTAATTTTATGGATGATATTAAAGCAAATTATGTAATAATTAGATACTATAATGAGCACGGCAAGGTCGATTAAAATAATATTGATAAGTTAATACGGGCTCCACCACGCCCAATATTGCAGAGAAAGAATACTCATATGTTTGTACGATTAATAAATAGTCATCTTCAGGGAGCGAGAATCTTTATTGCTTGCTTTATTTCTATTTTAATCTTCGCCGCGCCATTGAGCGCACAGAATGCTGCGCCAGAACAGACAACTGCACAGAAACAGAACTCACTACCGGACTATATGGCAATAATCGATGGTGAAGAAATCCTCTGGCTTGACTATATTGATGCCTTTAATACAGCCGCCAGAAAAACCTTTTACCATGGGGAAGTATCGCAACAGCGCCAGCTTGATCTTCAAATTTCCATTTCAAATGACATGATTGAAAAACAATTGGTTGTTAATGAGGCTGTACGTCGCAATATAGCTATTGATGAGACGATCATTGACCAGCGTCTGGAAGATTTTGATAAGGAAAACAGTACGAGTGAATCATGGGCATCTCACCGCGAAGCCGTGTTGGAATCTTTGCGAAAGAAAATGCTCAACAATATTCTGGAACAGGCCCTGGAGACAGAAATTCGTAAAGTTGATGAGCCGAAAGAGGAAGAACTGCGATCTTTTTATACTGAAAATATCGACATGTTCACCGAGCCTACGCAGGAACGCGTTGGTGTGATTTTGCTTGGTGTTGAACCTTCTGCTTTATCCAGCGTGTGGGCGGCGGCGAATGAAGAAGCCAAGAGAATTAGAGGCTGGTTACTCGATGGTGCTGAGTTTGCGAAACTTGCAAAGCTTCATTCAACCGAAGAATCCAGTGAGAATAGCGGAGATATGGGATATCTGCACCGGGGTATGCTTTCCGAATCGGCCCAGACCGCCGTTGATAAGTTATCTATTGGTGAGATTTCAGAAGTCGTGCAACTACTTCAAGGACCTGCCCTGTTCAAACTTTATGACAGACGCCCGTCGGTAGTAATTCCTTATGAGGACGCACGAGAAAAAAGTGCAGATTTATATGTGCGAAATAAAACCGAAACCCAGTGGGAAGAATTTATCTCCTCACAATTGATTTCCGCATCTATAGAATATCATCCGAAGATTCTTGAAATGCAACAAAACCTGAAAGCCTTGAATGCCGAAGAAGCAAAAAAACAACAGGAACGCGAAGCAACCGCTGAACCTGCTCAATAGGATAAAATTGATGAATTATACGTTGGCGAAACCACAGGACACTGTGATTTATTCTACGCCAGTTTTTTCCCCGCGCCTTCGCCTCGGTTTTGTAAAGATCGTTTGTAAAGCCGTTATTATTCTAGCGGCCGTTGTATTACCGGCAACTGGTTTTTCAGGGAACGTCCAGGGTGCAATCACCTCATCGGGGAACGGTCTATCTGCCGGCAAAAATATTTATATTGAGCTTTGCCAGTCCTGTCATGGTGTGCCTCGTGGTTCCGAGCATATTGCTGCCTCTGGTAACCTTGTGCATGAGCAAGAACATGAACAAAAAAAAGAACATGCACTCGGTGAAGACCATGATGAAGAAGAGGCAACGCCACCCAAAATAATTATGGAACTGGCTGTCATTGCCTCCGATCTGACCAAAGATCGTTTACATGCATCCATCAGGAAGCCCCATCCGGAAGGGCAGCAAAACTGGCAATTGGATCCCGACGAGATGAACGATTTGATTGCCTATGTCATGGAAGAGTTTATTAATCCGTCAATGGTCAAAGACCTGTCGATCGGACGGTCAGTTTTTTCGAAAACCTGTAGTGTTTGTCATGGCGAGTCCGGCAATGCGTCGTCATGGGCACAAAAAAGTTTAAACCCACCGCCATTTGATTTCACATCCTATCAGGCAAAAAAGTTATCCAAACGGCACATGGTTAACACCGTCACATATGGTGTGGATAGAACGGCGATGATGGGCTTTGCCATTCAACTCAGCCAGGAAGAAATCGTTGCGGTCGTTGATTTTATCCGTCAGGAATTTATTTTCCCCAACCTGGTGGTTCAAGATCGCATCGATGACCATTCCAGCCATCCCGGGTTGGATATAGAACACGATGTTGTTGTAGATGATATCAAAACCTCTAGTTATATGAGTTTGCCGTTTAATGGTGGCCTGGTTGGTAATCATTTGAATGGGCAAAAGCTATATGATGAAAACTGTTTAGCATGTCACGGCAAAGAAGGTATGGGGGACGGCCCAAGGGCTTATTTTATTTTCCCCAGACCGCAGGACCTGAACAGTAAACGAGCCCAGGCCGAATTAAACCGGCCCCACCTTTACACTGGTATATCAGCCGGAATTGAAGGTACGGTAATGCCTGCATGGTCAAAGGTTCTGACCGAACAGGAAATCGCTGATATTGCCGAATATGTGTACATTTCTTTCAGTGGAAAGTCGGGAACACTAAAAAAAAACTAACGGGAAACCCGCCCCAGGGCATACTTGGTAAAGCCATTGAGAGGGGGCGGGAAGTCTATAATTTTCGATGTTATTATTGTCATGGCTATAATGGTGACGCTGAGACATTGGCAGCTACCTTTCTTGACCCAAAGCCAAAGAATTTTCTTGCCGCAACTGACCTAACTCGAGATGTTATTGAAGATGCCGTGCGCCATGGTCGCGCGAAAACAGCGATGATAGGGTTTGCCAACCAGATATCCAATGACGAGATTAATGACGTAACGTCTTTTATTTTCAATACGTTTGTACAGCAGCAATTAATCAATACATTTTATCATATTCCTGAAAACGGTTGGCCGGATCATGAAAGGCAATATAAAGCAGCCTATCCTTTTGCCTTGCGTGAAATTGCAATTGATACCCAATGGGACCAATTAAATGAAATTCAGCGTGCCGGGCTGAGGCTGTTTATGAGCAGCTGTATTACCTGTCACGATGTTGGCAAAGTTTTGGAACCCGGCGTGAACTGGGATAAATACCCGCTGTCGAGTCAGGGGTGTGGAGTGGTTTGTCATGATGGCGATGTTTACTTTCCGGGCTCAACAATTCCCGGACAACAAACTCCCCATCGAACACCCTATGCAATCCATGAGATTAAACCAAATCTTTCGGATTTAACGGATAATGAGAAAATCGGAGAAATACTGTATCAGGATAATTGCTCTTTTTGTCATGCTGCAGACGGGACGGGTAAAAACTGGATCGGTAGCTTTCTGGAACCCCATGCCCGAAATTTGACCGATCGCACGGTAACGGCTCATCTTGATCGACCGGCATTGCTTCGGGTCATTCAAAATGGTCTTGAGGGAACATCCATGCCAGCCTGGAAGAATGTTCTGAACGAAAGTCAGATTATCAATATTGCAGCCTATATAGAACGTGCATTTTTCCTGCCTATGAGACAAGAATAACCTATGTGTGGTCAAATACTGTACTATATGGACGATAAATTAATGGGGATTACATGATGCGGTCAATGAAATTCTTTCAGTCAATCCTGATGATCCTGGCTTTATCAGGATGCGTATATGCTGGAGACAACGAGGAATTTCAAAAGGCTAAACAGGCTTATCAGGCGGACAATTTTATCTATGCCTGGAACAAGTTTAAGCCCTTGGCAGAATCCGGCCATAGGGAAAGCCAGTATTATCTGGGCTTGTTGTATAGTGCATCAGGTACGGGACGGGCTCAGAACCTGCCACGCGCAGCAGAATGGTATTCCCGTGCCGCACAACAGGGACATGTCTTGTCACAATTTTCCACCGGAATGATGTACCAGTATGGTACTGGCCTTACGGTTGATTATTCTGAGGCCTTTTACTGGCTGGAAATGGCCGCAAAAAATGATTTGGGAGAAGCACAGTTGGCCGTGTCGAGATTGCTGGCAAATAAAAAGAACCCAAATTTTGACCCTGTACGATCTTATATGTGGTTTTTATTGGCCCGTTTTTCCATTAGAGACAAAACCATGACAAAACATTTTTATGACACGGAAATACTCGGTTTTCACCTTAGAAAAGATCAGGAAGACAAAGCTTTGACCCTGGCTCTGGAAACAAAGTAGTACGGTGATTACCCAACCCGTGAGACCTTGAAATATATTTCTCTATTTTAACTGTTTCTTACAAGAATCAATGCGAATCTGTGACTATCGAATAATGGGTCATGGGGGAGTAGCTACATGAATAAACCTATTGGATTTCTATTCGCGCTTGGTTTTTTGCTTTCATTCTCCGGCTCTCTATCAGCAGATACAGTTCAGGCACTGAAGGCCTACGAATCGGGAAATTACAAACTTGCTTTTAAGTATTTTAATCAATCGGCTTTAGATGGCGACCCCGCCGCACAGAACAACCTTGCGGTAATGTACGTCAATGGTCAGGGTATCAAACAGGATTATACTGTAGCCGCCCAATGGTACACCGAAGCTGCGGAACAAGGCCTGCTTGATGCGCAATATAATATTGCAACAATGTATTATGAAGGCAAAGGCGTTGTTCAGGATACGCTTTCGGCGCTGGTGTGGTATCATCTCGCCGCGACACAAGGCGACGCCATGTCCCAATTAAAACTTGGACAACTTTACGCCAGCGGCGAAGGTGTTGAGCGAGAGCCCCCCTTGGCTTATTTCTGGCTTGTGTTGGCCAGCACACGATCATTAAATAATGCCATACAAAAAAAGGCCGGGGCAGCCCTTCGGACTTTAGAGCAACAACTGACCCAGGATCAGATCGCCGATGCTAAAATAATGGCCGAATCGTGGCGTCCAGAGAGCTAATATACAAATATTTCTTTGCACATTTCGCCTATAGTAGTAAAAAGTATGTATGCATATAGGGGGAAATTTAAGTTCTATAGATAGGCCATTTCTGCGCCCAGGCAAAAATGATAAATTGGACGGGCAGCGGCTTCCGTACACCATTGCCCTATTGATTGTCTTGTTTATTACCCTGGCAAAGCCCCCCGGCAATGCTTTGGCGGCATCTGAAGTAAAACAACAGCCAAACTCTCCACAAAGCATTGATCCCTCATTATACGATACCCAGGTGGTGACACCTGAGCGTAAACGAGTCGCAGACAAGGTGGATTTACTTGCGTACTTTTTACTATCTATTTCAGATGCAAGCATTTTACTGTCGCCGGAAGATAAATACTGGAAGGATGTTCAATCTCTTAATGGACTGATGAATTCAGCCCAATATTTACTATCAACGGGTAAATTTAAAGAAGCTGAAATATCTGCGAATGAAGGGCTAAGGCGCGCCCCCATATTAGGTTCAAGTCTTGCCCGGCTGGGTTATCAAATTCAAGACAGCGAAGACGGGAAACGCTATCATGCGATGTTGGACCTTGTTTTAAAACTCCGGCAGAATCTCGATACGGAATTATCAGAATTACCGTATCCGCCAGATTTTACATTCTCAATTATGAAATATGATGAACTTATTACCCAATCAAAACACGAAATCACAGGTGGCATATATCAACGTGCACTAGAATATTTAAGACAGGCAAAGTCTCTTGTGGTGATGATGCTTAGAACCGTAGGGGTCAAAATGAGTGGTTTTTCGAAAATTACATTCGCGACACCCCAACAAGAATTGCTCTATGACCAAAAACTGAATAATAATTTCTCACTACTTATCGGGGTAATGGTTCAAGAACGCGAGATTTCGCAAGACGTACAAAATAAAATCAGACTGATTATATCGGAGAACAAACGGCTGATCGAAGCGTCGGTAAAAATGGCCGAATTGCAAGATTATAGTACCGCCATAATTTTTATAAAACAGGCCAATATTATTTTAGGCAAAGCACTACAGTCAATCGGGCCTCAATATAAGAGCAAACCCTAGAGCAGGCTCAATATTAACTTTAGACGTCCATCTGTCAGGAACCTTGCGGGACAGAATTATCATCAACAATCTTCGCGTTGTATTATTATCCTATAATTATTGGTGTGGTCTACTGACACCGCAATGATGAATAATAGGTGGCGAGTTCGTGAATATCGTTGTCGGTTAATAATTCGGCCTGTTCATTCATAACATCATGCGTTCTGCGAGAATGCTCTATATATATGTCCGGTATGTTCGTCGCCGATGCGCGGAAGGCCCGTAATTGCGATGTTAAGTAGGAGTATTTTTGCGATGTAATATTTGGTATTCCATCTGAATGACTGATACCATTCTTGTTGTGGCACTTGGCGCATAAAGGTAATTTCTCTGGAATATAAGGGTTGATGCCCGCTGTTATTTTTTTAATCTGTGAACATTGCTGGTTAGAGTAAAAAGCTGCTACGTCCCTCATCTCTTTTTCGCTCAGTGTGACTGAGACCTGACTCATCAAATCATTAAAGCGCCCCGATTTGGATTCCCTTACTTTCAGGTCGAGTCCTGATTGTTTGAATGCCTGCAACTGATAAAAAATATACAGTTTGTTCTGACCAGCCAGATTTGGAAATTGGGGTTGATTGCTGATACCATTTTCTCCGTGACAGTCAAAACAGTGATGAACGAGTACAACTTTTGCCCCAGGGGAATTGTCAGCCCGGTATGTGTCTTTAGGTTCAGTACACGCTGATAAAAATATATTTATAATTATTAATATTAAAATGTTCGGTGTAAATCTGCATCCCATAAATATGGTAACCCTTTATTTACAATGGCAAATATATATATTACATTTTTTATGTACTCCAGTAAATGGAATACGGAAAGATTGACTCATGACCTGATATGCAATGGATATATGAGAAGAAGAAAAATAAACTATACGGAGATTCATATATGCCTAAAAGGACATCGAATGACATAACAACCTTTGTCGCTTATATGGTATCGCGCTGCGCCTTCATATTCATGATATTAATCATTGTTGGGATCACCGCTAATCCGGTATCTGCCGGATCGGATAGCAAAGTTGATCTGCTTAACCAAAAGCGCAATATTATTGAGAAACTTTTGGGATCAAATGCCACAAGGCGACTTATGGAGTCAGGCCATAAAGATGCTATTGCAAGTATTTTACTAATTCGTGACGAACTGAAAGAGGCTGACAGCGCCCTGGCCACTGGTGATTCTGCACGGAGCGGCATATTACTTGATCAGGCTTTGATAAACTTCTTTCAGGCCTTGCGATTAGTCAATAAAAAAACAGTTACCAATATCGCCGTAGAGAAAAAATCTTATACCGAAACACTCGATAGTGTCTTTGGTTATTTAGCCTCGCTTGATATTGCATTTCTACAATCGGCAGCTTCTGATTCAGAGAAACAGTCCGTAATCGCAATCAAAAAATTAATAAGCGACGCACAGCAGGACTACAAATTAAATAAAGTTCGAGAGGCCAATCTCAATTTAGCCAAAGCAGAGACTTTGGCCGAAAAATTAGTGACAGTGGTTCAGCACAATCAAACGATTGTCTATGATTTAAAATTTGACAGCCCAAAAGATGAATACGAATACGAACTCAAGCGCTACAGGGTAATCCCCCCATTATTAGGGGCCTTTGAGAGTAGAATCGTTTAAGCGGCTATGGGCCTTACCGTGGCCAGTTTTTGCATCGGCGTTATGCCACCGAGTGCCATGTTGGGTCTTTCATTGTTATTTGTCCAGAGCCATGCGGTAGCGGCCTCCTGAACGTC
>JAJRSG010000232.1 GCA_024278915.1 Alphaproteobacteria bacterium
AGATAGTCTGCGTTATGGCCCACATGAACTAACCTTAAGCGGTAGTTATACCCGTCGTCATATCAGTGGTTTGGGCAATGTAAATGATTATGACACTACTCTTTCCAAAGGCATTCGCACTCGTGGAAAAGCAAGGCTTGATCGTGAAGCAGGCCAATTAGGCGTGGAAGTTGCCGTAAATATTGCGGAGGATACGCGCCATCAAGCCGCTTTAGTTCTCAAGCAGGTTTGGATGGATTGGCTATTAGCGACTGAAATGACCGATATACATCAAACGAGTGTGCAAATTCACCGTAAGGCCCTTACAGCTCTCGAAAAGCGTCAGGCCCTCAATGATGCCTCTGATCTTGAGGTAGGACTTGCCCGTAGCGCGCTGGAAACAGCATTATCGGCTTCTGTCATGGCAGAAGGAAATGAGCAGCTCGCTCGTTCAACAATTTCCGCTAGCTTTCCTGAAATCATTTTACCGCCCCGCGCGCCCAAACTTCCTGCGCCAGAGCAACCGGAAAACATGCAGGATTGGTCTCAACTCGTCCTAACTCGCAGCCATGAAATTACAATCGCAGAAAAGCAGGCAGAACAGCTAGACGTGATTGCACGCCGCACTAAGTTAGACAAATACGCAGACCCGAATGTAGGTCTACGCCTGTTTAAAGAGCAGGGCGGAAATGAAACAGGGGTTGGTCTCATTATCTCAATACCCATTGGTTTAAAACAACGCAATGCTGCCGCCGCGCGCGATCGGTCAAAAGCCAAGGCCGCCGACTATGCTGCAGCCTATACGCGCCGTGAAGTACACATGGTCGCCAAACGCGACGTGCAAAGTGTATTAAATACATATCGTACTTGGAAATCTGCCATTAAAGCACTTGAAAGTAGTCGCTTTGTAATTGAGAAAACACGCCTCAGCTATAAACTTGGCGCTCATAACTACGCACAGCTATTACTTGCTGAGCAACAATTTCTAGCCAGCAAAGAATTAGAAGCGGAAGCACGGCATCAAACGCATAAGGCATGGCTACAGTTGCGAATTGATGCGCATGAACTCTGGCTAGAAAACGTGCACTAAGAATTTAAGGAAAGAAGTGAAACAACGACTGGCGTACGACAGTTCAGCCACGCGTATTTCCGGGACAAACAAGGCAAGGGGCAAACCCCCATCAATACTTTACTCTTGCAAGCACCTCTGTAATTAGAGAAGGTAATGCTCCCTATTGATCACATCATCTGATTAAATTCAGTGTAAAGTAACAGCTTATGAACACACTTATCTTGCAAACTATTGTTAATGCGCTTCCGCAACCTGCACTCATTTTAGATTTTAGCAACAAAATCCAATGTGCTAACAAAACAGCAGAAAAGCTTTTTGAATCCGTGTTATCTGGGCAGGATTTTGTACGCATATTACGCCAACCGAGTGTGCTTGATTGTTTAGACCAAGCCAAACGAACAGAAAACCTTCACACATGTGTATTGGTTTTACGCTTGCAAACACCTCGCACCTACCAAGCAAGTGCGGCCTCTTTAGCCAAGATAAATGTTGATTATATCCTCTTTACCCTTCTTGATATCTCAGCAGAGATAGATGCCGAAAAATCACGATCAACCTTTGTTGCCAATGTTAGTCACGAATTACGCTCTCCCCTTACCAGCTTAATTGGTATTGTGGAAACGTTACAAGGCCCTGCTCGCAATGACGAAAGAGCACGGGATAATTTTCTAGACCTCATGCACGGTGAAACGCAACGTATGTCAAGACTTGTGGGGGACCTCCTATCTCTATCCAAGTTGGAATCCAAAGAGCACGTAGCCCCTGATGGTCAAGTTAATCTAACAAGCCTGATTAAGCGCATTACGACTGTGCTTGTGGAAAGCAATCCTGATTACAAAAACCGGGTAATTCTTGAAGCTCCAAAAGATATACCACCCATTACCGGTGATCTTGACGAATTAACCGAAGTTTTTCAAAACCTCATTGAAAATGCCCTTAAATATAGCCAACCTGAAACACCTGTGAATATTTCCGTCAGTATAAGTCAAGACAATATCGTAATCGCAATACAAGACCAAGGTGAAGGCATTGCTCCCGAACACCTACCTCGCTTGACAGAAAGGTTTTACCGGGTCGACAAAGGGCGCTCCAGAGAAACTGGTGGCACGGGGCTTGGGCTTGCTATCACTAAACATATTTTAAATCGCCACCGAGGAAACCTCTCTATGGATAGTGAAATCGGAGCCGGAAGTGTTTTCTCCGTA
>JAJRSG010000233.1 GCA_024278915.1 Alphaproteobacteria bacterium
CAGGGAAATTATACATGAATGAAAATGATGAAAAAACCAGAGAATATATTATTGACATGTTAGCGGAGCTTTGTGTGCTGGCACAGCAAAACCAGCAAGAAGATATTTATCCCTTATTGAGTTTAAGCTATCGAGCGATCACTAACCGTGAATTTGAAACCAAGACACTTGCTTCACAGAGATAAGGAAATTCGTCCGTCCATTTCGACGCAAACTTCGCCCCCGAGTTCCATCTCTAATAAACAAGCGGCTGCAATGGGGTAAGGTAATTTGCTTTGGCGAATGATTTCGTCGCGGGGGCTAGGCGTTGGCGATAAAAGGGAGAACAAGGTTTCTCGTGCCGCGTCAATATCGCTTTGGGTGTTCTCCCAATCCATATTTTGCGATGTGTAACTTGCTTCTTCCTCTTGAAAATTTGGGAGCTGAAGATTAGACACGACATTGATAATGTCTTCTGTATTTTCAATTAAAGCAGCTCCTTGGCGAATGAGACGGTTACATCCTTTTGTTCGTGGGTCCAGTGGGGAACCGGGGGCGGCCATGACTTCCCTATTTTGCTCAAGCGCATAACGTGCCGTAATTAATGTGCCAGAGCGTTCGGCGGCTTCGATGACAACGACCCCCTGACAAAGCCCGGAAATGATCCGGTTTCGCCGCGGAAAATCACGCGCTGTTGCCCGGTAGCCGAGCGGGCTTTCTGATACCAATGCCCCTCGGTTTGCCATTTCTTGATAAAGCTCTGTATTTTGTCTGGGGTATATATGATCAACTCCACCACCCAGCACGCCGACAGTTCCATGATCAAGAGCGCCGTGATGAGCACTGGCATCGATCCCGCGAGCAAGGCCAGAGACAATGGTAAAGCCCTGATCCCCTAATTCATTAGCGATTTGGCGAGCAAACCGGAGACCGATGGCAGATGCGTTTCGCGATCCGATAATAGCTACACAAGGTTTATGGAGCAAATCGACATTCCCCAACACGCTAATGGTTGGTGGGGCAGGATCTACTGCTCGTAAATAAGAAGGGTAATCAGGCTCGCAAGCGGCGAGAAGGCGCACTCCCATTTCATCAAAGGCCAGAAGTTCTTGTTCTATGCTTTCACGCGAGGGAATGACCATTTTAGATCGCCTGCCTGACCGCGTCATTAAAGTCGGTAGGGCATCAAGTGCGGCACCAGCACTGCCAAAACGGGTCAATAAATCCCGAAACGCGACAGGCCCAACTGTGGTTGTTCGTGTCAGGCGTAACCAGTCACACTTTTCCTTGAAAGAGAGTTCGACAAGGGACGATGGTGGGTTCACTTTTTCTTGCCTATGCGTGGTTCGGTACCAGCAAAGATACGGGCAATATTTTCACGGTGGCGAAAAATAATGACAATTCCCAGTACAACACAGAGCAGGGCAATGGATTTATATCCGGTCAGGTAAGCAATGATCGGCACTGCGATTGCCGTAACAATCCCCGAGAGAGAGACAATACGGGTGAGGGCAGCCGAACCTAGCCACAATAAAGCGGCGAGCAAGGCGATTGGCCACGATACGGCTAAAAGTGCCCCGAAATAGGTCGCGACACCTTTACCGCCTTTAAACTTTAACCAGACAGGGTAGCAGTGTCCGATCAATGCGGCCCCTCCGGCGATTAATGAAGGTGTAAAGCCGAAATAGTGTGCCGCGACCAAGGTCGCAACCCCCGCTTTTCCAGCATCAAGGATAAGGGTCAAGATGGCCAGTTCCTTACGGCCCGTTCGCAAAACATTTGTTGCCCCGATATTGCCAGAGCCAATATTGCGAATATCGCCCTGTCCAGCTAACCTTGCAATCAAAAGGCCAAATGGAATCGAACCCAACAAGTAACCGCCAAAAAGCGCCAATAGAATATCAGTGTTTAACATCCAGACAGTGTGCCCTTAGCGCGGGTAAGAGTCAAAACCGATTTTTATTCTTTAAGACGCTTTGTGAGGGGGAATGATATTAAAACTCCATCTCTATGCTTGCTTTGAAATTTCTGCCTGGGAGAGGCACGTTTTCTTTTAGGAATGATGTGTGTTGGCGTGCATCCTGATTGGTTAGGTTTAAAGCCGAAAAACGTAAGGTGGTCTTGTCGTTCAAGACATAGCTTAGGAACGCATTCACCAATACATAGTCTTTGCTTGGGAGTTCCCCTAAGGCAAGTTTGTCTTTGGCGGCTGCATATTCAAGTTCTGTACGCATACCCCATTGTTCCCCATCGGCGCTAATGCCAAGGGTGACACCAAATGGTGGGAGGCGGGGTAAGGTCTCTGGGCTGAGGTTTTTGAGATTGGCATCTACGTATTCAAAAGAAGCATCCGTCGTAACATCCCAACCATTCCATTGCCTCCAAGATTTGCCAATATCTAGCTCGAAGCCTTTGAACACGGCGTCGGCAGGTGTGAACATGGAGACCGCTAAACGATCACCTTCATCAGTAATGATGAAGGCACCGGTCGCGTTCTCAAAAATATAATCTGCATAGTCAGTATAAAAAACATTAAAGGTGAGGTGATTATCGCCGTCCTGATAACGCAGAGAAATTTCTGCACCCGTGGCGATTTCCATATCTAGGTCGTGGTCACCGATCTCAAATTGATTGGTGGCTAGATGCGGCCCATTGGAGAAAAGCTCCTCTGTCGCTGGCGCGCGTTCTGTTCGGTATAATGACCCGCCAAGCTTCGCCGTTTCCGTAAGATGGTAGTCTACACCAAAGGAACCACTTACGCCGTTGAAGCTTGTTTTGGTGCCATTATTATCTTCATGTTTCACATGCTCATACCTAGCGGCGGCTTCAAGGTGGATGCCCCCAAAGTCAAGCTCATGAAAACTATAGGCTCCAAATGTGTTTGTGGTCGTCGGAGGGACGAAGGCTTCGGCACCGATTGCCGCAAACTCTCGTTTTTTGTATTGTATACCGTGGGCGGCATTCCATGGGCCTCGTTCTCTTTGCGTAATTTCGGAGCGAAACTCAAACCCCTTGTTGGTGAAAATAGTGCCAATATCACCGCTAACTTCTATTTCTTTATGTTCATAGTCGGCTACGCCGCCTAAAAAGTTAAAAGTTTCAAACACAGTAGAGTTAAAATCATATCTGGAGGTAAAATCAAATCGCGTTTGGTCAAGTTTAATGGTCGAACCTTCACCGCCCGGAATGCCATATTCACTGTTTAAGTTTTTTACGGCTCCCCCAAGAAATACACTTTCACCTAGGTATGACAATCCCGCAGATACACTGGTCGCCTTGGTGGCTGAATTGGGTAAGTTGTTTTGAATTTCACTAGTCACAGGCAGTGGTGATAATTGCCTTAAGCTTTCCGAGCGCGCAAATTTAGGAATGTCATAATCTTCTGTTTTACGATGGGAAATTTCGGCGTGACCAAGAATATCGGCTGTGCCAATTTGGCCAAGTTTTACGTCACTTCCTACGGCGACCTCAAAACCATGATTAACGCTACTGACGCCAAGGCGAGCTTTTCCGGCTATTTGTTTATCCGGCACCTGGTCTGGAATACGCCCGTCGATGACATTGATCACGCCACCTGATGCAGAACTGCCAAAGCGAAGTAAGCCAGACCCGCGAATGACCTCGATTTTACTTGCCATCGCAGGGGCAACGGCTGCGGCATGGTCAGGGCTTGCCGATGATGCATCGATAGAACCAATGCCGTTATCGAGTAGCAATACGCGCAAACCACCTTGACCGCGAATGATCGGGCGGGAGGCACCAGCCCCAAAAAAACTTGAAGAGATACCGGGTTCAAATTTGAGAGTTTCTCCCAGTGATCCCGACATGCGTCTTTGTAATTCTTCGCTAGTTAGCACCGATACACCAACTAGGTTTTCGGTGGTTTTGGCAGATAGTATTGAGCCAGTAACAATTATTTCGTCTTCAGTTTGGTCAGGTTGCGCCACGGCAGGACTCGCCAAGAAAGTGGTGCCCATCAATAGAGCCATAGGCGTACGCATGGCACGCGGTAATCGTAGATACATTGTAAAATTCCATAAATCAAAATCGCCCTGTAAAGGCGGATGCTAAATATTAGTGCTCGGTTGGTTTTGATTTAAGGTTGGGGGGATCCCGCATACAGGTGGAAACCGAAGGGACAAAAGAAGGGTAAATATTTACGGGGCGGGAAAAGAAATTTTGTGCGGAAAATTGAGGTAAGCTGGCTCCCTCGGGAAGAATAGCGATTACGTTGTGATCGTCATCTGCGGCAATGGCCAGTACACAAATTTTCCCATTATGTTTATGGGGCCCATTACCGTATTCACTGGTATGCGCAATGGCGGCAAAGCGAGTTACTAAAAACAAGCTTATTAATATCAGTTTTAAATATCTGAAAATCCGTGGCCTCATATCATATTGTATATATGGATATTTGTTTTATGCAATAGTATAACACTTGTGAGTCGAAGTTTATATCAAGCCCATGGTAGGGTTTTGAAACTAGACATTACCAATCCCGTCATCAAAGACGATTTCACCGTTGCATATGGTGAGGACGGCTTTGCCTTGCATCCGTCGTTCGTCGAAGGGGGTATTGCGAGAAATGGAGCGGAGGCTTTCCGCCTCACAGAGCCAAGGCTTGTTGTCGTCAATTAAAATCACATCAGCAGGTGCCCCGACTTCTAGCCTGCCTTGAGGTAAGCCAAGGAGGTCAGCGGGGTTACAGGTAATGGATTTTAAGAAGGCCATGAGATCAAGCTGTTCATCGGCAACAAGGGTAAGTCCGGCAGATAATAAGAGCTCCAGACCGACGGCTCCTGCGGAGCTTTCAGCATATGGGCGACGTTTTTCTCCGGCTGGGCGCGGGTCATGGGCAGACACCACCACATCGATCGTCCCGTCATTGACGGCGGCAAGTAGGGCCATGCGGTCGCTTTCCCCGCGCAATGGCGGATCAAGTTTAGCAAAACTACGATAATCGCCAATGTCAATTTCATTCAGTGCCAGATGGTTGATGCTAACCGAGGCATTCACATCTAGCCCTCTGGATTTGGCGCGGCGTATGGCGGGTAGGGTTTCTTCGGACGAGACCAGATCGAGCAGATAACGTGCGCCGGTTAGTTCGACTAAGGCCATATCTCGTTCGGCCATAATGCGTTCGGATAAAGCAGGGGCGGCTCTGAGTCCTAGTCGGGAGGCAAAATCACTTTCGTGGGCGCAGGTGCTCTCCGAGAGATGCGGGTCATAGGCGCGGTGGGCAATCAGAGCGTTAAAGGCAGAGCTATAGGCCATGATACGGCGCATTAATTGTGTATCGGCAATGGCATTTTCGCCATTTGAAAACATGACGGCTCCAGCCTCTGCCATCATGCCAAGTTCGGTCATGGCAGTATTATCAAGCCCTTTGGTGAGGGCACCTGCAGAATA
>JAJRSG010000234.1 GCA_024278915.1 Alphaproteobacteria bacterium
GGGCGCGTCCCCGCCTACCGCACATTTCCCTACCATTATTTGCCGCGATTTCCGCCGCACAATCTGCCGCCAAGGCCGAAGATGATCATAAGCATTACTCATGCGCCGTGTGTACGCCACACAGACGAGATTGGAAAGAGGAAGTGTGCTTTTAATTAAGGGGTGTTAGGTTCCAACACTGTTCTCAAAAAATTGATCACCACAGAAAAATTCACCATTAATCAACACCCGATCATGATTGCCACTGTATGAACAGTGACGTCCGCACTTTAATAGCGAATGGCACCTAACCCACAAAGATATTTTCAAGGAGTATCGAGATTCTGTGTTAGCCGAGTGGAGACAGACTGCACCTTAAGGCCACACCAAAATCATATTTTTATAACTTACTGACTTTCCTTTAAATTACAGTGACAATAACCGAAATTAAGCCCATTCACGATTTACAGCTTTTGACTTAACGGTATTTCTAAGGTAGTATTACCATATTATACAATCAATTTGACAACTGTCACCGTAATTAAATGCTCTCAAGATACGGCCATGCGTGACATCAATAATTTGTTAGCGCGGGGTGTTCTGGTGAAAGAGGAAGCAGGTGTGCAAAGTACGAGTTATATTTTGGTGAAATTATAAAAAAGGAAGTGAAAATGGCAGAATTAACTCAAGAACAACTACGTTTTCTTCGATCTCACAAAATTCAAAGAAGCGATGTTTTCGACGGAACAGGCATGACACAAGGTGGCTACCAAAAAGCTATGAAAGATTTAGAAAAGAGTTTTGTTTATGGCGTCACTCCGTGTTTAAAAGAAGGACATACCCTTCGTACAAAGGCGGGGCACTGTATTCAATGTGATGTCCGAAAAATTGCATTCCAACTAAGGAGTAAAACGAAAGCTCATGTTTACATTGCTGGCTCGTATAAACTCAAGCTAATCAAAGTTGGTTCATCCATTGATATTGATGATCGATTGCGCAAATTAAATGAATACAAATACGGTGGTGCAAGCGATTGGAAAATGTTAGCTTCAGCCTACCAAGACAAAGCAGGGCGAATTGAAAATTACATCCATGACAAACTCAAGCAATATAGTGTGGAAGGTAGCTATGTTCGGGAAGGGCAACAACAACAATGCTATGAACTGTTTCAATGTAACTTTGATGATGCTTTTAAACCACTGAAAGCTATTGCGGGTAAATTCGTAAGAATTCGTTGCGCTAGTGAAAAGCAGGCTCAAACTGCTTATAGTTTTCGCTAAACGGTCAACTTGTCCTCAATCGATTTTCTAATAGCCCGCGTAAAACTATCGAGTAACTTTCCGTCTTTACGAAACTTATCACGCAAAGCTCTTGGGACTTCAATTTGAGCTCCCATATCAGAGCTGCCCCGATTACAAATATTGTTTGGGTTTCGAGCGGGGAATTGATGCCCACCTATCTGGCTTTCAAAGTTTTTTTCTCTTAACCTTGTCGCTATTAAGCACATTAGCTCTTCATCAAGGCCGCCCAAATAAATGGTGTCTTTATCGCCATTATCTGCCCTTCCATGTACGCCAAGCACTACCCGTGATTTTTGAACAAGTTCCAATGCGCGAGGTTCGTCGAAGTTATGTGAAGTGATATGTAATGCTTTGTTGACATAGTTCAAACAACCCTCAAAAAGATAGAGGCCATAATCATCTTTCGCGATTTCCTTTGAAATTTCAGAAGTGTATGGCTCAATTTTTCCAGCATGTGGCGCAACTATGCACACAACACTATCGCGATCCTTTACGGTTTTCTTATAGCTATCTCCTTCAGGGTGCACAGAAGCCAGTTCAGCATAACTATTAAATATATCTGCCATATTTTATCCCCCAAACAACCATTGGAAATATAATGCCTAACTGCCATTTAGGTCAATCTTATCCACGCCCCCTAAACCTAATCTATAGTGGCCTAGTTCCCTCGTCACAGGCGTCAGGCTAGTGTAGGTTTGAGGCGGGGGAAGGTGTCTGCGTTTATATGTTGGAGGTTTACATACCAATATATCTGCGTCGCTGCGAGAGCTCAGAGGGCCGTGGCGGGGAGTGTGTAAGTTTAAACACGTTTCTGAACAAATAAAAAAAGACATCACCGCGTGGCTTTAGCCTTGCGAAACATTTTTCATCACCCCACGGTATCCGGCAATGTCGGGGCCACGCGGACAAGCCTTGTCTTAAGGGCTTAGGAATACAACAAACGAGCGAGAGTTATCTCTGCGCCGCCTATTGGTGTGTCTGAAACGGATTTCGCAATATTTACAAGGGAAGGAACGATTGAAATAACGGTGCAAGTTAAAGAGAGGTTATTCAACCAAAGGGATATTGGCGCCATTGGCGCCTTTTTGGCCAATGGGGCCAATGCGTTTACCTGCGCGATATAGTTCAATCGCCCCCGCGTCCCTTACGGACAGGAGGGGCAAATTTTGACGTTTGGTTTCAAATATTTCACCTGGCAACATGATTCGGGAAATCAAGACAGAACCGTCATCGCTTCTGACATGTACCCAACTTGGCCCAATGGCAACCAGAGCAATCGCGTCCGGGTCATTTTGTGTCGGCGCCATGCGAACAACACTTGCGTTTTGAGCTTGCTCTGTCGGGTCGCCAATCATCTGCGCAGAATGCGCATCGGACTTCCATCCATACCAACTCACCACAACCAACATGGAACTCAGAACGATCCCGGCGGCAAAGCTACCTTTGGGAATACGAATTCTTCGCTTTGGTACATAGTGCGGGCGGTTGCGAATACCGAGGTTTTGCGGGCATTCGATATCAACCTTATAAGTCGAAATAACTTCTTGGGCATCCATACCAAGGTACAAAGCATATGAACGCAAATAACCGAAAACATAACCAAGCCCTGGCAAAGAAGATTTATCTAGCCCTTCAATGGCCTGTAAATAAGTCGATTTGATATTGAGGGTTTTGGAGATCGCATCCACTGACAAATTGCGGCGCATCCGCTCTGCTTGCAGGCGCGCGCCGATATGCGGCAATGTTAAATCGCAGTTATTTTGCAATGTTGACGTGGTCATCCCCATGACTTTCATGTAGTTTATTCAAACCCTGTTTTTGAATAAGTGGGGTCTTAAAGCACATATAAGGCAGTTTGCCAATAGTTAAGATTATCCTAATTTTCATTTTACGTGCTTAAAGATAAGGTTTATGCACGTATAAGGCCAAATCCAGATAGAAAAAGTAGACTTATGATGACCGAATTACAAAGCGAATACTGGCTCAAACGCGGCCCTTGGCTCGCGATCTTATTATCGGCTAGCCTATGGATAGGCGCGTTGGGTTTCCAACATATTGGCGGCATGCAGCCCTGCCAAATGTGTTATTGGCAACGCCATGCCCATAAAGTCGTTCTTGTCATTGCTCTTTTGGCTATCCTGACATGCCAACTTAGTAAATCTGGAAAATGGGACCGGACATTTGTTATCCTCATCGGCTTGGCATTTGTCGTCAGCTTTGGCCTCGCCTTCTGGCATACAGGGGTCGAATACAAATGGTGGGCGGGGCCGAAAACCTGTTCGGCGACATCCACAATCACTGAAATTACCCCTGCCGATATTAGCAAGATATTTGAACCAGGTGTGAAACTCCCGTCTTGTTCGGACGCGCCTTGGCATCTAATGGGGGTTTCCATGGCCGGTTATAATGCATTGATTTCAGCTTGTGCGGCGATTATAAGCTTAGGCGTGGCCTTAAGAGGTAAAAACCATGGTTAAAAACACAACAGCTCCCCATAGCACACGCCCTGTCCGTCCGGGAGGTACACAGAAAACTTCGCCGCGAATTGCAGAAATGCTCAGAGTAGATCATGCGGGTGAGTCTGCTGCAGTCGCCATTTATGCCGCGCAAGCCAAAGTATTTAGCCGCTCCCCCAAGACAAAAAAAATAGCGGCGCAACTATCCCATATGTGTGCTGAAGAACAAGAACATCTGGATGCATTTGACGCGTTACTTTTAGAAAACAATGCACGACCAACCGCGCTCTTGCCTATCTGGAAATTAGCCAGCACTGGTCTGGGGGTTGCGACGGCACTCATGGGCGAAAAAGCGGCCCATGCCTGTACCGAAGCCGTCGAAAGTGTCATCGAAAAACATTACGCAGGGCAAATCGAAGAAACAAAAGAAAGCCACAAAGATTTGTCAGCCCGCTTTACCCAGTTCCGCGAAGATGAACTTCGCCACAGAGATACGGCCATTCAGGAAGGGGCAAAAGAAGCCCCTGCTTATCCCCTACTCTCTGCCGTCATTACGGCCGGATGCAAAACGGCGATTAAGCTAAGCGAAAAAATTTAGTGCTCACCTTCATCTCTATTTTTCTTATGTTTGGAATTTATTTATCCATTCAAAAAGCAATGGCTCACAAAGCGGGACAAAAGAACAAATTAAAGAAACTTCAAGAAAAGATTAAGCGTGCCGAAGCTAGGCCTGAGGCAAGGCATAATCAAAAAGATTGAAGTTAACGTCGTTTTGCTTTGATTATTTTAAGTGGTTGGCTAAGCATCTGCCCTTGGGTAGCCGCTTCCTTGCTCGATTTACCGGTTTGTTGGGCTTGAATGGCACGGACAACATCCATGCCCTTCACGACTTGACCGAAAACTGCATAGCCTTGCCCATCTGGATTACGCTCACCTCCATAATCAAGAAATGAATTATCACCAATGCTAATGAAGAAATAAGCTGCACTACCCGTACCCGGTTCATCACGGGCAATCGAAACCGCCCCGTCAAGATGGGACAATCCCGTCATTTGTGTCGTTTCATGGTCAATCGGGGACGTTACCGTTTCCATCGATAACAAACCGCCCTGAATAAGTTCCATACCCATATTTAGCGGATCTGTTTCGGGGCGAACCGTCCGATAAAACCCTTCTCCGTCATAAAGACCATTGTCCACATAATAGAGAAAATTTTCAGAAGACAACGGTGCACGGTCCGTGTAAACAGCAATCTCAATATTTCCGAGTTCAGTCTTAAGGATCACATGCGGCGTCTTTGCCACGCCACATGACCACAAAACAAAAGCAGTCATTACCACAAAAAGACTTCGTATCATGTCTGTAACTCCAAACCCCAATATAGATAATCCAACCAACTATCATGTAAAAAACCCGGCGGAAAGCGTTTCCCTTGCGCTTGTAACGCATGGATATTCGGGCGGTAAGGTTTGCGAAATAATGCCATGCCCGCTTCTCTTGGCGTTCGCCCTCCCTTTTTTAAATTACACTTCGTACATGCCGCAACAATATTCTCCCAACATGTTTGCCCTCCCAAACGACGAGGTACAACATGGTCGAAAGTTAGCTCATGCGGGCTATCGCAATACACACAAGCAAACCCATCACGTAAAAATAAGTTAAACCGTGTAAACGCCGGAGACCGGTTTTGAGCAACGTAATTTTTAAGGGCAATAACAGATGGCAACCGCATTTCCATATTAGCAGAACGTACACATTGCTCATATTCATCAACGATATTCACACGGTCTAAGAATACGGCCTTGATTGCATCTTGCCATGACCACAATGATAACGGAAAATAACTTAAGGGCTGATAATCGGCATTTAAAATCAAACATGGAAACGATGTATGCCCGATGGGTTGAAACGGCTCCAAGTCAAACATTTGTTGTGATAGCGCCCCCATTAGGCGCTCAACCACAAACATACCAAGCCTGATTGCATAGTAATCATTAAGTCGTTTGGTTTTTTAAAATTGGCTTCCTTGAAAACGAATCTCCTTGTTCACCTATTTCTAAACCAAATATCCTGATGATGACAAGGAGTTTACATATAGGGCCAGTTTCTCGCCAAGGCCCCAATGAAATAAGAAAACACAATCAGTCCCGCTTCCCACACTAACCATTAGGTAGGCCAAAACACAGTGCCCCATCGATAATCATGAAGCAAATACCAGAAAAATGAAAAATTAAAGAAAAACAAGCAAGATAAACAATTCTCCCACACGATTAAAACTGCGAAAGCTTTTGTGTCTAACTTACTTTTCTTCTAAATCAGGAATATCAACATCAATCGTTTCGATATCTTCGATCGTAACCGTGCCACCTTTACGAAGCATGCCGCGTTTTTTCATGATTCGCGTTTTTGTTTCCAATTCACGGAATAGCCTTGCGATTTCAGGAGACATTTTTGCCGACAGGTTACTACCGTTAATAGTGACATTTAATTTCGCAGTTGATGGTCGATCTCCAGCAAGCAAATCTGCGACTATTGGGTCATATCTATCAAATTTAAAAGGCTTATCAGCCTCTAGTTCATCAAGAACCTTCGGACTTGCATGTTGGCGCAAGTGGGCTTTTAAATCCACTTCCCAATTTGGGAAATAAAAATCGCGGGCCTCTTCATACAAAGTTGAAATTTTCAACACGCTACGAGACTCATGAAAACCACGTAGAGAATTTACAAACTCATCAGCTTGAAGATCAAGAATATAATCAACATTATTGCTCGTAATCGCATAATTTTGCAACGCTGGCCCGCCAATATTTCCATGGAAGAAACCATAAATAACATCAGGGTTATCCCAATTGGCATAAACGATATTCTCACGAATATCACGAAGGCTCAGATCAACGCCTTTAATCTTTAATAGTTTTGCATCATGCAATGGTTGCTTATCAGCACCAACCCGAAGTTGGGATGGTCGGCGAACAGGGTAATTAAGAGCAATTTGTTCAATCAGCGTCACATTGTGCAAATTAAACCAAAAAGCCAATTGTTCTTTTTTGTTCAACCGTGAAATATCGACTTCATTCGCAATACGCTCCAAATCTTCACGGTAAGCCGTTAACCCTTCTCTATATTCATCATTAAGATAGGAAAATGTTACCCGGCTACCTTCTAGGCGATAGGCGGATTTATGACCTTTTACGAGTCTTGTACCAACAGTTGCAGCAGGACGGCTAGCCCGCATACGGGTAGATTGCCCAAGTCGTAGCACGATATTTTTCAATGCCTCATCCCATACCTGATAATCAATGACGGCAGATGTTGTTTGTCGTTTGGGGGTGAAGGCGTTAAATTGAGAAACAATGCTAACTGCCGATTGGGATTGAGCCGCCTCTAATTGTGCAAGATGGCGTGTACTGGACGTGTGTGGCACCAAAATAGTTTGCATTTCCGCACTGAATGCAGATGTCGCGGTCAAGCCCATCAAGATGGTACTCGTCACAAATATCGACTTTATGTTTAATTTTTTATACACACACGCTCTCCACTTTATCGTAAAACAATAAATACATGATTTATTTTGTTATGCCAGCCTTTTTACATGAATATTTTGTAATGCAAGGGAATTATATTCGATTTCCTGCTAGTAAATTTTCAGTCAAAGACTGTAACCGCTCTGTGCACCGCGGGGTCATTAAATATTGTGCCATTGGGTCCGGTGACAATGACAAATCACCGCCCTCATAGCTTAGCGATAGTTGCGATAATACTGCTTCGGCACGTCCTGATATATCCAAACCGACCCGCATGGCTTGCCCAAAAGTTCGGGCCGACATTTGTGCGGTGGCGGGCAATAATTGTGCAATCGCCTCATCATTAGGCGTATTTAATTTCGTCGTATAGGCCGCGTATACAATCAGGGCCAAATATGCCCTCTCCGCATGATTTAGATCAGGAAGCGGTGCATAAAGAACCGTCCGAAAAGCCATCCGAGCTTTGTGGTCTGGATGTAAACCTTTACCAATACCGGATAAAATACAGGCGGCACGGCGCAGGCGGCTTTCATTGGCAGTGTCAAAATGTTGCGGCAACACAGACTGTATCCCCTGTAAGAAATCAAAGAGAGGTCCACCCAGATTTTCACCATGATCTCTGCCTTTCGCCAATGCCAGACAAGCATCAAACAAAGCTCCTGCCTGCAAATGTTTGCTAGGCAGTGCGTTAGCTAAAGAGTGATATACAATCCCCTCTCGTAGCCCCCCCGGTGCAATAATAACCGCACGCGGTGCTAGGCTTTTTAATAACACCTCCAATAACAAACCTGAATAAGGTATCGTGTCCGCCCTTCTTGCGGACAGGCCACGCCAGTTAAGAATTTCTGCAACCCCCTCATCGCCACTTGCCCACCGCGCCATTTCCAATGCTGTATTGACATCAAGCGTATAATTATGGGCAATTCGCAAAGGATATGCAGTTCTCTTCTGGTAGATCAAAGCCAAATTTCGCCATGCCCCCCCAATCAAAAACAAATCACGCCCCGAATGGTACGCCGACTTATTATCGAGAATAGTTTGAATTTCAGGTCTTAGCCTCGCCGCGTCCATCGCATCTTTAAACATAGAAAATGGGCCAAGAGGGTATGTCGTTCCGCCCTTGGGATTCCCATTTTCAATTTCAATTAATTCCAGACTTGCCCCGCCTAAATCGGCCACAACACCTTCAGCACGACTATCCCCAGCAAGCACCCCCATACCTGACATATACGCTTCTTGTTGCCCGCTGAGCGGGGTGATATCAAACCCAACTTCGGTTTTAATCTTAAGAATAAAAGCATCCGCATCATCAGCATCCCGTAAGGCAGCTGTCGCGGCAATCAGCACTTCTTTGCTGCCATCATCTTTGTGGAAACCTTGGGCACCCAACAAGATTTTAAACCTTTTCAACGCCAAATATGCCAATTGGCAACCTTGCGGGTGCAATTTTCCGGTTTGATATAAGTCCCGCCCCAAGCCAGCCAATACCTTCTCGTTATAAATTGGAGTAAAGGTTGTGCCAAATACTTCATAAATCACTAAACGAACAGAGTTCGAACCAATATCAATAACAGCAATATGTCGCTCCATTGGCATCCTATGATTTCTTATGAAGGTTACGCGGCTTCACTTTTAACTCAGAAGGCTTGTCCAATCTCAAAGCCGTTCCCCGTCCTGACAGGGACGGATTTTTCATAAAATAACTATGGGCAGAAAAGGCGTGGCTCTTGTCCTTGACGGTTCGGCGGACATATTGGCCATCCGCACCAAGATCCCAACTGTTAGAGTTATCCAGCAAATTCGCCGTCATAATTTGCCCCATAATTTGCCTTCTTACCGTCGGGTCATCAGCAGGCACCAGCGTTTCAATGCGTAAATCCAAATTACGCGGCATCCAATCAGCAGAGCTAAAATATATATGAGCTTTTTTATTAGGTAAGGCCGCCCCATTACCGAAACAAACAATCCGAGAGTGCTCCAAAAATCTACCAACGATAGACTTTACGCGAATATTTTCTGAAAGGCCTTTTACCCCCGGTCGCAAACAACAAATGCCGCGAACCACCAAATCAATTTGGACGCCCGCTTGTGAAGCCGCATAAAGGGCCATAATTATTTCAGGATCAACCAAAGAATTCATCTTGGCCCAAATGGCACCGCCCTTACCTCGGCGTGCATGTTTTGTCTCGGCTTGAATATGAGCTAGCAAGGTTTCCCGCAAATTTATCGGGGCAATTTTTAACCGTTGCAAATCATTAGGCGGCGCATAGCTTGTCACATAATTAAATAATTGCCCTGCATCCCTGCCAATTTCTTCGCTGGCAGTAAACAAGGCCAAGTCTGTATAAATTTTCGCATTTTCTACGTGATAATTCCCTGTGCCCAAATGAGTGTAGCTACGTAGTTTTTTACCTTCACGACGCAAGACCAAACTAACTTTGGCATGCGTTTTAAAATCAATAAACCCGTAAACAACATGCGCGCCTGCCCGTTCCAAATTACGCGCCCAACGAATATTGCTAGCCTCGTCAAAGCGGGCTTTTAGCTCTACTAATGCAGTTACGTTCTTCCCACGCTCTGCTGCATCTATTAAAGCTTTAACAATCGGGCTGTCATCATTGGTGCGGTACAAGGTTTGCTTGATTGCGACAACGTCAGGATCAAGAGCCGCTTGTTGCAAAAATTGTACGACGACATCAAACTCCTCATAAGGATGGTGCACAAGAATATCCTTCTGCGCCACGGCAGCGAAGCAATCGCCATTGTGTTCGCGAATACGCTCCGGAAATCTGGCCTCATAGGGTTCAAATAACAAATCGGCACGGTCATTAGAAATAAGCTGGGTTAAATCTGCAAGGCCCAATAACCCATCAATTTCCATAATTTCTTCATCCCAAGCCTCAAAACTTTCTACCAAAAAGTTTTTAAGATGCTGAGGGGTTTGCGCATCCATCGCCAAACGAATGACCCGACCACGCCGCCTCTTTTTAAGCAAAAACTCGAAATGCCGTACCAAATCTTCGGCTTCTTCATCAACCGATATTTCGCTGTCACGTGTAATCCGAAAAAGGCCAAAGTCTACGATATTGGAACCGGGGAACAACTCAGGAGCAAATAGTTTTAGCGTATCTTCCAACGATACAAATGTACGGTGCATGTTGGAAATATCATCTTCAAGGCAAATAAACCGCGGCACATGAGCAGGAACAATAATCAAAGCTTTGCGGTCTTCGCCGTCGTTATCACGACTTGCCGGTTTCTCATTCCGATAGGGAACTTTCGGAATATCATTTCCAGATATAGATAGAATCAACCCAAAACCAAAATTACGAATAAATGGAAATGGGTGGGCAGGATCAATTGCCATTGGCGTCAACAAAGGCAATATTTCAGACACATAGATCGCCTTAAGTTTTTTCTTCTCCTTCGCATTTAATGTGAGGGCAGCTTTGACCTCCACCCCCTGCTTACCTAGCTTCCCGCGCAAATATTTCCACTGATCTTGTTGGGCATAGATGAGCTGCTTTGCATGGGTTCTAATTTGCGCAAGCTGTTTAGCCGGTGTTTGCCCGTCCAGACTAAGAGAAGGCATGCCAGCAATGACTTGCGAACGCAAACCCGCCACACGAACCATATAAAACTCATCCAGATTATTGGCTGATATTGCCAGAAATCGCAAACGTTCCAAAAGAGGATACGCTTTATTTTGCGCCTCTTCTAATACCCGCTTGTTAAAGGACAACCAAGATAGTTCTCTATTGATAAACATATCTGTGTGTGATGAAGAGAGACCTGCCATAGGTTCACACATTTACAGTTAAAATATAGATGTGACAATGACTTATAAAAATTATGCGGCGTCCACTGTGCGTTTCTCCGTTAAAAGAACGTGCAAGCTTTCTGCATTTGGCGCCTGTCGAAGCTTTGCTCGCATTTCTTCGCGGTGCAATAATCTCGATACCTGTGCCAAAGCTCTCAAATGTTCCGCACCGGCATTTTCAGGGGCCAGTAAGAGGACAACCAGATCAACAGGGCGATCATCAATCGCATCATAATCCAACGGTGTTTCCAAACGGGCAAATACAGCTCTAATATTTTCAATACCTTGCATACGTGCATGCGGAATGGCAACACCATCTCCAAACCCCGTACTACCTAGCCGTTCGCGCTCCATAACTGCAGCGACCACATCCCGAGCTTTAATCTTTGATGAACCGCAAGCACCGCAAGCCACCGCCATATCTGCCATTTCTTGCAGGAGCTGCTTTTTGCTGACAGCACTAAGATTAGCATTGACGCAAGCGGGCATAAATAATGTTTCAGGTTTCATGGACGAAAGTGCTCGTTTTAAAATTTAGGAGCGCTCTTTAGCCTGCTTATCGTTGCGGGTCAATCCATCCAATGTTTCCGTCTGCACGCTTAAACACAACGTTCATGCCGCCGTGAGCGGCATTATTAAAAATAACAACATTTGAATCGGTTAATCCCAACTCCAAAGATGCCATGCTAACCGTCATGGTGCGGATTTCCGTTTTCTTCTCGGCAATCACCATCGGATCGGCTGGCAAATCGGTATTTTCATTTTCTTGCTCTTCAGAAACAGGGTTTTCCAAAATATACATCGCAAGGGCTTCTGCTTTGGCTTCTTGCTGGTGATCTTTGAGGCGGCGTTTATAACGACGCAAACGTTTTTCCAAATGCTCTAAAGCCTCGTCAGTGGCAGCGTAAGCATCAGCAGCCGCGCCATTTGCCTGCATGTTTGTGCCAGACGGCAGATGTAGGGAAATCACTGTATGAAACCCAGAACCATCCTTGGAAATCGAAACATTTGCTTCGCCCTCCCTATGTATATATTTATCCATCATGTCCTCAAGTCGTCCGCTGAGGCGCTCGCTGAGCGCAGGGGAAACATCAATACCTTTAGAAACAATTTGGATTTGCATAGGGGAAGCTCCTTTCTGGGTTGCTTAGATAAATACTAGCATAAAGCGAGATAAATACGCAGGGAAAAAACTATTTTTTTATCCACATATAATTCTCTTAAACCTTGTTTTTAAATACGCGTCGGCGTTGAACCGAAGACTGAATTCCAAGACTTTCTCTATATTTTGCCACCGTACGACGGGCGATATCAACATCTTGGGCGCGGAGCAAATCGACTATTTTATCATCTGAGAGAACAGATTTTATATCTCTTTCCTCCGAAATCAGAATTTTTATTTTATGGCGCACAGCTTCCGCACTCAGGGATTCACTGCCATCTAATGACGCAATGGCTGTTGTGAAAAAATACTTTAACTCAAACACACCACGCGGAGTTGACATATATTTATTGGACGTAACCCGGCTCACCGTGCTTTCGTGCATTTCAATGGCATCTGCGACCGTGCGTAAATTCAAAGGCCGCAAATGATCTACGCCATAGGCAAAAAAACCATCTTGTTGTTTAACGATTTCACTAGATACTTTCAAAATTGTACGTGCCCTTTGATCCAGACTTTTTACCAACCATGATGCATTTTGTTGGCACTCACTCATGTAGGTTTGAACTTTTTGATCTTTCGTACTGCCACAAATTTCCGCGTAATAACGGGAATTTACCAAAACACGGGGTAAGGTTTCGCTATTAAGTTCCACCGCCCAACCACCATTGGGTTGTTCACGCACAAACACATCTGGTTCCACGACAGCGGCCGTATCACTACCAAATGCAAGTCCTGGCTTGGGGGCCAAACTACGCAATCGTCCCACATATTCGCGCAATTCATCACCGTCTAGTTCACATATTTTTGCCAAACGGGCTAAATCTTGTCCTGCCAAAAGCTGTAAATTATCCAGCAATGCTTGCATGGAAGTGTCAAGTTCCCCCCGTTCTGAAAATTGTAGCGCCAGACACTCACTTAAACTTCGCGCCATCACTCCTGTTGGTTCGAAACTTTGCATCTGGCAGAGAATTGTCTCAACCCGCGATACGGTTACGCCCAAACGGTTTGAAATATCTTGCAAGTCTGCCTGCAAATAACCGTTTTCATCAACATGGTCGATCAGGTTTGCACCAATGAGGCGGTCACGCTCGTCATGAATTTCTAATGCAAGTTGAGCGCTTAAATGCTCACGCAGAGAAAGCTCTTGGGCTGTATTGGCACCAGCGTCATAGTCTTCACCGCCGTTAAATGACCCACCTGAACCCGACTTTGACCAATCAATTTCACCGCCAACTGAAGGTGCGGAAGGGGCAAGTTCGGCAAGAGTGGCATCCGCATCCAACATTTGTTCCGGCGCGTCGATGGCATCTGCAGCTTCCTGATTTGGCGACGCGAGGTTTAGCTCGGAAAGACCGCCGTCCGTCTCAGATTTGCTTTCATCCTCTGTACGTCTATTTTCTGTCCCTGTCCCGCGCTCCAACAAAGGGTTGCCCTCAATTTGCTCCTCAACAAAAGCCGCCAGTTCAATATTGGATAATTGTAAAAGCTTGATCGCCTGCTGCAATTGCGGCGTCATGGCCAATTGCTGACCTTGCTTTAACTGAATTTGCGGCGATAGCGCCATGAACATTCCCTTATGTTATTCTTCATATAGGGATTAACATGTATCTCTTAAAGAGTGGTTTCAGATTTGTAATGATCAGGAGAAAGTTTAAGCGTACTTATCCCCAAGATAGACACGGCGCACATCTTTGTTGGCGCGAATTTCTTCGGGACTGCCTTCAAACAAAACATCTCCCTGAAACATAATGGAAGCACGGTCCACAATATCGAGGGTTTCGCGTACACGGTGATCCGTGATCAAAATTCCAATACCTCGTTTTTTTAAATAACGAATAAGGTCAGAAATGTCGGCAATCGCAATAGGGTCAATGCCCGTGAACGGTTCATCCAGTAAAATAAAAGATGGACGAGATGCCAAAGCACGAGCAATCTCGACTCGCCTGCGCTCCCCGCCGGATAACGCCAAAGCGGGGCTTTTCCTAATGTGGCCGATATTGAGTTCGTCCAGAAGAGCATCAACACTTTCGTCGCACTTATGCTTGTCTTTCTCGCCTAATTCGACGACGGCGCGGATATTTTGCTCCACATTCAATCCGCGAAAAATACTTTCTTCTTGTGGAAGGTAACCGACACCTAGCCTTGCCCGTTGATACATCGGCAGACCCGTAATATCTTGACCATCCAGAAATATATTGCCGCTATCGGCTTCAATCAGACCCATAATCATGTAAAAACTTGTCGTTTTTCCAGCACCATTCGGCCCCATCAGCGCAACAATTTCACCGCGCTTTACGGATAATGTGATCCCTTTAACAACGGTACGCCCTTTATAGGATTTACATATATTGACCGCAGCAAGACCTTCTTGCGTGGCAGTATTTATTGGAACTAACACTGCCGACTCAATTATTGGCTATGCTTTGCGTGTTTTGGATCAAGATATTTACACGGCCTTCAGATCCACAACGTCGCCCATTACAACTCCCGACAACCCGTGCATGTTTTGTCCCAAGATTATAATATAATTTATCTCCAGTGATTACATTGCCGTCTTTTTGCCGCAAGATCACATTGCCTGTCACAACAAATGTGTTGTCTTTTTTGGTATAAACTCCTTTTTCACCGCGCACTTCTTGGTCGGGAGTCAGATAATAAAAGTTACCGTCCGCTACGATGCGTGAAAACCCACTTTGCGACAACCCGCCTTCACCAGAGCTATATACCGTCATTCTGTCAGCAAGCACTCGGACATCACCTTGGCGCACATCAACTTGCCCTGTTAAAATGGTTTGATCACCACGGTAATCAGCGTGATCAGCAGAAATCGTTGTGGCCGCATCACTTCCGGGGATAAATTGCGCCGCTGCACTAACAGGGAAAATGGCAAAGCCAAATACCAATAAAACCAGTTTTAACCCAAAGCTTTGAAAGTTCATTTGTATTCCTTGTCCCAAATTATTATGTTGCCCTACGGACATTTTATGACGGAAAATCACCACTACTGACCAGTTTTAATGATTACCCGTCCTGCTTCTTGTTTCGTATTTTTACAGCCACCGTCAAATTTAGCCCGACTACTGTCCAAATCATAAACCAGTCGGCAACCACTGATGGAACTCTTTTGTTCCTGAACATAAGTTACATTTCCTGTTACCGTGATCGTATTTTTATCTCTAACGTAAACCCCTTTGTCACCGGCTAACTTGTCTTCTGCATTACTGTATTTGAACTTACCGATGGCCTCGATCCGGTTGACGTCTCCATATTTATCATCACCGGATTCTGTTTTGCCAGTTTTCTTTCGGTACAACTCCATCCGGTCTGCCTGTATGCGAACATCATCCTGCTGGACAATGACATTACCAGTAAGGGTGATTTTTTCCCCTTTATATATTGCCCGGTCCGCAATCACGTCAACAGGGTTATGGGTACTAAAACCAGATGGGAGAGTATCACCTTGCACAGGGTCGGCCATGGTAGTCGGAACTGGAAATTCTGCTTGGTCCTGCTTTGGCACCAAATGTGCCTTCATCCCTTTTTTAAGTACAAGTTGGCTGTATTGATCTGTAATTTCATAAGCATTACCAGAAGTCGTACCGAAACTACCTTTACAATCAATCGCACTTTCGCCTTCAATCCGCTTCCCTTTCACGAATACCTGACTTTGACGGGTGTTACAGAGATACCCGTCATCCGTATTTAAACGGACATTGTTTTCAAGCGCCAATACCTGTTTTTTATGATTGTAAATACCTAGATCTGCATACACGACACTATCTTGAACGCCTTGTACTCGCGAGAAACTTAAAATAGGCTTTTCGAGTTTCAATTCATCTGGATTTTGGGTGTAGCGAGTCGCCTCATCTGCCGCAATCCGGTAACCTAGCCCGTCCAGAGTACGGCCCTTATAGATTGGATTGACCATTTTTACGCTTTCGGTCGCGCTAGCTGTGGGCGTTAAACTTTCCGGCGCATGAATAAAATACCATCCAAGAGTTCCCACCAATGTAACGGCCCCTGTCAAAAGCACGCGCCGCCCTGTCTTCACACGCGCAGAATGTCGTCGAGCGGCCTCCAATGCCATAGCCCTTTGGGGTTGCCACGACATGACCTCTTGATCAGAGCCCTGTCCGGCTTGGGTGTTTTGCTCAGAAGCAGTCGTCATAATACTCACATTTAACTGAATTAGCCGCTCTATAGCCCAATTTGATAAAAAAAGCGATACGCGAACACATATTTTTAATTAAGAAATATTCAGCTTTCTTTGCTCTATTTTGCCTATCTTTCATAGACATTTCTTAATTTTGCGCGTAAGTCGGATATAGATTCACTCAGGAGTTAAACATGGCAAAAGGTCTGGTCGTCGTCTTTGGTGCAAATGGGTTTTTGGGACGTCA
>JAJRSG010000235.1 GCA_024278915.1 Alphaproteobacteria bacterium
CTATCGTTTAAACAGAAAACTCGGGATTTCCCAAAGCTCATGGGGACATGCGTGCATGACCTTGAGCCGTATCGGAGCCGCCGTGTGTGTGATTTTGACAGATCAGGCGAATTTACGCGAAGAAAACCGCGTGATGAAGCCCGGCGCTTACTTTAATGCGATGGTAAATCGCGCCAAATCAGGCGAATTGAAGCTTCACAAGTCTGTCATGGGCAAGCTGCGCCGCGATAATGACAACGAGCAAGCCGAGAGCAGCAATAGATACAAAGGATAATTTCATGCGAGATCACACGGTTTTTGATGGAAATAACAAATTGTGTTTTTCGGTAAACAATACTATAATATTAGTAACAAACAGAATTGTAGGTTTAATAATATAATGGTATCACTTGTAACGCCATCGAAAGCACAAAGAAAACTGGCTGAGAATGTCCGTCAAAGGCGCTTGGGCATGGATTTGACGCAAGAAGGGCTTGCGGAGCGTTCCGGCGTCCCATTACCCACTTTGCGAAAATTTGAGCAAAAAGGCGCAATTTCTTTGGAATCTTTCCTGAAACTCCAAATGGTGGTGGGCGGTCTTGAAGCTATGCTCGATGCTTTGGATCTTTCGCAGCAAAGCTTTGCCTCGATTGATGAGGTTCTTGAAGATGGTAATAAGCCCACAAGACAAAGAGGAAGCCGAAAATGAAGGATATTAAAGACGTCAAAGAGATCAAAGTCGGCCTTAATTTTGGTAAAAAAGTCATCCCTGTTGGCCGCCTGGCTATGCGCGATCGTAAAATTTACTTTGAATATGATGCCTCGTTTATTGCGACCGGCCCTGCAATATCACCGCTACGCTTGCCGCTTCAATCAGGCGTAACCAGTTTTGATATTCATTTGTTTGAAGGGTTGCCTGGCGTTTTTAATGACAGTCTTCCTGATGGTTGGGGTCGCTTACTTTTTGACCGTTTGGCGCGATCTAAAGGTATTTTACCCTCGGATATTACGCCGCTTGATAGATTAGCGCATGTTGGGATGAGCGCTTTGGGCGCTCTTGTCTATGAACCAGATCATAGTGGTGATAACAGCAATGAGCCGATTAGCCTCGATGTGCTGGCGCGGCAATCGCGGGATGTGTTGGAAGGGGAGGCCACAGACGTTCTCGCCGAGCTTATTGCGTTAAATGGTTCATCTGGCGGCGCGCGCCCTAAAGCCTTGATTGGGGTTGATGATAGTTTTGAAAATATTGTGCATGGCGTGTCTGAGCTTGCCGAAGGGTATCAGCCGTGGATGGTGAAATTCCCTAATTCTCAGGACGGTCTTGATGCTGGCGCTATTGAATATGTTTACGCGCTGATGGCTATGGAGGCCGGTATTTTTATGCCGCAAGTTCATCTCTTTAATGCGCAGCATGGCGCAGGATTTTTTGCAATAAAACGCTTTGATCGTATTGGCCGTAAAAGAGTGCATATGCACACGGCTTGCGGGTTGCTGCATTCAGATTATAGAACCCCGTCTTTGGATTATGAAGATCTGATCGCTTTAACCAGCTCCTTAACGCGGGATGTGCGCGAAATTGAAAAAATGTACAAATGCGCCGTTTTTAATGTTCTCGCGCATAATCGCGACGACCATTCTAAAAACTTCAGCTTTTTGATGGATGAACAGGGCGGCTGGCAACTCTCACCCGCTTATGATCTGACGTTTTCTTCTGGGCCGCGCGGCGAACAAAGCACAATGGTTATGGGCGAGGGGCGTAATCCTGGACAGGATCATTTACGCAAACTTGGCCAAGAGGCCAAACTTGGTAATGAGCGCATTGAAGAGATCATAAATCAAACGCAGGTCGCTCTATCAAAATGGGAAGAGCTGGCTGCGCAATATGGTGTTAGCACTGCTTCTATAGCATTGATAAAGTCAAAAATTAACCTTTAAGTTAATTGTTCTTGATAATATTTAATATATGAGTTAATATTTTTCTAAGATATTTAATCTGTAGGTTAATTGAATGAATAAAGATACAGCACGAAAAGCATTAGACAACAAGATTTCATCCCTGCCACCATTGCAAAAAATGCAAAGGCCGCATAAGGGGTGGATCAAGGCCGTGAAGGAAGCATTGGGGATGTCTTCAAAGCAACTAGCCGCGCGC
>JAJRSG010000236.1 GCA_024278915.1 Alphaproteobacteria bacterium
ATTGTTTTTTCTCCCCAAGGCGATGATACAGATGACGGGATCGCCAAAGCAGCCGCAATTGCGGAAACACGCTACACAGCCATCATGCGCCTTCCTGAAAAATATCCTTCTGAGATAGAACTAGCCTTGAGCGCGGATGATGCGCACCGCATTCATAAAGAAGGAAAACGAATTGCCTTTATTGGGTTAGAAAATGCATACCCTCTCGGTCATTCCGTAGACCAAGTAAGCATGTGGGCAAAACGCGGCGTGCGATATATGGGAATCACTCATGTCGGCCACAACCAATTTGGCGACAGTTCGAACCCAAGTTACAGCAAAGGCGAACAGGAAGACACTCATGGTGGTTTGACGCCACTAGGGCAAGAATTAGTCCACGCCATGAACCAAGCAGGCATCATGGTTGATGTGTCTCATGCCAGCAAAAAAACAATGATGCAGGCCGTTGCTCTTTCGAAAGTACCTGTAATTGCTTCTCATTCGGGTGCGAGAAGTATCGGAGATAACGTCAGGAATTTAGACGATGAACAATTACACGCACTTGCACAAAAAGGGGGCGTCATTCAGGTTGTCGCCTACGGCCCTTATTTGAAAAACATGACTCCAGAGCAAGAAGAGTTCAAGGCAAAGGTACGTGAAGAAATGGGCCTACTAGACGACATGGCATTCTTGTCAATGGATGCAAAGACGGAATCTATTTATGATACAAAAATGGAAGCCGCAAACAAACTTTCAGCCCCTGCTAATGTAGCCAACCTCGTTGACCATATCGACCACATCGTAAAAACGGTTGGTATTAACCATGTCGGCATCTCGTCTGATTTTGATGGCGGCGGAAGAATAGATGGTTGGATGAACGCCGCAGAAACGGCGAATGTCACCGAAGAGCTCATACAAAGAGGCTATTCTCAAGAAGATATTGAAAAAATCTGGGGAGGCAATTTACTTCGTGTATTGGCATTAGTTCAAGCCCATGCAGAAAACTAAATGCGCGCCTTCTTTTGGAAAGTTCGGGCATGACTAGCTTCAACCAGAAACAAGAACAGTTATGGGTTGACGATATTCCCCTAGCAACCATAGCTCAAAATGCAGGCACACCTGTTTATGTGTATAGTGCATCGGCTTTTACTCGGAATTTAAAAGAGTTTTCCTCTGCCGTTCAGGGGATTGACCATTTGATCGCCTATTCCGTAAAGGCCAATTCAAACTTAGCCATTCTCACCCTATTAGCTAAATTAGGCGCTGGCGCAGATGTTGTCAGCGGCGGTGAGCTTGAGCGTGCCTTACAAGCTGGCATTGCCCCTCACAATATTGTGTTCTCTGGTGTTGGAAAATCCAAAGAAGAAATGCAAGCAGCCCTCAGCGCCAATCACGGCACAGGTATTTGCCAGTTCAATGTTGAGTCAGAGCCTGAACTAATTGCCCTTAGCGAGGTGGCGACAGCCATGGGGAAAATAGCTCCTGTAGCTTTACGCATTAATCCAGATGTAACGGCTGGCGGTCACGAAAAAATTTCGACCGGCAAAGCAGAGAATAAATTTGGTATCGACATTAATCTAGCGAGAGAAGTTTATCGAAATGTCAGAGACCTTCCTGGCGTAGAAGTCACTGGTGTTGATATGCATATTGGGAGCCAAATCAATAGCCTGACACCCTTTGAAATGGCGATGGATAAAATATTGGAACTCATTAAGGCGCTACGCTTTGATGGTCATCAAATCAACACCTATGACCTTGGTGGCGGACTTGGCATACATTACCATGATGATTCAGACATTCCCCCTTTGCCCTCAGCTTATGGGGCCATGGTAACAAAAAAATTAAAAGGAAAAGGGCTAAAAGCAATCTTTGAACCCGGAAGGGCAATTGCCGGAAATGCTGGCGTGCTACTTGCAAAAGTAAAATACATCAAGTCAGGTGGCGCTAGAAATTTCTTAATCCTAGATGCCGCCATGAACGATTTAATTCGCCCTGCCTTATACGGTGCCCACCATGAAATAAACCCCGTCAACGCAAAATCAAATCATGAGAAAATGACCTATGATATTGTTGGGCCCGTATGCGAAACGGGCGACACTTTTGCCGTTATGCGGGAAATGCCAAAAATGCAACAGGGTGACCTTGTAGCCATATCATCAGCGGGCGCATATGGAGCGGTGCAATCTAGTGAATATAATACTCGTCCCCTGATTCCCGAAGTACTTGTTAGCGCCAAACAATATGCCGTGATAAGAAAGCGGCCAACCATAAAAGATATACTGGAGAGAGAAGATGTGCCAAGCTGGGTATAACATCATCGGGGGGCCATCATGATCACAGGCGGTTTCGCATATCTTGCCATATTATTTTTTATTTGTGGCACCATAAGCTTACTAGAAAGCACAGAAAAATATCGGGTTTTTAAAATTATCCCCGGGATCGTTATTTTGTACTTTGTCGTTATGCTACTTTCCACCTTTGGGCTTTGGACTAAAACCGACAGCGTCAATACAGCTTACCGCGTCTTGAAGAGTAACCTGCTCCCTTCAATGATTTTTTTATTGCTCCTCAAAGGAGATATACGCCAAATCGCGGCTTTAGGGCCAAAAATGTTACTCGCCTTTTTTACAGCAAGCCTCAGCATTGGCGTCGGTATTATCATTACGTTTTTAGCACTAAAAATATGGTTGCCAGAAGGCACATGGATGACATTTGCCGCACTGGGAGGTAGTTGGATGGGTGGAACCGGAAATATGGTTGCCGTTCAAGGGGCGCTTGATATTCCTGATAGTAGCATGGGATACACCCTACTCATCGACTCGATTGATTACGCTATATGGGTCGTATTACTACTTGCCTTCGTCCCCCTCGCCCCTCGATTTAATAAATGGGCCAAAAGTAACACCAAGTTGATAGATGAAGTAAGTGCAAGAATTGAAACAAAAACACAAGCTGACAGCTCGGTTATTTCAACATCTAGCCTCTTGTTTTTAATCGGCTTGGGATTAGCGGCATCTGCATTCGCACAATACCTAGCTAATTTTTTACCAGCAACAGACTTTTTCTCAAAAACAACATGGACCGTCCTTATTGTAACTGTTTTTGGTACGCTTGCAGCCATGACAAAACTCGGTTCGATGGCTGGCTCTAGTGAACTTGGCAATATTTTATTATACGGGATCATTGCGCTCATCGCTTCTCGTGCCAATTTTGCTGAATTAAGTCAGGCACCACTCTTTATTGGCGCTGGATTCATGATCTTGTTAATCCACGGAATCATTATGTTGATGGCAGCAAAAATATTTAAGCTTGATTTATTTTCTTGCGGCGTTGCTTCGTTAGCAAATATAGGCGGTGTGGCATCGGCACCTATTCTTGCGGCGGCTTACTCACGGGCGCTAATTCCCATAGGGGTATTAATGGCTATGCTAGGTTATATTATTGGCACAGGTGGCGGCCTATTAATCGGTAAAATTTTACGGTTACTATCTTGAGGACTATTATGAATACCAAAGCACTGTTGATTTGTATCGCCCTGCCCTTGCTTGTTTCTTGCGGCAATGAAACCAAAAACTCAGTTCCTTATGACTTAGGGTTTGAGGATGAATTTGTCTCGGATGTCATAGGAGTAAAAACCAAACACTTATCACCGGAGTATTGGATTAAACCCGGCATGGACCGTGAACTACTGAGCGCTGAGGAAATTCAAAAATTTAATGTAAAAAACACAGCGAGTGATCCCACACTCTATGACGTGGAAGCCCAACAAGATACACTCTCAAAAGAAGAGCTTTTGCAATTCATCCGATCCGTCAGCAAAGTACCAAAATATAAGCGGATATATACAGATGGCACCCCTGTGAATGACGCTGATTTTGCCCGTTATGAAAACATGCTCAATTTAGATACCGTTACCAATAACAACCATGTGCGCTTTGCTTTAGCGACCCAACGAACATCTATTCGAACTTATCCGACAGAAGACTTGTTATTTAGCGACGGCGCTAAAGACAGAGACATCGAACGTTTTCAGGAAAGTGCATTATTTCCAGGTGATGCCGTTGCCGTTTTGCATGAAAGTTCAGATGGGAATTGGGCATTAATTCAATCCTATAATTATATTGCTTGGGTACCTCTGTCAGCGATTGCCATTGGCACCCGCGCACAGGTTTTTGGATATTCACAAACAGATCATTTTCTCGTCGTAACAGGTGACAAAGTCGAAACAGTTTTCAATCCCGTCGCACCACAAGTATCTATGTTGCGCTTGGATATGGGCACTAAAATCCCTCTCTCACGCCCAGACAATTTAAAACATAATCTATATGGGCAAAATCCTTATCTGAGCCATATGGTCATTCTCCCGATACGCACAAAAAGTGGAGCCCTCGACTTTAAGCACGCCCTGATACAGCGCAAAGAAGATGTGCATGTAGGCTACCTACCATTTACACAGGAAAATATTATCAAACAATCTTTCAAATTTTTAGGTGAACGATATGGTTGGGGCCATCGATTTGAAGGACGTGACTGCACGGGGTTTGTTTCAGAAGTTTACAAAAGTTTTGGGATCAAATTACCAAGGAACTCGGGAGATCAAGGGCAAAGCGACATTGGGAAAAACAGCAGATATGATCGCAGTGCCCCCCTATCAGAGAAAGTAAACAGATTAGCACGAGGTCAAGCCGGTGACCTAATTTACATTCCTGGCCATGTACTCATGTTGCTTGGTCATGATGATGGCAAACCTTATGTCATTCATGATGTACA
>JAJRSG010000237.1 GCA_024278915.1 Alphaproteobacteria bacterium
GAGCTTCGATTTCCGCTTTCTCGGCCTTACTTTGTAAGTCGACGAGTATGTTTAAGGTTTCGTTTAAAATGGATTCATCACCTTCCATTTCGGCAAGTTCAACCATTTCCATGGCCTCAGACAAATCATTTTCAAACTTGGTAATTTGCGCAAATGATTGCTCTAACGCCCCCTGCTCTTGCATTAACGCCCGTGCACTTTGGGGATCATCCCAAAAATCAGGTTTTTCAATAAAGGCATTAAGTTCCGCTAGCCTGCGCTCAGAAGTTTCGCCGTCAAAGACGCCTCCTCAACAGCGCAATCGACTGCTTAATACTCGTCGCTAAATTGTCGTGTTCTGCGGCCATAATTACCCTAGTAGAGAATGTTTAAAACGAAAATGCTTCCTAATACAAACCGTCGTCCAAGTCTACTTCATCTTGTTTTTTTGGCGGCACTCCACCTTCTTCGCCGTCAGTTTTCACAGGAGGTTTCGGGGGGTTTGCTGGTGCGGTTGCATCTACTACTTTGCCCTGTTTAGCAATGCCGTTTACCACCGAATTATCTTGTGGAAGCGCCGTATTGTCACTACTGCCAAATTCAAAATCATACCCCTCATCATCATTACGGGTTTGTCCAATACTGATTTTTGAACCGCCCCCACCAATACGTGGTTCTGTGCCAGGTTTAAAAGCTTCATAAATAAAGTTAGGCGCACCAATATAGGATGGTTCTCCAGTAACACTATCAACAGGCACCAAAGATACCCCCTCTGGAATGCGGAAAGACACTTTAGGTTTATCGCTAAGCACATCTCCCATAAAAAAGCGGAAAATTGGGCCAGCGGCTTTCGCCCCCGTTTCATTTCCTAAGGTACGTGGCAGATCATACCCGACATAAACTCCGGTTACCAAATCTGGTGAAAAGCCCATAAACCAAGCATCTTTGAAATCATTTGTTGTGCCGGTCTTCCCCGCAATTGGGCGACCAAGCCTCAGCATTTGGCGGCCTGTGCCACGTTGAACAACTCCTTCCATCATTGATACCATTTGGTACGCTGTCACAGGGTCAAGCACGACATCGCGTTCATCTGGTAATTCAGGTGGTAAGGACAAGTCCCAGTTCTCTAAAATACATTCTGGGCAAGCCCTGTCATCATGTAGATAAATAGTTTTTCCCGTATTATCTTGTACCCGATCAAGCAGGGTCGGCGTTACTTTTTTACCGCCATTGACAATACTCGCATAGGCTGATGCTAAACGAAGCAAAGTGGTTTCCCCGGCTCCTAATGCCCATGCTAATTCATGCTTAGTCTCATCATAAATGCCGAAATTACGCCCATAGCGACCAATAATCGTCATGCCTATATCGTTAGCGAGTCGCACGGTCATTGCATTTCGTGATTTTTCCAAGCCAAGACGTAGTGTCGACAATCCGTAAAACTTTCCAGCGTTAAAATTGGCAGGCTTGTAAAACCTTGGGCCACATTCAACTTCTTCTTCATCTTCTAGCGATTCTCGAGATAAAATTTCACTTGGCACCTTGTCAGGGATTTCCTCGATGAATTTTTCTTCCACTGCCTGCCCGTCTTCATTCGCCGCTCCAAAACGCAAAGCCGCCAACCCTTCGTTTTGTTGCTCCTGACAGCTTTCGTCACGATCATTATGCTCGATCACAAAGGGAGCATCTAAAATTTTACTTACTGGCGTGAACCCACTATCAAGAGCTGCTGCATAGACAAATGGTTTAAACGCGGAACCGGGTTGCCGATAAGCTTGCGTTGCACGATTAAACTGGCTTTGACTAAAGCTATACCCGCCAACAAGAGCCAACACCCGCCCTGTATGTGGATCCATGGCAATCAACCCACCATTTACTTGCGGTATTTGGCGAAGATTAAAGGCTGTCTCGGACTTTGGCTTTGCTTCTACTAAAATTACATCACCAACATTGACAACTTCGCTAACAGATTGTGGTTCATTTCCAACACGCCCCTCCTCTAAAGGTTTTGCGGCCCAGTCAATATCAGCAAGGAGGAGCTCACCTTTTTCACCATCGTCAAAACCAAGTTCAGCTTTCTTAGCGTTCACATCTAAAACTACCGCTAAACGCCAAGGCGAAATGTCTTTTGGTTTGGCAAACTCTTTTAATGCTTCAGGCCAATTTGACTCCGTATTAATCACCCCTAAACTACCTCGGTATCCGTGCCGACGATCATACATCTCAAGGCCGCGTCGCAAAGCCTTACGGGCGGCCAATTGCATTTTTGTATCCAATGTCGTGCGAATGGACAGCCCACCTTCGTTCAACTGTTGCTCCCCGTAGAGATCATTAATTTGTTTGCGTACTTCAGAAACAAAGTATTCTGCGGCTAAATACTCATCGCCGAATAATCGGTTGGCAATTACCAATTCCTCTTTCTTGGCTTCCTCAAGTTGTTCTTGGGTAATATAGCCATCTAAGGCCATACGGCTGAGTACATAATTTCGGCGGTTAATTGCCTTTTGCATGTTTTTATCAGGTTGATAATTGTTGGGACCTTTGACCAGTCCCGCCAAATAAGCCATTTGTCCTAAGCTAAGATCATCAAGGGGTTTGTTGAAATAATTAAGTGATGCGCCCGCAATACCGTAAGCTCGGCGTCCAAAGAAGACATCATTTAGGTATAGTTCTAAAATTTTATCTTTGCTCATGGCTTTTTCAATGCGTTTAGCAATGAAAATTTCACGGATTTTGCGGTCAATTTTGCGCTCATTACCAACCAAAAAATGCTTGGCAACCTGTTGGGTCAATGTTGACCCGCCTTCGAAGCGCTCACCTTTTAAAACATGCCCCACATTCGCAACCATTGCGCGGGTAAACCCTTTGAGATCAAACCCGTTGTGAATATAAAATCTTTGATCTTCGGATGAAACCAAAGCATGTTGAATTTGCTTGGGAATGGACTGTATTGGTACGAACACACGCTTTTCAATGCCGTACTCCGCAATCAATTTACCATCTCCAGCATGAACTCGCGACATCACCGCAGGAGAATATTCTTGCAAGGAAGTAATGCTCGGCAAATCCTTAGTGGCACGTATCGTGTAAACAACAGCAAAAATCAGTGAGAACAGCCCTAGAATCAAACCAACAACAAACAGGACTTTGAAGATACGCCATGCCTTTGCCCATTTTTCGGGTTTTTTATCTTCTTTTTTGGGCGGTAGCGAAGGGCTATCCATTGTTTGCGTATTCATATTAGCCCTTTTGCCGATAAATTAGGCGCAATTATGACCACTCATGTGACCAATCCCGATTCAGTTGTTTATAAAGCCTAGCGGCTCGCCTGTAACGTATTTTGTGCTGTAAAATATGAATTGATTGCTTTGGTGACGCTTTTCATCAATTTTTTGCGGTGTTTGGCCGAATTTAACAGGGCCTCATCTTTCTTGTTTGATAGAAATCCCATTTCCAGCAAAACGGCTGGTACGTCAGGAGCAAGTAATACATATAACCCTGCTTGCCGGTGAGTGTTGCCGAGTAGCACAGTTTGTTTCTTTAGTTGAGGCACAAGAATGTCCGCAAATTCAGCTGATTTTGACAAAGTTGAACGCTGAGCCAAATCCACCAAAATATTTGCAACAGGCGCAGAATGGCTCGCAAGATCAACATCAAGTATCCAGTTTTGGGTTTGGGTTAAATTTTGGCCTCGTTTTTGCGCCCGATCAGCTAATGTATAAACAGAAGCTCCTCGAATGGATGACTTGGACAAAGAATCTGCATGCAATGAAATAAACAAATCGGCACTTGCTTTACGCGCAATCATCACCCTGTTTTCCAAAGCGACATATTTATCGGTAGATCTCGTCAGAACAACTTTATATTTTCCAGTCTTTAAAAGTTGTTTGCGAAGTTCCAGAGCCGCTTTTAAGGTGACGGTTTCTTCTCTAACTTTTTTCTTTCCGATCGCGCCAGGGTCGTGTCCGCCATGACCGGGGTCTATCACCACAACTAGTTTTCTTTTCGCTCTCGAAATGCGGCCATTTTTGAGACGTGGCACGGGAATACCAGAAACCATATTCACCTGTGTATCATTTTGGAGGCTGGGCTTTAGGCGAGGAAAAACCATTCCTTTAAACACGCGCGGTCCTGTCGTTTTAATTTGCACAGATTTTCCCTGAATAAACAAACGCAAAACCCCTTCTTGATAAGAACGGGAGAGATATTTCGCATCCCTAGACAAATCGGCAACAAGGCGAATGTCTTTCTCGCCACGTTGTGCGTATCTGATCTGCTTCACCCCCCCTTTCCCCAAAAATATATGTTCATTGCCAATACGTTTTTGAACCTGCGGAGCTAGATTGGTTCGAGGTAGATCAATCACCACCCGTACCCCACCTTCACTGAGCACAAAGACCTTAGGGGTTACATTTTTGGTCAATTTGATCTGTAATTCCGTTACATCTCCTTTTACCTGTTGGGAAATGCCTAGCACCTCACTTGCCTGCGCGTTTATAGCCATAAAAACGCAGAGGTAGCAGGTAAAAAGGCACATTTTTACGGTTAATTTCATATAAACATACTGCCCTCATAGGTTTGACAGAAAGTTACCAAAATAGCTTTATAACATGCAAAACAGTGTTTTCTTCATATTAGGCTAGGAAAACACGCTATCTTATGCAAGAAGGACGCACAGGGAGATAGCGACTCACTATTTGAGCGCGCCCTAATACACCGCAACAGGCGGTACCAAAGGTTATATTTTATGCAGGTTCTGCGCACATCCATTTTCCAAATTGTCGGACAACTCCACAATTCTACGAAGGAAAACAACGGGTTCGTGCGTCGCGCTGCATTATTTCATGTCTTATTATTACAATTTTTAACACACATACGGCTCCATAAATTTGCAAACAGTGCGATGTGGACTGGCCCCAATTTAATATTGAATGCCAACACATCTCCCGACATGCATCTGAGCCGAAACGGAGATTTTTATGTCAAAGAAAATGTTGATCGACGCCTCCCACCCGGAAGAAACCCGCGTGGTAATTGTCGACGGAACCAGAGTCGAAGAACTTGATTTTGAAAGCGAAAACAAACGACAACTACGAGGAAATGTATATTTAGCCCGTGTAACACGGGTCGAACCCTCACTGCAGGCTGCATTTGTTGAATATGGCGGTAACCGTCATGGCTTCCTCGCCTTCAGCGAAATTCACCCTGATTATTACCAAATTCCTCACGAAGATAAAGTTGCCTTGCTAGAAGCAGAAAAGGCAGAAAGTCTTGAAGAAGACGAAGATGAAGATGAGATTGCAACAGAAGATACTTCTGGCGATGCAAAATCCAGTGATCTGGATGACGACGCTGTCGTTATTGACGAAGATGCAGAAAAAGCAGATTTGGATGATGATGATAACGAAGAAGACATTGCCGATGCTTCTGATAAAGAAGTTGAAGAAGAGCAAAAGAAAATGCTCGGCGCACGTCGCAAACGGCAATCAAAACGCCGCTACAAAATTCAGGAAGTCATTAAGCGTGGCCAAATCCTACTCATTCAAGCGGTAAAAGAAGAACGCGGCAATAAAGGCGCCGCCATGACCACCTATCTATCCCTTGCCGGAAGATATTGTGTGCTGATGCCAAACACACCAAGGGGTGGCGGCATTTCCCGTAAAATTAGCAATGGTTCCGACCGTAAACGTCTAAAAGCGGTTATGAGCGAGCTATCTGTTCCACAAGGCATGGGTGTCATTGTTCGAACAGCTGGCGCTAAACGGACAAAAGTCGAAATCAAACGCGATTATGATTATCTTTCACGCTTATGGGACACAATTCGTGATAAAACCCTAAAATCCATCGCCCCGGCCCTCATTCATGAAGAAGGCAATCTGGTCAAACGATCAATTCGCGATCTATACGGCAAAGATATTGACAGTGTGCTTGTACAAGGTGACGAAGCTTACCGTATGGCGAAAGACTTTATGAAAATGCTCATGCCAAGTCATGCCAAAAACGTACAACCTTATAAAGACGATATTCCTTTGTTCCTGCGCTATCAGGTCGAACAACAAATCGAAACCTGTCTTGAGCCAATCGCCCAATTAAAATCCGGTGGCTACCTCGTTATCCATCCAACAGAAGCCCTTGTTTCTGTTGACGTGAACTCCGGCCGCTCGACCAAAGAGCGTAATGTAGAGCGCACAGCCCTTAAAACCAATTTGGAAACAGCCGATGAACTTGCCAGACAAATGCGTTTGCGAGATTTAGCGGGCCTCATTGTTGTTGACTTCATCGATATGGACGAACGTCGTAACAATCGGGCCGTTGAAAAACGTATGAGCGACGCCCTTCGCAAAGACCGCGCACGGGTGCAAATGAGTAAAATTTCCCAATTCGGGCTAATGGAAATTTCACGTCAACGCCGCCGTCGGAGTTTATTGGAAGGATCAACTGCATCTTGTGAGCATTGCCACGGGGTTGGGCGAAAACGCTCGATCGAATCCAGTGCGCTTAAAGCCATTAGAGCTATTGAAGAAGCTGGCATTCGTGGGAAAGCCAGCCGGATCAGGTTAAAAGTGACCCCAGAAGTCGCCGAATACTTGTTTAATGATAAACGCGATTTACTCAACCAAATCGAAACATCAACAAACATGTTTACGGAAATTGTTTCTGAAACTGATTTCATCAGGCCAAACTACGAAATCGAAGTTGTTGAAACCAAGTCCGACAATAAAAATGATCCGCTTGAGGCTGTCATCAAAGAAAACCGTAAAGCTGCTCACGAAAACCGCAACAAACGCCGAAGTGAAAACAAGGCAAAATCCGGGAATGAGTCACAGACTGAAGATAGCAACAAAACCACAGAACAGAACGAAGACGGCAAACCGACAAAACGGAAACGCCGTAGAGGTCGTCGTGGTGGTCGCGGTCGCAAGAACGAGAACACCTCTCCTGAAAATGTGCAAGATGCTGCTGAGAATGCCCAGCAAGACGATGCAGGCA
>JAJRSG010000238.1 GCA_024278915.1 Alphaproteobacteria bacterium
ATATTTTGTACATTTTGCGGTAACTGGTCGGGAAAATCAAAGCCCGCCAAGCGCCCCCAAAGCCCGACCCAACAACGTACTGTCGTCCAAGGATTATATCCCCCTCCACCTAATACAACACAGGCAGAGCATTGCTCTCGTAAGGTCAGCACTGCGCCCCACAAAGCACTATTACTAAGGCTCATTTTTGATAAAGGATCATCATGCAACCCGTCTGCGCCGCATGTAATCACAATGGCCTCTGGCCTAAAATCATCACAATGCGGAAGAACAAGTTCATCCATTAAGCATCTGTATTCACTATCATTTATACCTTTTTGCACTGGTATATTTACGCAACCATCATTCTGATCTTCCAACTTTCCCGAATAAGGCCAACGGTTTTCTTCGTGAATAGAAATGCAATGCACACGCGGCTCATCCACAAAGGCGGCCTCCACACCATCCCCGTGATGAGCGTCGATATCCACGTAAAGAACGCGACTTAACCCGGCGTCCAAAAAAGTCAAAATTGAAAACACTGGATCGTTGAAATAACAGAACCCGTGCGCCCTGTCCTTTAACCCGTGATGTGTTCCGCCAGAAGGGTGAAAAACCGTATGCCCTTTCATGGCTATTTTAGCAGCCGCAATCGATCCGCCAACTGTCGTTGCCGCTCGTTTAAACACACCTTTAAAAAGCGGGTTTTCCATGGTGCCAAATTTGTATTGCTCCCGTTGAGCAATCGTTGCCTTCCCGTTTTCATCGGCACTCTTAAGTGCTTGAACATAGGCGACATCGTGAAAACGGGTGAGGGTATCCATCTCAGCCACGGGACTTTGTACAAATAATTCTGGTGGCAACCAGTTCAGCACCCGACACATATCCAATACTGATTCCTGCCGTGCATAAGATAAGGGGTGATTATGCCCAAAAGCAGCATTCCTGTATATTTCCGAGCCGATGTAAACTGTCTCGTACTTCACTAATTCCCCCTATTTACTTCACCATAACGTGTTCCACTTTGGTAATGGACAATGCAAGATAATTGTTTTACATTCGCAATCACTAATAAAGCAATGTCTAATAAAAGACGGGCTTTCAGGGGAATTTAGAAGGAATAGGAGACCACATGGCCGATATGGACCTTGGCAATGCCAAAAAAATGACAATCATTTGCACGAAAGGAACTTTGGATTGGGCTTACCCACCTTTCATTCTTGCAACAACCGCCGCTGCAATGGACGTGGACGTCACCATGTTCTTTACATTCTACGGCCTTGGACTACTTGATAAAAAACTAAACTTGGGCGTAACCACACTTGGCAATGCTTCCATGCGTATGCCAATGGGTGGCATGCAAATGGCCATGCCAAATATGATTGGTATGTTACCGGGCGTTACGGCTGGTACATCTGTGATGATGAAAAACCTGATTAAGAAAAAAGGCGTTGCTTCGATCGAAGAGCTACGTGAGGCAGCTGTTCTTTCCGATGTGCGGATGATTGCTTGCCAAATGACAATCGACCTTTTCGAGAAGAAAACAGAAAATATGATTGATGAAATTGAACTTGGCGGTGCCGCCACATGGATGGAGAGCGCTTTGCAATCCGACATTAATCTCTATATGTAACCCAGACACCAAAACAGGAGAAATTATGTCTGATATTAAACCTGATGAAGTCCTAGATACAAAAGGACTGAACTGCCCTCTTCCAATCTTGAAAGCTAAAAAAGCACTTAAGGGTATGGAAAACGGTAAAATTCTTGAACTGGCCTCTACTGATCCAGGCGCCATCAAAGATTTCGAAGCTTTTTGCAAAGCGACCGGAAACAAATTGCTAAAATCTTGGGAAGATGGCGGCGTATACATGTTCTTGATCGAGCGTGTGGTTTAACCTTGTATTTTTGCAACGGTCATAAACCAATAACATAACATCAAAGAAAGCGGTCTTGCCTGCAAGGCCGCTTTTATCATAACATATTACAACAATTATAAAGGGGAATACTATGATAAACAAAACAATGAGAACATTAACACTTGCAGTGGCCCTTGCCAGTACAAGTGCGTTAATTGCAACAGACGCCTTTGCTACAGAAGGTTATTTCACACATGGCGCGGGCGCACGTAACAAAGCCATGGGCGGCGCAGGCGTAGCAGATGGTCGCGACGCAACAGCCCTTATCGTCAATCCAGCTGGCATGGTCGGTAACGGCACTGAACTTGATGTTGCCATATCCTTTTTTAGCCCAAAACGTAAGTTTACAGGAGCCGGTGGCCCAGGGTTCACGCCAAATGGTACCGTAGAATCAACAGAGAATTTCTTTGCCATTCCCAATATCGCATTTGTGAAAGCCATTGATGACACCTCTTCGTGGGGTGTTTCAATCGCAGCTAACGGCGGCATGAACTCAGATTACCGCGATGTTGTAAATCCAACATGCCAAGCATTGGCTAACCCACCTACCCCGCCTGCACAAAGAGTACCATTTGATAATGGTGTATTTTGTGGTGGCAATGCAGGAATTAACCTAAGCCAAGCGCTTATATCTGTTGGCTATGCCAAGCAAATGGGCAATTTCAAAATTGGTATCGCGCCAATACTTGGCTACCAAATGTTCGAAGGCAATGGCTTAGCCGCTTTTGGCGGTGTCACATCCGCGCCAACTAAGCTTACCAATAATGGCACCTCTACCTCCACAGGTTTTGGTGGTAAAATCGGCGTTGAATTTGCTCTTTCAGAGCAGTTCCGCATTGCCGGTGTTTATCAAACTAAAATCAGCATGGGCGAATTTAAAGAATACGCTGGCTTATTTGCTGATGGTGGCGATTTTGACATTCCGTCTAACTTCCAAATCGGCATCTCTGCCGACGTAACGCCTGACTTCACAATTAATGCTGACTTCCGTCACATTAAATACTCAGATGCCGGCTCAGTTAGTAATTCTTCTCGCACACCTTTACCATTTGGTTCTGTAGATGGCCCAGGTTTCGGCTGGCAAGACATTGACGTTTTTAAAGTCGGTGCAGAATGGCGCGCGAATGACCAATGGACATTACGCGGTGGTTATGCCCATAACCAACAACCAATTAGCCCTGACCATGTTACATTGAACATATTGGCTCCAGGTGTTGTTACTGATCACTTCACAGCAGGTGGCGAATTTAAAGTTAACGAGCGTCAGAGCTTTGAGTTTGGTGTTATGTATGCACCTACTGATAGCGTTACTGGTATCGAAGTTACACCACAAGGTCCAAACCCAGGCCATACAATCACCATCGAGATGAAGCAATTTGAAGCAACATTTGGATGGAAAATGAAGTTCGGGAACTAAACCGACCCTCCCTTCAAGCATTACCCCGCCGGAGAAATTCGGCGGGTTATTTTTTTATTAAGCATAAACCTTCATACATATCGCATCCTTCATCCGCCAGCCTAAGGGCAAAAATCCTTAAGAGAACAATATGGCTTTGTTAAATATTCGCAGACCCAATCTTCGGTTTTCCAGATCCCGAAATTTACGAGGCATTGCCTATTTCTTGGCTGAGAAACGATGGTTACTCATCGCATTCATCATTGGCGGCATCTTATTCGCCCTACCGACCCCTGAAGGCTTAACGGTTGAAGGCAAAAACGTCATGATTATGGCTCTTGTCGCCGTGATCTTGTTCATTACTGAACCCGTCCCATTGCCGGCGGTTGCCCTAATGATCATTATTGGCGAAGTCCTCATCCTCAAAAAAGAGTCTTCCGAAGTTGCGCAAAGCCTAATGGGCGACAGCGTTCTCTTCATCATGGGGTCATTAATGCTAGCGGTTGCCATTGTGAAGCAAAAGCTAGACACACGCATTGCCTATATGATCGTTCAAATGACGGGAACGGGCATCTTCGGTATATGCATGGGGGTAACCTTCGTGTGCGGCATGCTCGCTTCCATCATTGGGGAACACACCGTTGCCGCCATGATGCTCCCTGTCGCCATTATGCTCATCACTTTAACCTCGGACAATCCCAAAGAAGTTAAAGGCCTCGCTGCCGTTCTCCTGTTTTCTATTTCATATGGCTGCGCAATTGGTGGGATCGGGACACCATCAGGCGGCGCTCGAAATGCCATCATGATCGGCTATTGGAAAGATTTTTTCTTCGACCCAACCAACCCGGAAACCCGCCAGTATCTGGTTAATTATATCGGCTGGATGAAATATGCCTTCCCCGTATTTCTCCTACAAGTTCCTTTTGTTACAATGATCTTGTTTTTCACTTTCAAACCCGAGCGCAAGAATTTGAAACGCGCCGTTGCCAAACTACGCAAACGGATTGATGAGCAAGGGAAAATGGGCAGTGGGGATTGGATGGCCATTACTCTTTTTACCATTACCCTTATTGCGTGGGTTACTTTGTCCGACAAATACGGTTTAGGAACGATCGCCATTATGGGAGCAACCGCCTTCCTCGTCCTTGGCCTTGTGCGGTGGGACGATTTGAATTCTGGAGTTAACTGGGGTGTGGTTTGGCTTTATGCCGCGACAATTTCTCTTGGCGTCCAAATGCAAAACTCCGGTGCGGCTGAATGGATTTCCAATTCATTCCTCGCGGTCTTGGGCCCTATGCATATGGATCACGGCTTGCCACTGTCCGCCGCCACAGCCATCCTCACAACCCTTGTCACCAACACCATGTCGGCAGGCGCCGCTGTAGCGGTTCTTGGCCCCATTACCTTGAGAACCGCGCAACTCGCTGGAGAAGATCCTCTTATCCTCGGATATGTCACAGCAATCGCGTCTTCATTTGCCTATTTCACAGCGGCGGCTCACCCTGCTTTTTTAATCGTTTATGCTTCGGGATATTTAAAAGCGAAAGATTTCTTTAAAATTGGCTGGAGAATGGCTATAATGTCTATGGCCATATTATTGGTAGTGTCTGCTGTGTATTGGCCATTGCTTGCAAAGTAAGAGAGCATTATGAGCAACTTGATAGAAAATGAAGATGACGAAACCCAAGAAGAAGAAGGACCGCCGAGGTTCAAAATTCTTGTGTGTATCGATGGTTCGGATGAATCCAGCCGCGGTCTTAAATACGCCGTCAAAATCGGCCAAGGAAATGACGCAGATCTAACCCTTCTTTATGTCCGCCCAATTGACAAAGGGATGAAATCAGGCGTCCACATGGCGCGGCAAAATATGCTGGATTGGGGTTTTGAACTCCCTGGCATGCGGGCGCTTAAAATTGCCAGAGACAATCTCATCGAGATGGGTTTCATTGACGGGGACTGGGAAGAAGAAACCATCAGAAAACGTGTCTACGGCGATCCGATCGGCGACACCATGAAAAGCTACACCGCCCCGAACGGCACCCATATTGCCCTCAAGCTCATGGTTGCACCTACGGTGGCTTCTGGCATTCTGGACGAATGTGAACTAAACCCATATGACTTAACCATCATCGCCATGTCCGGCAGAGGCGCGAGAGGCGTTGAGGGAAAAATCAACTGGAAAGTCACCAATACAGTTGTCACCGAACACCGCGGCACCGTCATGCTAGCCCGCGAGATCGAAGAAAACCACGGACATTTGATTTGCGTCAGCGACGAAAAATCTATCGACGCCGCCAAGAAAGACGCCGTGCTTGCCTCGCGGTGTAATTGCCCTGTACACCTGATTTCCGTCGCGCCAACCAAGGACGACCTCGACGACGCGACGCTTGCTATCACCACAGCCAAGGCCGCCATTGAAGCGGCTGGGGTAGACGTGGTCAGCACTTATACGGAAATCGGCGACCCTGCCAAAGCCATCATCGAAAAGGGCAAAGACTTCTCGGTTATCGTCATGGCGGATAGCTCGGTAAAAGGCTTCCGCCGTTTCTTCCAGTCCAGCGTGGCTTATGATGTTTTGCAACATGCTGAGAACTCAGTGATGATTATTCGCTAGCTCCACGCACCTGTACATAATTAACATCGCGCCCGTCGTTAATATTGCGCCTTGCTATCTGGCTGTCGCCTCCGTAGTGTAGCCCCTTATAAATACAATTATAAGACTAGGGGGCACTATGAAAAAACGCAATAAACAGAGGACTGGTCCGCACCGACTTCTTCGCGCTAGTCATATTTCCTTCCTTGCCGCCCTCGCCATGAGCGTCAGCCCCAGTGCAACAGAGTATAACGGCCCGGCCATAACCTTCGAGCAAATTTATGCCAACCCTGACGATCAGGCCTTAAACCTGAATTACGCCCGCCAACAGGCTGCCATCGGTGACTATTTACACGCCGCCGCCTCTTTGGAGCGCATGTTGTATTCCCAGCCCAATTGGGATTCCGCCCGCTTGTTTTACGCCCTTTGCCTCTATCATCTTGATGATTTGCAAGCGGCCACACGGGAACTTGATATTCTCCAAACCCGCCCCCTGACACCAAGCCAAAGAGGCTTGCTAAATGATTATAGAAAAATGGTGGCGAAATGAGCATGACCAACAAACCCCTCCTGAGCATCTCCCTTTTGGTCCTCACCCTGGGCCTGTCCACATTTGCTTCGGCCCAAAGCGCCAGCATTGGAGTCAATGCGGCAGTCAAAGGCGACGTTACCGTTACCACTGTCGATCAAATTGCCAAACAAGCTGTGGTCAAAGAAGAGGTATATCTCGGCCAAATGATCAATTCCAAAAAAGTCAGCAGCCTGCAAATCCTTCTCAAGGACAAAACTGTCTTTACGGTCGGCCCGGAATGCGAACTGACCATTGATAAATTCGTCTATGACCCGAACAAAGCCAATAATTCCATGGTCGCCAATGTATCCAAAGGCATGTTCCGTTTCATGTCCGGCAATATTTCGAACTCTGGCGCAGACGCCGTTTCCATTAATACGCCAACATCCTCCATGGGTATTCGCGGCACGATGGTAGAAGGCCTCGTGGGTGCCAATGCCATCCAGATCGCCCAAGGCGCGGGCATTATTCCCGCCGGAACAGCTCTGGACGCCACTGGCGCAACTCTATTTGTCTTGCGCGGCCCCGGCCAAAATACAACAGGCATGAACCGCAAAGGCGAAATCACCGTCACATCCGGCGACCACACGGTTATTGTCAAAGGCAGCAACCGCGCCGTATTCGTACCAAGTGCGGGGGCGGCACCGATTGTCTTTTCCCTATCCCCTATCGCCTTTCAAAACTTCAGCCAGAACCTGCGCACAACCCCAACCGGCCCCGCAACCTATGGTCGGTTTGAAATTGATTCCCACTTCAAAGCCAAAGCCCAACCAGGTTCCGCCTCTGCACAGGGTGGTAATGGAGCGGCAGGTGCAGGCGGCGCAAGTGCGAGCGGCGGCATCGGTGCCAGTACCATCGTCTTTGGCCTGGGGGCCATTGGCGGTATTGGGGCGGTGATCGCCAATAACAATAATGACGAAGAGCCAAGTTCTCCTTAGGACTCGTCCTTACATTCAGATCACCCAGCACAAAATGCGCCGCGCTGGCGCGCTGCGGGGTTGATTTCATGCCGTAGGGGGCGCGCGCCGTGCGCAGAGGGGCTAATCCGGCCCCTCGCGCGCGGTAGCCACCATCCCGTCTCCGACATCTGCCTTCTGCGTAAAACGCGTATCGCCCTGCCTGATTACAGATAACATTGGCGGACATGGCCTCTTTTGGTCCTGACTTTTGACGGACGGATCCTGCGCCTGCAAATCGTCAACGCCAAGTTCATCTGGCCAAAACACCACCGACGGCACCGCGCGGCGCATACCGCCAACCGAAGCCATCACCCGTCCGTCGCCATTTTGGCCACGGCGTGGGTTTATTTGTCGCGGTAAAGACGGAAGACGGTACCAATTCCCGACACTCCCGCGTCGGCTAGTCCTGTTTTCGCGCCCCGTTTTTTCATGTTCTTTCGGGCAAAGCCCTTCATTCACCAAGGAATCATTCGTTGTGGGCAAAGGGGTTTGCCCCCCATTTCTTGCCTCTGTTAGTAGCAAATCATGCCAGAGCGACGAGCGTCGCCATGCTCCCGATAACATATCCTTACGCGCCGCCAGAATCAGTTTCTTCTCTTGCCATTTCTCGATCCGTTTGTCCCCGATCAACGCGCGCACTTTCGCCCGTCGTGCCGAACTGCTCAACACCCATGTTCGCACTCGCAAGCAAAAATTAACCCGTTGCCCCTTCAGGTACTGGTTATGCAAATAACGATGTACCCTCTTGAAATAGGTCAGGTTTTTCGTCAATTTCGCCACCCGTTTTTCTTGCAAGAAGCACATTTTCATCCGTTTGGCCTCATCCACAAGGCGGGTAAATTTACCGACCACCTGATGATAAACATCTTGCATAGAATCCAGCGTCCCTACATCCGCCCCATTCTCTGGTTCCGGCAAAGCCATAATTTCCTGATAATCAAGGTTCATCCCGTCACTCTATACTAAACGCAAAAACCGTGGATAAGTTTATTTTTGCCATGTTGTGCTTTCACCCGTTAAACTTCTATTTAGTGGCAAAATTAGAGATCATATTTTTTTATCTTTATTCTTGACTCTGGACTATAGTCCATAGGTTATCGTCTGGAAATTGGAGATATGTATGAGCACAATTGCGATTGGAAAATTGGCGAAATCTTGCGGTGTCACGATTGACACCGTGCGTTATTATGAGCGCCAGAAGCTACTTTTCCCTATCGAGAGAACACAGTCTGGGTATCGTCGCTATTCTAATGATAGTGTTAAACGACTCCGGTTTATCCGCCGGTCACAAAATTTAGGGTTTACATTATCTGAAATAAAGAACCTTCTTGGTTTAACGGAAGGTGGCAATGCTGATTGCGGCGATATTCGCGATTGTGCCCGTCAAAAGATTGCAGAATTAAAACCAAAAATTGAAGATATGCTCAAAATCAAACGAGGCCTTGAGGAGTTAGCAAGCTATTGCCCGGGAAGCGGGAAACCGCTGAGCGATTGTACAATCCTTGAATATTTTTATCGAGAGAACCAAAAATGACAAAGCGCACCAAGATAGCTAGGGTTGTTTATGCCAGTACGTTTCTGGCCTTGACCACCTCTGCACACGCCGCCCCCATCACTTTTAATACCGCATTGCCAGTAAGCGATGAGGAAGTTATTGTGAGACAACAAATTCATTATGTTCATAATAGCGATACCTTGGGCAATGTTGACCGCGACGTAAAGATTTGGAAATCCATTACAGCGGCGGGTTATGGTGTGACAAATAAATTTGCCCTATTTGGTGTCGTCCCCTTGATTAGTAAGGACGTTGACATTGGAGCAGCCCACAGCAAAGCCTCTGGCCTAGCCGATATAAAAATATTTGGGCGCTACCAAGTTTATCGTAAAGATGGCCCCGGTACGACGACACGCATCGCACCATTTGTGGGCGTAAATATCCCAACAGGGAATACAGGAAAAACGAGTGACGGCAGCACGGATATTTTTGGTGGTTTGATTTATACCCGCGCATCAACGGACTGGAATTTTGATGGGCAAATAAAATATAAAGCCAATGGCAAACACAAAGGGTTTTTACGCGGCAATCAGACAAGTCTGGATGCCTCGCTTCAATACCGCGTCAATGGACATGACGACAATGTGAAGTCATCGGGGTATTTATTTACAGTATTAGAAGCTAGTCTTATTTATGCTGATGAAGACAAAATCGGTGGAACGCCTAATATTAATTCAGGTGGCACAACCGCCTATTTGTCACCGGGACTGCAATATGCGGCTAAACGATGGATTGGTGAAACGGCGATCAAAATCCCCGTCATCAAGGATTTAAACGGCACCGCTTTACAGTCTGGCATTACAGTCATCACGAGCTTACGGGTTAATTTTTAAAGGAGTTTAAAATGAAAAAAATATTATTATTAATCACAGGCCTTATGCTTATGAATGCCAATGCCAATGCCAAAGATATACAATATGATTTGCGCGTTGACGGTATGACCTGCCCGTTTTGTGCGGCTACATCCGAGAAAGCTCTCAAAAAAATCAATGGTGTTCATGCTGTATCTACAGATTTGGAGAAGGCGACAATTAGTGTTTGCGCGAGCAAAGAAACCGATATGTCGGATGCTAAACTGAAAAACATGCTCAAAAAAAAGGGTTTTACCTATGTGAACAAAACCAAACAAGAGCAGTGTACAATCCGCATCGGGGAAACAGACGTTAAAAAAACCGGTTTTTTACGTGGTCTTTTTCATAAGCACAGCTAATGAACATGGCTTCCAAAACAGGCACAAGGACCAGTAGATGGGGTTGGTTAACACTCTTCGCGTCAACAACTACTTTATTTTGCTGTGCTTTGCCAATCCTACTCGTGACACTCGGACTGGGTGCTGTATCTGCGGCAATGTTTGCCAATGTGCCTTTCTTAAAATTCTTGGCACGACATGAACCGTGGCTATTTTTGTTTAGTTTTTGCATGCTCGCTATCAGTACATGGTCGGTTTATCGCTCTGGACGAACATGTCCTGTTGACCCCATTTTAGCGGCACAATGTGCCAAGGCAGATCGATGGAACAAACGCGTTCTCAAATTTTCAATTGCAATATGGTGCATCGGATTTACGGCCGCTTATCTCTCCGTGCCTCTACTGAATTTATTCGGCGGATAAAAGCTACACAATGCCAATCCACCATATGTGGTTTTATGATGATTATGTTTTCCACAGTAAACCGCGTCCAATAGCACGGCATTTTGGTTCAACTTCCAACCAAATTGACACTCTCGCCGAATAAAGCACTCCGCAGCTAAAAGAAGCTGACAAAAAGGCGTGATATTGGGCAGGATAGTTTGCCGTTAGGGCTATTCTTCTGACCATAGGCGGCGTGCGGCCTTGATGTTTGACTTTGTCACGCCGGCCATGCGTTGCTCAATAAAGGTCAGGCCTTGCAAAACCCAAGCCGCCATATCGGGGTTGGTCAGGTGGTAAAAATGACGGCGGCCTTCGCGGCGCTCGACCACAATATTGTGCATGCGCAATAAGCGCAGGTGTTGGGAGACGCGCGGCGTCTCTAGCCCCAGCACATTTGCCAAGCTGCTCACGTCTTTTTCACCCAGCCTCAGTTCCTCAACCATTCTGATTCGATCAGCATGCGCCAGAATACCAAATATCTCTGCCAACTCTTTTGCAACAACCTGTCTGCTTGGCATGTGTTTCTCCTGTTAAATCCACTAATTATCCTATAAAACAGAACGTGAAGATTACAAAGTAATAATAATGATTGCAAACACTTGCAATTATGCAAGTTAGCACCTAAATCATTATCACATTCACATTTCTGGAGATTCTAGTGACATCACGTAACCTATTCCTTTCGATTTCAACATTGGCCATTTGCGCCACGGTAATATCCGCCTGCGAAACCATGCCTACTGCCGAGGAAGACCATGCCGCCAACAAACATACGTCCCATTGGGAATATGCGGGCGAAAGCGGCCCTAGCCATTGGGCGGCATTATCCGAAGAATTTTCCACATGCGCAACGGGCAGGCTTCAGTCACCCTTTAATATTTCCGCCGACATTACGGCAAAACTGCCTGACTTGGGGCTAAATTACCAAGCGGTGCCGATGAAAATCATCAATAACGGCCATACCATTCAGGCCGATCAAGCAGGCGGCGGGCAATTGGTCGTTGACGGTAAAGCCTATGATTTATTGCAATTCCATTTTCATGCAGGCAGCGAGCATAGCATTGACGGGAAAGCTTACCCCATGGAAATGCATTTGGTACATGCCGCCAAGTCCGGCGAACTGGCCGTTGTCGGGGTGATGCTCACAGAGGGTACCGCCAATGCAGAACTGGCAAATATCTGGGCGAACATGCCCACCAGCCAAGGCGAACATATGGTCAAAGGGAAAACCATCAATGTGAAAAATTTGCTCCCAGCCAGCCATAAATATGACCGCTTCATGGGTTCTTTGACGACACCGCCCTGCTCCGAAGGGGTGAATTGGCACATGATGCAACAGCCGATCACGGTTTCTGCCGCGCAAATTGCCGCTTTTAAAGCCATCTACCCGATGAATGCGCGCCCCCTACAAGAAGAAAACAACAGACTGGTCGTTCGCGGCCAATAGACCCCGGCGCGCATTCTTCCGGCGCGCTAACATCGGCATAGTCATCTGATCACCTCGGCACCGCTCATTCGGCACCTAGGTTCGGCAACCTTCCTTCCGTGAGGTGACTGTGTCGATACTCATTCCCTGCACCGCCTCGCCCACCAAACATACCGCGACGCAAGAGCTAACTTTCCTCTTATTTCCACCCTTGGCATGACCATAGGATAGTCACGATAAATATAATTGCATTATTGCATTTTTCTGCAAGTATAAGAGTATGAAATTTAATAGGTATAAGATTACCGAGAGACATTGGTTATTGGGAGAGCAACATGACTAAAACCGCTACAGACGTTCCAAAGCAAAGTATTTGGGCGTTATTCAAAAAACCGCCATTCGTGGGCATCATCGCCTTCATGGCGGTATTCGTCGTGCAGCCTATCGGGCACATCATTATGATTGTAATGGAAAAAGTTCTGATCCACGGCGACATGTGGTATTCAAAATTTTCTCAATATTATGATGCACCGCCAGTTTTCCCCGAAGACTATGAGAACTATGCGGGGATCGACAATGTGGTCTACCTACCTGCGTTTATCATGGGCGTGATCGGCATTATCATTGTCATGTGGGGCGTGCGGCGCGGTACGGAAATCGCCGGCACATGGGCGGGTTTTATCGGCTCTACCCTATTATGGACGGGTTGGGTTGAGTTCTCGCTTCACTTCCATGCACGGTATTTCGCTGTAAAATCCTTGTGTGCGGACGGCACCATTGCCTTTGCCTGCGCCAGTAAACCAGCAACCAAGCCTGAATATTTTCTCATGCAAGGATCGGTCGGTTTCTTGTTGGCGATTATGCTTTATTTCATGCTCAACAAAGAAACACGGTGTAATATGTTCCGCTGGATGCACAAACATTTACACATCAAAGTTGGTAAGCCTTCACGAGGATTAACCCGAAATTTCGCCAATAATGTCGCCATCGAAAACATCACGATCTTGTGGTTCTTCTATGTGTACCTCATGTTCTTATATGACGAAACTTTCTTTGGTGAACACCATTGGTTTACCTACCTGAGCTTCGGCCTCATCCTTGTCTGGTCCCTCTTCCTGATCCAACGCTTAATCCGCTTTAAACGGGTCACCTCGGCCCTGCGGTACGCAATTCCGACGGCCATTATCTTCTATAATTTAGTCGAGATTGCCGGACGTTGGGGATGGTTTAACGAATACTGGGCCCACCCGATGGATCATCCGGTCGCCTCTATCCTCACCATCTTGGCGTTGGTCGGATTCGCTATCATAAGCATCAAAACCGCCACCAATAAAACCAAGCAAATAGACCAAACC
>JAJRSG010000239.1 GCA_024278915.1 Alphaproteobacteria bacterium
ATTCGTCCACTGGTTCGTCTGTCGATTTCCGTTACCGTTGAAAAAGACGGCAAACGGGAAAACGGCTACGCAGGCACCGGCGGACGTGCTTCATATACCGATTTCATCGGTGAGGAAAACTGGCAAGCCCTAGCTGACGAAGCCATTCGCGGTGCCCTCGTCAACATCCGCGCTGTCCCTGCTCCCGCAGGTACCATGGATGTGGTGCTTGGGCCTGGCTGGCCCGGTGTATTGTTACACGAAGCCATTGGGCACGGGCTAGAAGGTGATTTTAACCGCAAGGGTACATCAGCATTCTCTGGCATGGTCGGTGATCGTATTGCCGCCAAAGGCGTAACCGTCGTAGACGACGGCACACTTGCGGGCAAACGTGGCTCCTTGACCATTGACGATGAAGGGACACCTACCGAGCGCACCGTCCTCATCGAAGACGGGATTTTAAAAGGCTATATGCAAGACCGTATGAATGCACGCCTCATGGGAGTTGCCCCCACTGGGAATGGCCGACGTGAAAACTTCGCGCACGCCCCCATGCCCCGCATGACCAATACATTTATGCTCGGTGGAAATATGGACGCAGACGAAATCATCGCTGACCTGAAAGAAGGTGTCTACGCGCCTAATTTTGGCGGCGGGCAAGTAGATATTACTTCCGGTAAATTCGTATTCCAATGCACGGAAGCTTATATGGTCAGAAATGGTAAAATCGAAGAACCGATTAAAGGGGCGACCTTAATCGGTGACGGGCCGACGGTTCTGACCCAAATCAAACATATCGGCAATGACATGGCACTTGACCCCGGCATCGGCGTCTGCGGTAAAGCCGGGCAAGGTGTCCCTGTCGGTGTCGGTCAACCAACTGTATATGTAGAAGACCTAACCGTCGGTGGAAGCGCAGTCTAAACGCCCTCTTTAAAATAAGCTCACACTCTACATATTAAAATTATCGGGAAAACGGCAGGCCGCCTATCTTTGCTGCTGATCATTCCCTTATACTTATAGATGTGTATACATATCTAAATATGGAGGTTTTGTGCTCATTAATGCCTTAGTGCTTGCAGGTGTATTAGTATCTGCTCTCATCTTGATGCTCCCACGCGTAGCCAACGCCATAGGTTGGAAAGCAACGATTACTCCCCTTGCCTCTATTATCGGGAGTGGGTTTCTTGTCCTTGGTCCAATTTTAAATGCATCATACGGTAAATTTGCTCCCATCGTCATGGCAGGATTATGTGGCGTTGCCTTCCTCTTTGGGGCTGCCATAAGATTCAACATCAAACGGATCGCTACAAGTGGAAAAGCTCGTACGCCGTGGGAACTAAAACTGGAATATATCTCCTCATGGGCGTTGGCCTTTGCCTATATTATTTCTGTTGCCTATTACCTCAATTTATTTGGAGCTTTTGGTGTCAGCCTCACGCAGGTCAATGATCCCCTCCATGCAAAGCTTCTCACTAGCTCCATGTTCCTCCTAATCCTGATGGTCGGGTGGACACGCGGTTATCGCGCTTTGGAGAAAATGGAACAAATTTTTGTTAGTGTTAAATTGGCCGTCATTGCAGGCATGCTGGTGGGGTTGGCATTGTATTTCGGAAAAACCGCAGCCAACCACGAACTCGTACTAAACCCAGTAACTAAAACTGGATGGCAAGGCATCACACTCGCCTTTGGTTTACTGGTAACGGTGCAAGGGTTTGAAACTTCCCGTTATCTTGGTGATGAATATGATCCTCCGACACGTATTCGATCCATGATGCAGGCTCAATGGATATCGACGATGATTTATATGATCTATATTGTCTTTCTATCCTATGTCTTTCAGCCACAATCCATCACACTTAATGAAACCGCGATTATTGATATGATGGCAATTGTAGCCCCAATTCTCCCGGTTCTGCTCATCGCAGCGGCCCTCAGTGCCCAATTTAGCGCAGCCATTGCAGATACGAGCGGCGCCGGTGGCCTGTTTGCAGAAGTGTCCCACAATCGCCTCAAACCTAACCTCAGTTATGGAATTCTGGTTGGCATCGGTATTATCTTAACCTGGCAAGCCAATGTGTTTGAAATCATCAGTTACGCATCGAGAGCATTTGCCTTTTATTATATGCTACAGGCACTAATCGCGACACGTGGCGCTGTAAAAGCTGGTAAACACGGGCAAGCGGCCCTCTTCATGTCATTAGCGGTATTAGGGTTGTTCATCGTAGCCTTTGGCGTATCCGTAGAAAATTGAGCACGCAAATCAAGTCTGTGATTTGGGTTTCATCTTGCCGTACAGAAGAAATCATTGCTGCGGCAGAATAAGATGTCTACACTTCTACCCTCGGCGGGGGCAAGTGGGCATTCCTGATCGTAAGTTCACATTCCAATATACAGGGGCAAATATGGCAAGCGACAACAAAGCCGAAAAATCAATGCAAAATAATGAAAAGCAAAGCGTTTCTTTACGGAAAATTTTAGCCACAGAAATAGTCGTATCTGCGGTTATAAATGGTGCTTTTGGATTGTTGTTTGGCTGGTTACTAGGCAAGGGTATGCAATCAATCCCTTTTTCAGGGACAGGTGGCATCGTACCAGATGTATTGGCAACCACCTTTCTTACCGGCTTTGTAACCACGCTCATTGTAACGCCGATCTTGCGAGGACGTATCAAGAAGTGGGAAAAGGAAGGTGGAAAACCCAATGTGTCTCAATACAGCGGAACAGGATATATGAAACGATTACCACAGAACCTTTGGGCACGGGCGCTTATCATTGGTCTGGCGTGTATGGTCGTTTTATCAACTCTCATTTTAAGCGTACTCTTCATGAGCAAAGCCGCCCCATTAACCCCTCATGATTTTATCTGGGTCAAAGCTCTTTACGGCGCTGTCATTGGTTGTTTGCTTACTCCATTTGTTTTCTTGCCGATGTTAGCTGGCAAAATCAAATAAAGTGATAGAATGTAGGGGCCATCTTGCTGGGCATATAATGGACATCCAACATCTTATGAATGCCCATTATATGTAGATATATTTGCCTAATATGAAGTTTTACTCGCTAGCTTCCAATGCTTTTTGCGCTTCTTGAAGAGCTTTGCGAGCCTTTTTGATTTTCTTCTGCGCGTCCTTGCTGATCTCTTTATCACTAGACATATCTTCTGCACGGTCTAGCAAATCCTTTGCCGCCTTAACCATTGCACTTGCATGAGAACCACCGTCAACGATAAACACATCACTATCTTCTAGGTCCTCTATATTCCAATTCTCACCGCGTTGGACCAACATACTACTATGCCTTACCTCGCTCATGTTATCGCCATTGCTGGACATAATTATTTTTAAATGCCCGTCCCCTTCGCCCATTTCACTGTCGCTCATAAACATCATCATATGTTCATCACTCTCCAAGCCAGGTAAACCTTCAAGCTCATCCAAATCAAGTACGGTTTTGTTCCCATTTTCATCAATACTGACGATGGTTGTCTTGCCATCTTCCGTCGTAATTTCGTAGTGTTTTTTTGTTTCGACACCATCATTATTTTCAACAAATTTAATAACTTTTTTCATTTTTGTTTTCACATGAACAGTATGTTCACTGCCTTGTTCTGTCGCGAAAGTGATCGGAGCCGTCCCGATACAAGCGGCGACCAAAAATGAAGTCACGCCAATTCGCGATAAAAGGGATGTGTTGTTTTTTGAAGTTTTTAAAGTCATGAGTCTCTCCTTTAGAGGGTGGGAAATGGTCAGACACAGAGGACTAATCTGCTGTCCATGACCGGTTAGGGATCGGGTTAATTTTGCAGAGTGAATAAGGGTCGCGGCATAGCTTTGCTTTACTTGCTGACTGCCGCCCATCATTTTCAAAACATATGCATCACAAGCCGCTTCTTGATCTGTTCTGAATTTGGCGGCGCTATAGTGCACAAGAGGGTTTGGCCAATTAATGGTTCGAAATATAAGCATAACAAAGGCGGCCCATAGGTCACGGCGCTTAACATGTGCTAATTCATGCGTGAGTGCCAAAAGTTGTTGCTGATGATTATAATTATGCGCAAAATGATGCGGTAAGATAATAACTGGTTTGATAACCCCTGTGACAAGCGGCCCGATATTATCTGCTGAAATTCGCACATCGGGTACTTCTCTCAAGTCTAATACTTCAGCCGCTTTACCCATAATTTCTTGTATACAGAGAGCTGCAGGCTGGCTGTTATTCTTCACATGACGCACAAACTTTCCTTGCCGCCACACATGAAGAACCAAGAAGAAAACTGCCCCTAATCCCCATATAGCAACGATTGGTAGATTTATATTTACCGTGTCCACTTGTGGCAATGACGTCGGAGTAATCATTGTATTCGCAATATTTTCATAGGACGGCTGGGCCACAGATTGCATCCAATTTGGCCGATTAAACACAAGTGAAATTTCAGGGAGAATAAGCCGAACGAATGGGAGCAACCACAGTGAATAAGCCGCGCGTGCCCCAAATATATTTGCAAAAATACGTCGGCATAATAAGACAAGAACAATGAGCACACTGACATCAAAACCCGTATGCGCCATCCAGTTTATGATGGTATTAGCGTTCATTTTTTAACTCCGCTAATAATATCTCCAAGTCTTTAATATCTTCTGCACTCAGCCCCTTACCTTCAGCAAAATTTGCCACCAAAGGAGCAACACGGCCACCAAACAAGCGTTCAGCCAATCGGTTTGTAGCTTTTCGTGCATAGCTCTCGCGGCTCAGAAGCGGGTAATATAAATACCGTCGACCATCAGGTTCATGGGAGATTACGCCTTTTTCAACTAACCGTCCTAAAAGAGTTTTTACGGTTCGGGGGCTCCAGTTTTTCACTGGTTGTAACCTG
>JAJRSG010000240.1 GCA_024278915.1 Alphaproteobacteria bacterium
AATATGGGCGCTGTGAATTTACGTGCTGACGAAGAAGCTTCAGAACAAGAAGAGCGCCTGACGGCTCTCAATGATGAACGACAAGATTTGACAGCGGCAATCGCTCGCTTACGGGAAGGCATTGACAGCCTGAACCAAGAAGGTCGCGAACGCCTATTAAAAGCCTTCGATGTAGTCAATGGTCATTTTGGTCGCTTATTTACCACCTTATTTGGTGGTGGTAGTGCTTCACTCGCTTTAACAGAATCAGACGACCCACTCGAAGCCGGTCTCGAAGTACTCGTCAGCCCGCCCGGTAAAAAACTCGGTTCTATGTCTTTAATGTCTGGTGGAGAACAAGCTTTAACGGCCACAGCGCTTATTTTTGCGGTTTTCCTCTCTAACCCAGCGCCAATTTGCGTCCTTGACGAGGTCGACGCCCCTCTCGATGACGCCAATGTGGAACGCTATTGCACACTTTTGGACGCCATGACCAAAGAAACCCAAACAAAATTCATCGTTATTACTCATAATGCCGTTTCAATGGCTCGTATGGATCGCCTATTTGGGGTCACTATGGCCGAAAAAGGCGTCTCACAACTGATTTCTATCGAGCTAAGTGAAGCAGAAAAATTGACCGCTTAGAGACAGGTTCAAAACACCAGCCGCCTTTCCTAAAATAAAATATGCAAATAATTATTTTTTCTTGTTCTTTCAACACATTAGACACACCTAACATTGGTTGACACTACACATCTCCAAGAGTAAGTTGCCCGCGTTTGGTGGGGAACCGCCAGACGAGTCGATAGCACTGCCAAAAGGTCAAAAATTTGCCTTCAGATCAGGATCATAAAGACGCACTCGAAGCTTTTGGCAACAAAGTCAAAGCGGCACAAGAAGCGCATGAGCCTGATATTGAGCATGAAAAGACTGGTTGGGCCGTCGGCGTTCGATACGCAAGCGAGTTTTCTGCCGCTGTTATAGTTGGTGGCATACTGGGTTGGGGTGTCGATCATTTTGCTAATACCGTGCCTTGGGGCATGTTAATTGGCATTATATTGGGATTTACGGCGGGCACGCGAAATATTGTGCGCCTCGCCAAAGAAATGAGTGTAGACGAAAGCTAAGCTTGCGTTTACGAAGGTTTGAGCGAATTATTCGCAACGATTAAGGGGCCGTTATGGCAGCAGATGGTTTAGATCCGATTGCACAGTTCGAGATTCACAAGATCTTTGAACTTTCACTTGGTAAATATGATATTAGCTTCACTAATTCATCATTGATGATGACCATTGGTGCTGGCTTAATTTGCCTTTTTCTTTTCATGGGTACGTCCAAACGCTCACTCGTCCCTGGCCGCTTACAATCCATGGCAGAAATTTCCTATGAATTTGTCGCAGATATGATCCGCTCAACAGCCGGTCGCGACGGGCTTAAATTCTTCCCATTTATCTACGCCCTGTTTATGTTCATCTTATTTGCCAATATTCTTGGCTTAATCCCGTTCTTTTTCACCACTACCTCCCACATTATTGTGACCTTTGCACTGGCAATGTCTGTAATGATTACGGTTCTTGTGGTTGGTATCTGGAAGCATGGCTTTAAATTTCTGAAACTTTTTGTTCCAGAAGGTGTCCCGATTGTCATTTTACCATTGGTGGTATTGCTAGAAGTCATCTCTTTCTTGTCACGACCATTTTCCCACGGCATTCGGCTCTGGGCCAATATGCTCGCCGGGCACATCATGCTCAAGCTTTTTGCCGGCTTTATTATCATGCTATTCGTAGCTCTCAGCGGGCCGCTAAAAATTGCAGCCATTGCGCCATTTATTATGACGACGGCATTAATGCCGCTCGAAATTCTCGTAGCCTTCTTGCAAGCCTATGTATTCGCTATTTTGACAAGTGTGTATATTAACGACGCACTTCACCCAGGACACTAAAAGACACTAACACGAACGAAGACACTAATATTAACTGCTAAACCCAATAGGAGAATTATCATGGAAGCAGAAGCAGCAAAACTAATCGGTGCAGGCCTTGCCTGTTCAGGCATGATCGGCGCGGGCATTGGCCTTGGCCACATTTTCGGCAACTATCTTTCTGCCGCGATCCGTAACCCATCTGCCGCTAAAGGCCAGTTTGGTAACTTGATTTTCGGCTTTGCCGTGACAGAAGCCCTCGGCATTTTCTCATTGTTGATCGCTTTCTTGTTGATCTACGCAGTATAAGATCAATACTAAACGCATAAGGAATAAGTGCGATGAATATGTATAGCATCATTATGGCAGCATCAGCCGCCACAAGCGAAGCTGTTGCCGAACACGGTGAACACGTAGCTGAGCATGGGAGCGGGATTTTTCCACCTCTCAATACCAGTACCTACGCATCGCAACTTTTCTGGTTATTTGTAATCTTTGGCGTGCTACTTTTGTTGCTCGCCAAAGTTCTCCTCCCGCGTCTCGGGAGCATTTTGGAAGACCGGTCCCACCGCATTGCGGACGATCTGGACACCGCTTCCCGTATGCAAAGAGAAGCAGAGGCCGCTGAGCTTTCCTATGAGCAATCTTTAAAAGATGCCCGTGCCAAAGCTCATAATGTTGCCGAAACCACCCGTGCCAGTGTGAATGCGGAAATCGAAGCCGAAATGGAAACTGCTGAGCTTGAATTTACCAAGCAAATGGAATCCGCCGAAGCCAAGATACGTAAAACCCGTGAGGCAGCCTTGGCAAATGTGGACGCCATTGCAGCAGATACCGCCAAATCATTGGTGGAAAAATTATTTGCCGGTAAAATCACACTCGCCGCGGCTAACAAAGCCGTTAAAGCAAGTAATTAGGAGGACGACATGCATTTTGATTTTAGTTTCGCCCATCCAACCATCTGGGTTTTTCTAGCCCTTGTCCTTGTCGTTGGCGGTGCCATTTACAAAGGCATTCACAAAGTCATGGCGAAATCGCTTGATGAACGTGCAGACGCTATTCGCTCTCAACTCGACGAAGCCCGCACCTTACGCGAAGAAGCCCAAGTTTTACTTGCTGGCTACCAACGCAAACAGGTTGAAGCTGAAGAGCAAGCAAAAACAATTGTTGAGCAAGCCCGTAAAGATGCAGCATCAATGGCAAAGCAAGCCCGTGCAGACCTTAAAGACCGCTTGGCACGCCGCGCTGAACTAGCAGAAGCAAAAATTGCCAATGCTGAGACACAGGCTATGGCAGATGTGAAAGCACGCGCCGTTGATCTCGCCACGAAAGCTGCCGAACAGCTTATTCAAGAGCAGTTTAAAGCAACAGACCATAATACCCTCGTAAAAGACGGCATCAGCCAAATGGGTAAAGTGTTGAATTAATGACGGGCCTAAATTTTTGAATTTATACCGCCTGCAAGGCGGTATTTTTTTGCCTGCAAAAAATCATAGAGACTGTTTAACTCCCCTTAAATCACATCAAGGGGAGTTAAATCAAAACTAATCAGTTGTCGGCACACGCCAGCGTAACACTGGTTTACGAGCAGCCTGTGTTTCGTCTAGCCTACGCATAGGGGCGTAGATGGGTGCTTGTTTAAACATATCGACTTCACCCGATTTTGCCTTAAGAGCTAACCCACGCATGACATCAATAAAACGGTCGAGTTCAGCCTTGCTTTCTGACTCGGTCGGTTCGATCAGCATGGCGCCATGTACAACCAATGGAAAATACATCGTCATGGGATGGTAGCCTTCATCGATCATTGCTTTGGCAAAATCAAGCGTCTCCACGCCAGTTCCCTTTAAGAAACTATCGTCAAACAATGCTTCATGCATACATACACCGCCAAAGGCAGGTGACATCACATCACTTAAAGAGGCTTGCACATAATTAGCATTAAGCACCGCGTCTTCTGTCGCTTGTTTCAAACCATCACTACCGTGGCTAAGCATATAGCTAAGCGCGCGGGTAAACATTCCCATTTGCCCGTGAAAAGCGGTCATACGGCCAAAACTGTCTCCGCTGTCCGCGTCTTCAACTAAGCGGTAAGTTCCATTTGATTTGACAACATAAGGCACAGGCGCATATGGAGAGAGGGCATCAGACAATACCGTCGGGCCAGAACCAGGCCCCCCACCACCGTGTGGCGTAGAGAAGGTTTTGTGTAAGTTCAAATGCATTGCATCAATACCCAGATCACCCGGTCGCACGCGCCCAACAAGAGCATTAAAATTTGCCCCATCGCAATAAAAATAACCACCAACCCCGTGGATCAATTCAGCAATTTCAATAATATCGCGCTCGAACAACCCGCATGTGTTCGGGTTAGTCAACATAATGCCGGCAACATCATCACCAAGCTTAGCTTTTAGCGCCGCCATATCAACACGGCCATCATCGGTGGCAGGAATAGAATCAATACTAAACCCACATTGTACCGCCGTTGCCGGATTTGTACCGTGTGCAGATTCAGGTACCAGAACACGGCGTTTATGATCGGCCCCCTTGGCATCAAGAGCGGCCCGTATGGCCATCATACCGCACATCTCGCCGTGCGCGCCCGCCTTTGGCGACATCGCCACGGCTGGCATGCCAGTTAATTTACATATCCAGTCCGCCAGTTCGTCTATTAGTTCCAATGCACCTTGCACCGTATTCTCGGATTGCAAAGGGTGAATATCGGCAAACCCGGGTAAGCGAGCCATTTTCTCATTCAGGCGCGGGTTATGTTTCATGGTACATGAACCGAGCGGGTATACTCCCAAATCAATGGCATAGTTCTTTTGTGACAACCGCACATAATGGCGCATAACTTCTGGCTCGGTTAGACCCGGTAACCCGATTTCACTTGTCCGTTCCATGCCGCCAAGCCGAGATTTTGTTCCTTTTAATGCCGGAAAATCCACACCAGTTCGACGCGGGGTACCCACTTCAAAGATCAGAAGTTCTTTTGAGATAAGCCTTTGTTGCCAGATACAGTTTCTACTTGGGTAGAGCCACTCATTTGTGGTGTCGTGCTCCGACCTTGCGTATTCATGCTCATGATAAAGCCTCCGTAAGCGCGGCCACAAAGGCATTTATATCTGCGTCTGAGTTGGTTTCCGTCGCACATACAATCAAAAGATCGTCCTGACCATCCATCAAACGCGCAGCAGGTAAGCCGCCAAGCACATTTTTGGCAACCATGGCTTCCACCACATCCTTGGCAGGTTTTGTCAGGCGTAGGGTAAATTCATTAAAGAAACTTTCGGTAACTAACTCCACGCCGTCAATGGCTCCCAGAGCATCTGCTAATTGGCAGGCTTTCTCGTGATTCAGCGTGGCAAGAGTACGTAACCCAGCCTCTCCCAGTAAACTCATGTGAATGGAAAAAGCCACCGTACATAGGCCTGAATTGGTGCAAATATTGGAAGTGGCTTTCTCGCGCCGAATATGTTGTTCCCGCGTAGAGAGGGTTAGCACATAGCCGCGTTCACCATTGGCATCCACGGTTTCTCCGCACACGCGTCCCGGCATTTGCCGCACCAATTTTTGTGCTACAGCAAAAAGCCCGACATATGGCCCACCATAATTAAGGCCGACGCCAAGGGACTGACCTTCACCAACAACAATATCGGCTCCCATTTCGCCCGGACTCTTGATCGCGCCGAGGGCAACAGGTTCAGTGAAAACAGCTATGAGGAGCGCGCCGACTTCATGTGCAGCTTCTGCATAAGGGGCCAAATCGATCACTTCGCCAAATACATTAGGTGATTGTACAATTATGGCGGCTGTGTCTTTATCCAACCCGTTCAAAATTCCTGCGTCACAATTTGGAGCGCAATCAGCAACACGTAAATCAATGTTCTGGTATTGGCTGGTATTTTTACACACTGCGGTGTAATGCGGGTGCACGCCACTCGCCACGAAAACTTTCTTACGTCGTTTTACCCGGCACGCCATTAACACAGCTTCGCCGCAAGCTGTGGAACCATCATACATAGATGCATTGGCCACATCCATACCCGTCAGCATGGCAACTTGGGTTTGGAACTCAAACAAAACCTGTAATGTTCCTTGAGAAATTTCAGGTTGGTAAGGAGTGTATGCGGTGAGAAACTCAGAGCGTTGAATGAGATGATCAACTGTCGCAGGTATATGGTGACGATATGCCCCAGCCCCGATAAAAAACGGCCCAGCTCCGGCCGCACGGTTCTTTGCCGCAAGTGCCGTCAGATGTCCATCCACTTCGGATTCCGTTTTATGCAATGGCACATCAATCAAGCTATCTAAACGAGCCGCTTCTGGCACGTCCTCGAACAATCCATCTATGGACTTCACACCAACCACGTCCAACATAGCGGCGCGATCATTATTATTTAGCGGCAAATAACGCATCAGGTTTAGTCCTCTATGAATGCTTTGTAAGCAGCTTCGTCCATCATACCATCGAGTTCAGATGTATCGCTTAATTTGATTTGAAAAAACCATCCTGCAGCTTGCGGGTCAGCATTTACCATCTCGGGGGCATCTTCCAGATCTTCGTTAATCTTGGTAATCGTGCCTGAAACAGGTGCGTAGATTTCACTGGCGGCTTTGACAGATTCAACAACAGCCGCATCGTCACCTTTTTCAAATTCCGCGTCTACTTCAGGTAATTCGACAAATACAATATCGCCAAGCTGCTGTGCAGCATGGGTTGTAATACCCACTGTCGCAATATCTCCGTCAAGTCTCACCCATTCATGATCTTCTGTATATTTCATTTTATTCTCCTCGGTAAAAGTTATTAGGTACAAATGGAAGTTTCACAGTTTTGGCAGGTTTAGCCTTACCGCGAATCACAAGTTGCACTTCCGTACCCGATTTTGCATATTTTCGTTTTACATACCCCATAGCAACAGGTCCGCCGTGAGTGGGGCCAAAACCGCCCGAAGTAATCACGCCGATATCTTTGCCGTCCATGTTTTGAATAATGGTGCCTTCTCGTGCAGGCGCCCGCCCCATTGGCTCGATTCCTACGCGGCGACGAACTGGGCGCTCGGCCAATTCTTTTTGCACCCGTTCTGCGCCTAAAAAACCACCTTCTTCGCGTCGGTGTTTTTGGATGGACCACGTTAGGCCCGCTTCCACTGGCGATGTGGTTGTATCAATGTCATGTCCATACAAACAAAGGCCTGCTTCCAATCGCAGGCTATCCCTTGCGCCCAAGCCAATCATTTCAACTTCGTCGTGGCTCATGAACAGCTCGCACATTTCAACCACATCCGCATGCTTCACTGCAATTTCATACCCGTCTTCACCTGTATATCCTGAACGTGATATATGGCACCACATGCCGCTAAGTTCGATATCCAAAGATGACATGAACGGCATGGTGGCGGCTTCTGGCAAATATTTTGACATCACATCGGCTGCCTTTGGCCCTTGCAAAGCAATCAAAGACATATCCTCGAGAATTTTTAACTGTATTCCTTCTGGCATATGTTTTTCTATGTGGGCAAAGTCGTCAATCTTACACCCTGCATTAACCACTAGGTAAACCCAGTGGCGATGCCCTTCGACACCAAGGCGGCTAACCATAAGATCATCTAATATGCCGCCGTCTTCATTTAGGAACTGAGTATATCTTTGTTGACCCGGTTCAAGAGAACTCACATCACATGGCACAATTTTTTCTAGGGCTTTGGCCGCCGTTTCAAAAGTGCCGTCTTTTGCAATCAAAAAGGCTTGTCCCATATGTGAAACATCAAACAGGCCAGCATTTTCGCGGCAATGGAGATGTTCTTTCATGACGCCCAGCGGATATTGCACAGGCATGGCATACCCAGCAAAAGGCACCATTTTTGCCCCTTGTGCCACATGGAAATCATAAAGCGCAGTTTTGTTAATTTTTTCGTCCGACATTACACACCTACAGCCAAGCTTCGCTTAGCCCCAAATGCCCCGCTGTCGTCAGACCTGAGAGTTTCACAATTCATCACCTGATGTTTTGCTTACTCCTTCGGTGGGAGGTTGCCCCCCACTTTCCAGCTTTTTGTATTTCAAGCGGTCCCTGTTGCCTGAGAGTTTCCGGGACATTGCTCCTTCGGCGATCAGGGTCGTTGCCCCAATTCTCTCCCGCGAGAAATATATGGCCTTGAATCACATGACCCAAGTTGCAGGCAATTTAACTTATGCCCATTGAGAGTCAAATTGTATTAAGAGTGAGAGTAGTTTTTCCACATCTTAAAAATTTTTCTTCAATATCCGGTTACCCTTGGTCGCTTTCCCTGAAATCCATGAGTTTAAAGGCGTGATGGAACTGCCAGAAGTATATTTTTTCGCGGTAATCCACCAAATATACCACTCTCCACTATCAGCATCTTTCAGGGGAGTCGCAAATTTAAATTCTGACCACTTATATGTCCAAGTTGTTTTTGTGCCAGTTAACTTTACTTTATCGCCTAACATAAATTCAACATCATCAATTTCAATTTCGCTATCTTTGCGTTCATGGTCGGTGATTTTTTCGGTCGTTAATACAATCGGCCCGTATTGGCCAAATTTATACCGAGGGGTTTCCAATATCTTCTTGGCGTATTTTTTCATTTTTTTATTTTTGGACTTCGCCTTTGGCAATCGAGAGGTATCCAGTGCAATGTTCACATTCCGAGCGAATTGTGCTTTCGCCTTTTCAATGGTAGCAATGAGTTCATCAGCCTGCTTTGTATCTCTGTTTAAGGCTTTTTCGAGGTGCAGCGAAGATTTTGCAATCGCTAAATTATCTGCATAAAACGTGGCCGCCTCTTCTGCTTTTCCTTCTGAGATATATATCCACCGCTTGTCGCTATCGGGGTTATCCTGCCAGCGGCTAGCAAGTTCTTGCCGTGATTGGTTCATGCGAGCATTCAAAGTATCAGCCATCGACTTATAGCCACCCTGCGCACCCGCAGCCATCTTATTTGCCCACCTTTGCAAGCGTTTGACATCATCGCTGTCATAGGGCGCGCCATTTTGTACCGTCCCCCTATTTTTCGGTAAATAAGCGTTCGTCGCAATAATGGCCAATTGCTTACTATTATGCTCAGCCACTGTGCGCGCCTCACTTGCCGCTTTCACCCATGCTTTTGCATCTCCCTCGTTAAAAGGTGGGGTCAATGGTTTTGGCGCTGCATATTTTCGGCCATTACTTTCAATTTGCGCCAAAGCTTTTTGAACATCACCAATTTTGGTAATTTGCGCTTTTGCGCGTTGAAATTCGGCAGATAAGGCTGCACTCA
>JAJRSG010000241.1 GCA_024278915.1 Alphaproteobacteria bacterium
ATTAATCGCTGTTTTGCCACCAACAGAACTATCGACCTGCGCCAATAATGTCGTTGGAATTTGAATAAACCCGCATCCTCGCTTTAACATGCTGGCAACAAACCCGGTTAGGTCACCAATGACCCCACCACCAAAAGCAAGTAAAGTGTCGTTTCGGGAAAAATTTTCGTCCAAGAGCTTGGATAAAATATCTTGTAAATGCGCGAAACTTTTCATGCTTTCACCAGCAGCTAAAATTATTTCCGTAAGGTGTAAACCATGCCCTGCCAAACCTGATCTTAGCGTTTCCAAATGAAGAGGGGCCACATTTTCATCAGTAATGATGGCGAGCTTCGAACTACGCAAATGCGGTTTTAGATAGGAATATGCATCTCCTAAGAGATTTGTACCAATCTGAATTGGATAAGCACGCTCTCCTAAGTCTACATCGATACATTCGGTCGGAAGAGCACGCGTCATGAGGCGCACTCATCCTCTTGGTAAGCGCTAATGGCCTGCATCACTCGCTCCACCGTTTGAAAATGTGTGCCACCATCGGCCATCACGGTAAGATGAGCTTGGGCATAGATCGGATACCGGATATCCATCAATTTTCGCATCGCGCCTTGTGGGTCTGGTACATCCAAAAGAGGGCGGGTGTTCTTACGACCGACCCGCTCCATAATGGTATCAAAATCGGCTTTCAACCAAATTGTCAGACTATTACTTACGAGAATTTCACGCGTGTCATCTGGAATGAAGGCACCGCCCCCCGTCGATAAAATAATTGGGCCACCATGTAACAACCGATCAATAACGCGTCGTTCCCCCGCCCTAAATTCTTCTTCGCCGTATTCTTGAAACAAACCTTTTACGCTACGCCCCGAAGCTTTTTCAATTTCTTCATCGGAATCGTAAAAAGGCAAACCGACTTTTTTGGCCAGACGGCGTCCGATTGTAGTTTTGCCAACCCCCATCAGACCTACAATCGATATAGGACGGACGATTTGGCTCGTATCTAATTTCATTTTCAAACTTTACCTTCAGCCCCTAAAGGACAGATGAGCTGTAATTTTTATCAATATTTACCTTTTTTTGCCATTAAAAAGGGCATATCACACTATAGATAAGAGTATGTCTGTAATTTGCCATATTCTCAATGCAAAAATGATTGCAAAATTACCTCATTTGCAAAAGAGATAAAAATGAAGAAATCCCGTCTTATGCCCCTCGTAATCATTATTGGGCTGATTGTTGGTAGTATCTGGCTACTTCGCAGTGTTGATCCCAAACACCTGCAACGCCAAGACGTCACAATTGATGTAGCGGATACATTCGAGAAATAGATATGGCGGTTTTAAAATCAGCAAGTTTAACAGTATTGGCACTCGTGCTAACGGGCATCACTGCCAATGCCCAAATCCAACAAGACACCCTCCAACCTGCAAATACATATGACGCCGGTGTCTTGGCACCGCTTGACGGCGGACTCGGTCCCGATTTATGGCAAGGCATCAGCGCCCAACGCGCCATTCACCTGTTAGAAAATATTGATAATAAAGCCTCTCCATCTGCTAAAGATATGATCCGCGCTGTAATTTTATCAGGCGGCGTCCCGCCTCACGCTCAAGACGGACTAGAGCGAGAACACTATATCGCCGCCCGTCTCACAGCCATATTAACAACTGGCAACACAGAAGCCTTTCAGCAAATTACGGAACGTTCTTCTTTAGACATGAATAGCCCAGTCACCGTCAAACTTGGCGTGGAACATGCTTTACTAAAAGGCGATATTCAAAATGCTTGCTTAATTACTGACAATGTTACCACCGAACGTAAGGCCCCCTATTGGGCGAAATTACGTTCTTACTGCCATTACATGCGGGGCGAAATTCCAGCAGCCGAACTAACGGCAGACCTATTACAACGTGCAGGGCATGAAGACGAAACATTCTTTGCCTTACTCGGATATTTAACGGGCAGTCGGGTCAAATTTCCCAAAGCCAACACAATCAACACCGCCCTCCACATTTCTATGGCGCAGCAAGCCATCAAGGCGAAAAACTTTAAAGCCCCTAATCCCGATTATATCAAAACATACCCCGCCCCACTTGCCGCGGCATTAACACAAGACGAAACACAATCTCCCGCCGTGCGGCTTGCCGCCTTAATTCGGGGAATTAATTTTCTTGGCGGCAACAATATTAATCTGATTATCAGCCAGTTTGCAGACACGCCCCTTGAAAGTATTGCAAATTTACCCAAGAAAAACTGGAAAGCCATAGACTGGGGACAAGCCTTAAATGCCTTAAGGCAAAGTACCGATATGAACGAGCAAGCAAACCTTGCCGCTGCGGTTTTGGCGCAGGCAGAGCGGCAGGGAATTTTTGAACCAATCTCCAACCTCATCACCACTCAAGTCTCACAGATCCCCTTGGACTTACAAGCCAAAACCAATCCCAAAGTCTTTGCCCGTCTCGCCATACATAATCGAGACATTGCAACACTTGGCGGCATTTACCTTGAAATGACGGATGACAACCCCCTCAAAACAAGAATTGCGCTAGCTTCTGACGCACTCGGCGGCGGGTTTATGCTAGGCGATCTTGGTATTGATATTGAAACACGCCTACGCAGTGATGGCACCAAAAAAGAAAGAGCCGTTCGTGATGCTTATCTGGCATATGGTCTCGGGGCAAAACTCTCCGATACAGCAATCGACATCTTGCAAACGGTCAAAAAAATGAAAGGCGAGGCAGGCAACCCTGGTGCGCTCCTTGCTCTCTCAGACGCAGCCAAGCGACGAGCACAAGCCGAAACAGCCTTAAGAGCCGCCCATATTCTTGGAAAAATGCCAACAAAGACACTACGTCCGGATACACTGTCAGCCATACTTTCTGCCTTGAACCATGTTAGCCTTGGCCAAATAAGCGGCCAATTAGCCGCCTATGATTTTTTGGAAATTTCACGATAAAGATGGGAAAAACCACCAATCATATTGATTTTTTTCTAGAAATGATGAGCGCTGAACGCGGTGCAAGTGAACATACCCTCAGTGCCTATCAACGCGATCTGGAACTTTGCGAATCCCAATTTCACAGCTTTGGCAAGTCTTTACATATCGCAGGGCCAGGCCATGTGGAATCTCTCTTGGCTGCGTGGGAAAAACAAGGCCTTGCCGCTTCAACCAGTGCCCGTAGGCTCTCAAGCCTCAAACAATATTACCTATTTTTACAAACAGAAGGCTTGCGAAAAGACAGCCCTACCGCAAATTTAAACGGTCCGAAACAAGCCCGCCCACTCCCCAAAATCATGCGCGAAGAAGAAGTTGACGCCCTGTTTATATCTGCGGAGGAAGGTTCAGAAGAAAAAGACATCCGGCTGCTTTGCCAACTCGAGATTTTATATGCAGCCGGCCTTAGGGTGAGCGAGCTTGTCACCCTTCCCTTGTCTGCAACCGGACGCAAAGACAACTGCCTTTTCATCAAGGGCAAGGGCGGGAAAGAACGCCTTGTCCCCTTGACCGGAAAAGCAGTCGATTCCATCGCCAAATGGAAGTTGGTTCGAAAATCCACATTACCCACAGGAGAACGCCGACAACTCGCTAGTAAGTTCTTATTTCCATCGCGTAGCAAGTCAGGTCATATGACCCGCGAACGCTTTGCCCAAACCCTAAAAGCCTTATCTCTCAAAGCAGGCCTAGATCCCACGCGCATTTCCCCACATGTCTTACGCCATGCATTCGCCACGCATTTATTGGCTCGCGGAGCAGATTTACGCAGTGTGCAAAAGATCCTCGGGCACGCAGATATTTCTACGACCCAAATTTATACCCATGTGTTGGATGAAAGGCTGAAGAAACTTGTCCATTCAAAGCACCCACTTGCCAGTGGTTAAATCAGGTCAAGCGCTCCACAAACCTATCAACACTAAAGCTAATATCATCTTCCCCGATACGGTCAAACGGGTTTTCAAGATGTGACTGGATGCTATCTAAACTAACCAAGACCAGCGAAAACAATATCGGGGTAATATAGGCAAGTCCAAAGGAAAAATCCTTCCCTAAATTGGCAAAATACGGGCCATATAATGGAGGTAAAATAGTAATAAACACATCACTAAATGTGCGTAAAGTCTTTGGGGTACGGTATTGATAAATGTGTTTGATCCGCTCAAAGGAAACAAACATTTTACTTAAATATTGATTACAACGCGATATTTCACCACCAGCCATCCCGTTTCCACGCAAATCATCTTTAATAAAAAGAGAAAGCTCAGAAAAACAATCATGTACTGGTTTTTCCCGCTCCCGAAAAGTTTCATTTTCCCCTGCAAATAAATCATCAGATAATTGTAATAACTGACGGAGCAACCCTCTCACCTTATCCAGAATTTCAGGGTTTGGGTCTTCTAGCCAATCTCTAGCCGCGAAATATATTGCTTTGCCATTGCCTTTAATAACAGCATATTCATTTAATGCACTTTCGCGCCGTTTATAAGCCCCCGAAATTGAGAAAACGATCGGAAAAACAACCGCCGTCGAGATCAGTGTAAGCGGGAAACTTGCTGTAATACCGAATTTCAAACACAAATAAGTGGACAACACCGCCAATAAGGTCACCACCATCGTCTTTAAATTAATAAGAACAGCAATACTTCGGAGTTTTTTGGTCATGATGATGCTGTAGCGTGCGGCAATTAGGATTTGATTAATACCTGTCCAAAACTTTATCAGCTTTTTCTTGCACCTTACTCTGCCTAGGGTAATATAGACGGCTTGGAAGTAATGGACTCTCTTATGACAAGTGCACGCACCTATCTGGATTTCGAACGGCAAATCGCCGCATTGGATAGTAAAATCGACGAGCTAAAAAGCTTAAATGGAGACAGCTCGCTGGATGTTTCCAAAGAAGTTGTCCAACTTCAGGAAAAGGCGGATAAACAGCTTAAAGCCATTTATGCCAAATTGGGGCCTTGGGAGAAAACCCAAGTCGCCCGTCACCCGAACCGTCCCCATTTTATCAATTACATTAATGGTCTGGTATGCGATTTCACCCCTCTTGCCGGTGATCGTAAATTCGGGGAAGATCACGCCCTGATTGGTGGACTAGGTAAAATTAAAGGACGTTCAGTAGTTATTATGGGCCACGAAAAAGGCCATGATACAGAAACACGTCTTGCTCATAATTTTGGTATGGCAAACCCCGAAGGGTACCGCAAAGCCGTACGGTTAATGGAGTTAGCCGAAAGATTCTCCCTACCGGTCATTTCCCTGATTGACACAGCAGGTGCCTATCCTGGACGTGGCGCGGAAGAACGCGGTCAGGCAGAAGCCATTGCCCGTTCTATCGACAAAGGTCTATCTTTAAAAACGCCGTTCATGTCTGTGATTATTGGTGAAGGCGGTAGTGGCGGCGCGGTGGCCATTGCCTCGTCTGATTGTGTTGCCATGCTGGAACATTCAATTTATTCTGTCATTTCTCCAGAAGGTTGCGCCTCCATCTTGTGGCGTGACGGCGCCAAGGCCAAAGACGCCGCCAAGGCAATGAAAATTACAGCGCAAGATTTAAGCAAACTCTCTGTTATTGACAAAATTATCAAAGAACCTTTAGGCGGGGCCCACCGTCAACCAGATGCCATGATTAAATCTGTTGGCAACGCCATTGTGAAAACACTCAAAGAACTTTCCCCACTTGATAGCGATGCTTTAATCTCACGGCGTCGGGAAAAATTCTTAAATATCGGACGCTCTCTTCTATAATGAGCTTCTGCCAATAAAAAACCCGCTAGCAAGCTAACGGGTTAAAGCTTATCGATGATGAATTGCTTACGCGGCAGTAGCTTCAGCTTCTGCATCTTTCTTAATAAGAGCACGTTTAATTTTACGAGCCTTTTCAGATAATTTTTTATTCTTTGTATTCATCAAAAAACCGTCAAGGCCTCCTTTGAAGTCAACCGTACGCAAAGTAGCAGCTGTAATCCGAAGTTTATACTTTTGTCCCAGTTTATCAGAAGACAAAGTAACATTACATAGATTTGGTTCAAACCGACGACGGGTTTTCGCATTAGAATGTGATACGTTATTCCCAGTCATAGGGCCAATATCAGTAAGATCGCAACGACGTGACATGGGTCACTCCTTTAGAATTAGACTAAATTCAAGTCTTTAAAATTAGAAAGTGGGACATAGACCATTTAAAGCCCCTTCGTCAAGCAGACATTCGCGTATTTTACAGCCAAATTTGCCTTTCAGGATAGTTACCAAGATTTCACGCACATTACAGCTTTGTTCAGGTTTTTCTCAAATAAAACATGGTATGAGCCTGCAAAGACTGGAGATAATACATATGCACAAATATTTAAAGACTTCTGTACTCGGTATAATCATCGCAATTGGCGCCTACCTAAGCCCAATTTCTGCACATGCAGATGATTCTATCATCCTGCCAACAGGTGGGAGCAGCATCGTAAATGTGAAACTAAAAGGTTATGTCTTTGGCTTTCGCGTGATGCAGGCCGATTATAATACGATTTTCACAGATGATACTTATTCTGCCCAAGCTATGCTACGCACGTCGGGTTTAGGAGTTTTTTTGAAAAAATTCCACATATGGGCGGCCTCAACGGGTGGCTTTGTTGGCCAAGACCTCCGCCCCGCCTCTCATATTCAACAAAATCTGAACAAACAACACCGCCGCGTGCAAATGCAATACGGAGAAGACAAGGTAAATGTAGAAATTGTCCCGCCTCTCGGTTCTCAAGGCATGCCGCCAGCAAATGAGGAAGAAAGGTTTAGTAGCGATGATACCTTATCAGCTCTTTTGAACCTGATGATGCACGGCTACCGAACAGCGGATAAACCTTGCACAGGTAGTGTGCCGGTATTCGATTCCAAGCAACACTACAATTTGCGTATGGAAATGGCTGGTACCAAAAAAATCAAAGAAAGAGTCTTTCGAGGCGAAGCCATTATTTGCCACATATATTACGAAGCCATATCCGGGTTTGATGATGATGATTTGCCAAGCGAAAAAGAAGCCGCCGCCCCCATTGTTATGTATCTAGCCAATTTTGAACAAGCAAAACTATATATCCCTGTCAAAATGACCTATAAAATTAGCGGATTTAAGGCCGTTATCAAAGCGCAAGAAGTCGAAATTATTACCGGTACTAATGTTCGTGTTATGCCGACAAAACTGACAACAATGGAACAGCTAGCATTAGTCACAAACCCATATGGAGAGAACTAGGAGCCGAATTTACCTTGCCATAATTTCTCGTGGTAAAATCAAGTCACGCATTTGCCATGCATCAGCACTTAGCCAATTTGCTTCAGTGTCCACACGTTTGAGAACCGTACAAGCCCCGGTTGGATAATGCCGAGATAAATTAGTGAAATATCCAAAGAGGTCTTCATACCCTGGGTTATGCCCAACCAACATTAACGGGCCGTCTTGCGGTTCTCCTTGTTGATTGCAAAACGTCAAGACTGTATTCGCAGAGGCATGATAAAGTATATTGCTATACACGGTTTTAATATCACTTTGATCCACAAACATTCGGTCAACCGTCTCCTTTGTACGAGCACTATCAGAAGACCAAATAAATTTTGGAACCAGGCCTTTCGCCACTAAAACACCACCGACGGCCTTGGCTGCTGACCTGCCACGTTTGTTAAGAGGACGCGCATGGTCGGGTAAGTCTTGCGACCAAGACGATTTGGCGTGCCGTAGCAACAATAAATATTTGAGTGTCATGCATGTGAGTATAATGAAAATTTACCATAGGTCGATGATATTTATTGCCCTCATCCCTCACCCATGACACAAGGATATATGCCCTTCACCCCCCATATTACTGCTGTCCTTGGCGCTACCAATACAGGCAAAACCCATTATGCGGTTGAACGTATGTGTGCGCGTACTTCTGGCGTTATCGGTTTGCCCTTGCGGCTATTGGCTCGCGAAGTATACGACAAAATTTGCGCGGAAAAAGGAAAGACATCTTGTGCTCTCCTAACAGGGGAAGAAAAAATCATTCCCCCTCATGCCCGTTATTTTGTTTGCACGGTTGAGGCGATGCCCATGGACGATATTCTGGCAGGAAAATTCACCTGCGTTATTATCGATGAAGTACAAATGATGGCACATAAAGAGCGCGGACATATTTTCACTGACCGTGTTTTATATGCGCGCGGCACGGAAGAAACCTTATTGCTAGGTGCTGATACGGTAAGAGCTTTAATTAAACATCTTGTTCCCACTGCCAGATTTGTAACGCGTGAACGGTTTTCCACACTGTCATATGCCGGACATTGCAAATTATCTGCCCTGCCAAAACGCACGGTCATTGTCGCTTTTTCAGCCTCTGAAGTATATGCACTCGCAGAACTCATGCGCAGATATTATGGTGGATGCGCTTTGGTGATGGGGGGACTTAGTCCGCGCACCCGCAATGCACAGGCCGATTTATATCGCTCAGGCGAAGTCGATTATCTGGTTGCCACTGACGCCATTGGTATGGGGCTTAACCTAGATGTCAATCATGTGGCCTTTGCCTCCTTGCGAAAATTTGATGGGCAAAGAAAGCGTTATTTACACGCCCACGAAATCGCGCAAATTGCAGGCCGTGCGGGTCGGTTTAGAAATGACGGTAGTTTTGGCACGACAGGGAGCTGTCTCGCGCTTGATGATGACATCATTGGCAGAATTGAAAACCATCATTTCACCCCGTTAGAGTATGTAGAATGGCGCAATGCAAATCTAGATTTTTCAACTCTGGAAAACTTACAAAACAGTTTGGCTTTGGCGCCCCATATTAAGGGGCTTCGCCGTATTGCTCCCGCACCAGACGAGCTTGCTTTGGAAAAGCTCATTCGTCTTGACGAAGTCACCGATTTTATTACGCAGGCAAAAAATGTGAAACGATTATGGGATATTTGCCAGATACCTGATTTCCGAAACCTTGGATCAGAAGCTCATGCCAGACTGTTGGAAGAAATTTTTTTAAACCTTGCGCAAAATGATCACAAGCTGCCCCATACCTATATTGAAAATAACATCCAAAGACTTGACCATATTGAAGGTAGTGTAGAAATTTTGTCTTCTCGCCTAAGCTTCATTCGAACGTGGACGTATATTTCAAATAAAAAATCATGGATAGATAATCCAAATAACTGGGTAAAACGTACAAAAGGTGTTGAATCCGGTTTGTCCGATGCGCTACACTCTAAATTGGTGGCGCGCTTTGTAGACCACCGCACTAGCGTACTATTGAAGGGAATAGGAGCAAACATTCATATGGATGTCATAATTTCAAGCACGGGTGAAGTACAAGCCGAAGGCTATACCATTGGCCAGTTAAAAGGTTTGCTGTTTACACCTAGCGAAACAAAAGGCGAGCTTGACGAAAAAACCGTCAACGCAGCCGCCGCCCTTGCCCTTGGCCCTGAAGTCGACAGACGGCTTACGCAAATCACAGGCAGCGAGCATTCAGCATTAGTCTTATCTGACCGTGGTGAAATACTTTGGAATACAGATCCCATTGCCAAATTGGTAAAAGGAACAACCTTGCTTGCGCCGGACATTGAAATTCTTGGCGGTGCCTTAGGAAGCCCTGTTTTACAAGAACAGGCATTAGGCCGTTTACGTGATTTTATTCGCACTGAAATCACCCAAAAATTCGAAAGCCTACTAGCCCTCAAAACATTCACCGAAGACGAGAACTCCTTTCAGGGAGCTCGTGCACTTGCCCATGTTCTTTATGAAAACCATGGTTTAATTGTCCGCCTGAAGCATTTGCAATTAATTAAAGATACAGACAAAGAAGCCCGTGGATATTTACGCAATATGAGCGTACAAATCGGTTTTCATCATGTTTTTTTACGGGACATGTTGAAACCAGCCGCTGCACGCCTTCTCAGTTTGATTTTTGCATTTGCATGGGATCAGGATGGGGGCGGTGCCAGCAATCCGTTTCTGCCTGCCAATGGCATGTCCAGCACCCCCGACGATTCGATATATTCTGAAGCGACTTTAAACAAAGCCGGCTATACACGGGTTGGCCCTCGCATTATTCGCGTCGACATTTTGGCTCGTCTGGCGCAAATGCTCATGCAAGCAACCAATGCAAGTGATAATAAGCAATTTCGGATTGCCCAAGAAATGATGGCCCTGCTTGGCTGTGGGCATGATGATTTTGAAGGTGTACTCACAGCGCTTGGCTATAAAAAAATTACAAAAGAACTTGATGAAAACGAGTTTGAAGCCGAAAAAGCAGCGCTTGATAAATTCATCCAAATGATCGATGCCCAAAGCACTGCAAAGACAACGGCACCAACGGAAGCCAAAGCCACCAAGAAATCACCTTGGGAAACATCCTTAAACACATACCGTCAAAAACCGGAAACTGCCGAAGACGGAACCATTCCTTACCCTAAAACCATTGATTACTGGCAATATGATTTCCCCAAACGGAAGTTCAAACAATCACCTAAAGATGCCAATCATCAAAACCGGAAATTTGCTAATGACAAAGGTAAGTTCAGAAAACCAAAAGCAAAACCCAAAGGGAAAAGGCCTGAAGCACCTCGGCAAAAACCTATGAACCCTGAAGATTCCCCCTTCGCTGCTTTAGCGAGCTTAAACTTGTCTCCAAAGAAAAAATAACCATTTGAGAGAGAAGACCACGCCGCCCTCCCCAGACGAAAGCGAAGGACTGCGCCTTGATATCTGGCTATGGCGGGCCCGTTTTTTTAAATCCAGAACAATATCCACAACGACCATCAAAAAGGGGCGTATTCGTCTGATGCGCTTTGGTATGACCAGAAAAATTGAAAAACCACATTTTATTGTTCTGCCACAAGACGAATTGATTTTTATGCGTGGAGAAACATTGGAGCATATTAAAATTATTGCAATTGGCACGCGCCGGGGGCCAGCTAGAGAAGCACAAGAACTTTACACATCCGTCTTGACGACAACTCGGTAACAGATCTGCCGCCTCTCGAGAGTTGGGGCTATACTTGCACGCAAGCATCTATATTATAAAAATAATAAAAAACACTCGGGGGCAAGTAGATGAAAATCAAAAAACTTTTAATGGTCGGTTCCGCCGCGCTCCTAGGACTAGCAGCGGTTTGGACGTGGGACCCTCTTCCCGCCAACCCAAGTGCAAAAGAATTATCACAAGCTTCCGAAAAATATGATGTAGAAATCATTCGAGACAATTGGGGCATCCCCCACATTTACGGCAAGTCTGATGCCGATGCAGTCTTTGGCTTTGCCTATGCCCACGCAGAAGACGATTATGATACCATACAGCTTTCTGTAGCTGCCACCCGTGGCGTTCTCGCTCGCTATCACGGCAAAGACGCGGCACCTACGGATTATATCGTCTCCCTCTTTGAAATTTGGGAAACCATTGATGAACGGTATGATGACGACATTCCTGACAACATCAAAGAAATTGCTCAAAGTTATGCCGATGGGTTGAATTTATACGCCGCCCAAAACCCAAATAGCACATGGCAAGGACTAGCCCCATTTACGCCGCAAGATATTGTTGCAGGGTTTATGTTCAAAACACCGTTTTTCTATGGCTTAGACGGCGTTGTATTGGAACTCTTTGGCGATGAAAGAAAACAAGAACTTGCCATGGATACTTCCGCAAATCGGCAAGCTTGGCATGTCGGCCCCAAAGGGATGTCCGAACGTGGGTCAAATGGCATTGCCGTCAGTCCCGCCCGTTCAACCGACAATAAAACAAGGCTATTGATCAATTCCCACCAACCCATGACTGGCCCAGTAGCATGGTATGAAGCACATATTGTCTCTGAAGAAGGTTTGAATATGAGTGGCGGTTCTTTCCCCGGCGCCCCCTTAATTTTACACGGGTTTAACCCAAATTTGGGATGGGCAAATACAGTCAGTGCCCAAGATTTGTCAGATGTTTATGTTCTCAATCGCAATGGCAAAAAAAATGAATATATGTTGGATGGAAATTGGGAAAAGTTTGAAACAAAAATCGTTCCCATTAAGGTGAAACTCTTTGGGCCATTCGCCCTTACCGTCAAACGCAAAGTCTATCGTTCACAACATGGCCCCGTCATTGAAAGTAAACACGGCACATATGCCATTCGCTATGCGGGTATGGGAGAAATCCGCCAACTTGAACAATACTACCAGTTAAACAAGTCTGATAATTTTACAGAATTCATGGACGCCATGTCACTCAATGCATTGCCGAGTATCAATTATATTTACGGGGACAAAGACGGCAATGTTGCGTTTATCCATAATGGGCAATACCCAGACAGGGTAGAGGGATGGGATTGGAGCAAGTACCTGCCGGGTGACCGTTCGGACCTGATCTGGCAAAATTATCTTCCCTATTCAGCTGTTCCCAAACTTGTGAATCCCAAATCAGGTTTAGTGTATAATTCCAACAATACACCATATAGCGCAACCGATGGGGATGATAATCTCACAGCCGCAGACTTTCCATCAACCATGGGGTTGCAGACCAACCAAACCAACCGTTCCTTACGCATGATGGAATTAACGGACGGCGTCACAAAAATCAGCAAAGACGGCTTACTTAACATTAAATTTGATCATGCCTATTCCTCTAAATCCGAAGCGGCAAAACTTATTGCAGAAGTGTTGTCTATTGATTGGAGCGAGGAAAAAAAATACCAAAAAGCCGCAGAGCACTTACGCAATTGGGACCTTGAACTATCCACAGAAAACAGGCATGCCGCCCTTGGGGAATTAACAGTACTCAAAGCCCTGACCGCTGAATTTACCCATATTCCTGCCCCGAATCCAGAAACTGCCTTTCGCGATGCTGTTGATTATCTCATTACCCATTATGGCCGAATTGATCCAACTTGGGGCGAGCTAAACCGCTTGGTTCGGGGAGATATCAATGTCGCTGTGGATGGTGGTCCTGACACACTTCGTGCCATTTACCCTGCCGAAGTCAGGGATGATGGCACTCTTCATGCAAATGCAGGAGATACTTGGATTGGCCTTGTTGAATGGGACAAAACGGGACATGTATCGGCAGATGTGATCCACCAATTCGGGAGCGCAACTCTTGATACATCCTCCCCCCATTACGCAGACCAAGCTAAAATGTTTGCAAGTCACCAATGGCGAAAAGCATTACTTACCCCCGAAGAAGTCAGA
>JAJRSG010000242.1 GCA_024278915.1 Alphaproteobacteria bacterium
GCCGCCTCTTTCTGTTAAAACCGACACCAAGGCGCTCTACAGGCGATTCTGGGGCGCTGAGGGGGCATAGAGGGGTGTTTGCTTGATTGGGTTGGCTTCCAGCCATTCCGTCAGCAAGATTTCAGGAACCAATATCCGCAACTGGAAAGATCGCATAGGGTGTATTTCGGTCAGTTTGACCTCATTTTTTTACCACACGCTACGCAGCTCGATAAATCGAGGTGCAAGTGTCTGTTTTTACAGGATTTTAAGATGTTTTAAGAGCCTTTTCTGCGGAATAAATAATATACGTGCATTATCAATGAGTTACTTGGCTTTGGACGTAGATGCCACCTCGGTTGGACGCAAAGGCCACCCTGTTTGGACGTAAAGGCCATCTGTTTTGGTAATTGTGTCCAAAGATGGCCATTTTGGCCCTCTCCTTAAAGGTGATGACAGGCTGGAGGTCATATAAATAGGTTACTATGCTATCCTGTCATACCATGTTAGTATCATGTAATATATAAATGTTACTTGATGAAAGGCGTAAAATGACGAATGAAACACTAACAACCGTGACAGCGGGGGAAGGTGCAAAGCTTGTAGGGAAATCTGTTCCGACAATAACAAGGGCTATAAAAAGTGGCAAACTGAGTGCTAAACCTCGCAAGCCAAGAGGGTGGATTATTGAAAAATCAGAACTTTTTCGTGCCTTTGACCCTGTAATGGATGGAACTAACAGTAATACATCAATGTTAGATGGTGAAATACCTGTTAAGGACAATGTGTTACAGGTTAAACTTGAAGCGATGGAGCAACGGTTTAATGATGCACAGGCAACCATAGAAGATTTGCGCACAAGACTTGATGCGGAAAGCGCGGAGCGCCGCCAGTTAACTGCGCAGATCGCAGATCAACGCGAGAAAGCCCCTGAGCCGCCGCGCAAGGGTTTTTGGACACGTCTCGTGGGTATGTGAAGGTTTGGTTCTATTTCACTCCAAAAATGGAGCGAGCAAGAGATAATCCAAGCTGTGCTGCTAGCACTGGGGGAACTGCATTTCCTACCTGTGTAAATTGTCGAGCTGTTGGTCCAACGAATGTGTAATCATCTGGGAATGTTTGTAGCCGTGCGCATTCTCGGACACTTAAAGTTCTTGGTATTTCTGGATGTAAATGTGACCGGCCACCGCCATTCGTACCACCAGCTATAACTGTTTTGGATGGGCGCGAAGGCGCCAAACGGTCTACTCTTCCGAGCTGGTCACGCTGACCGTAGTTCAAGCGCACATATCTTAGAACAGAGCTGAGCTTGTGAGATCGTGTTTCTGTATTTGATGCTCTGCCCTGCTTTTGGCGAAGAACAGAGCCTGCTCCATATTGCATTTCATTTGGCGTGGGAAAAACAATGGATCGATTGGTACGTGTGCCAATCACGAAAAGTCGCTCTCTGAATTGAGGGACGCTATAGTTAGCTGCATTGAGAACAGTAGGTGTTTCCACCTCATATCCAGCTTTCTCTAAATCTCTGATAACCGCAGAAAGTTGTTCCCCACCATCTAGATCGCGCAAGCCAGGAACATTCTCAATTAGAAAACACGCAGGCCGAAAATGCTTGATGACAGTCGCGTAATCGAGCAGAAGGTTCCCGTTCTTTTCATGATCGAATCCAACACGTTTGAAATTGTTATCTGCCTTAGAAAATCTTTGGTTGGAAGCGATAGAGAATGGCTGACACGGTGGGCCACCTGCGAAAACCCCTTCGAAATTAATGGGAATGATAGGCTCAAGTTCCGCAATAATTTCCGAGACATTAGACACGTCGCCGGAACTGGTGGGGGGGCCAAAAACCTTCCAATTAGGACGGTTCTTTCTGAGTGTTTTGCAGAACAATTCATTGAATTCAAACGCAGCCACGTGCTTGAAGCCCGCAGCTTCGAAACCGAGATCAATACCGCCGCACCCTGTAAAGAAGCTGACCATTGGTATGTGGTGTTGAGAGCCTCTAAAATCCTCAAGGGAGCGTGGAAGACCTCCCGACCATACTTGCTTATATGAGTGTTCATAGACCAAATTATCAAGGGTTTTCCCAAAGTGGGAAAGAGCGTCGCTCAGTTCTACTCTCTCCCTTTCCGCAAAGGAAAAAATTTCATTTTGCTTCCGAAGTGATACAGACGTGGCAGGTTTTTTTACATCATTATCAAGCATAGCAAACTCCTTTAGTTATTGTTTCCTTGGCTTGGACATAGATGTCGCGGGCTTCCTTTTCGTTAAGGAAGTCCTTTCTGGTCTCGGTTTTGAGGTACCCATCGTAGAAACGATGTATTGCTCTATGGCAAGTTGGGCAGACTGGCATCAGGTCGTCCAGCATCGTACCTGTCCTCGAATCTACTCGTGTTCCAGACGAAAGTGGTAAAATGTGATGAAGATCGAGAACGCGTTCTACCCAAGGATACTTTTTATGAGTGTCTATACTGCAAGCATCGCAGATTGTGGTTGGTGTGCGATTAAAGAAAAGGTCACGCAACTTCGAATTTCGTTCAATCACAATATGAGTCTTCTTGACCTTGCCACCCTCGGAAAAGCCGCTCTCAATAACGTCTGATATTATGGTGTTTTTGTAATCAAAGAAGTCATGCTCGCTACCATCCTTGAACAGGGCGGCGAGCCGTTGAATCTCGAGATTTCCATCTGCCTTACGTGGCCCTGCTATCGGTTGAATATCCTTAAAGATGTTCATTGCATCTTCTTGGCTAAGAGACGTAATTATGTTGCTGCCGTCACTGTGTAAATACGAGATCTGGGAAATGAATTTTATGCTTTCACGAGCTTGCCGCGGATCTGCATTTCTTCCGATCTGTTCATACGTAGCGCGTTTTGGCATGAGGTTTAAAAATGCGGTGTCATCCTCTACACCTAAAAATCTGCTGTCGATATATGCACCGATCACCTCGTAAATTGGTGTGATTGGCTCGTTTAGACCGGCAACCTTTGCCAGAAGGTATTTAAGCGCAAAGCACAGTGGATGCCTAACGGGCTGGCCTTCGGAGACCGCTTTCCAGCCAGTCAGTGCTGGCGACGGGTCTGTAGTGGCTTCAACCAAGAAGTGGAGATATTCATCGCAGGTAACAGCCCCTGTTTGTGTTAGGATTTGTGCTATGGGTGTTGGAATAGCTACGCCATCATTTTCGCTGACCAACAGGCACAGCTTGAAAATACGGGAGTAGTTTCGCCACGGCGTATGGGTCTCTGGTGCGGCAAACGGCAAACCTGTTTCGCGACGGATTAGGGCGGAATCACCTCTAGTCCAGGGATGTGTCGTGACAAAGCGAGAAACCTCTCTCAGTACATCGTACTGAAAATACCTCATGCGCCCTTGATCCCAATTCCACATCAAACTGTCTTTCTTAAAAAGCGTTTCCAGATGCTATTAGCGCACTGGTTTATTAGATGATAGTTAGATTTATCTGCTTCTTGTAGTAGCATAGAAAAGCAGCTCCATCATCTTCTTCCATGTTTCACCTGCCCGTATTTCTTTTTTGTGAAGCCCATAAATGCCCGCGCTACACCCTTCTTGAAGTCTGGTTTTCCTGTGCTTTCCCAATGTGCCCAGAACTGCTTTTGCACTTCGTCCATGTCCAGATAATAGCGGGTTTCTTGCGCGGCGAGGTTTACGTCTACATCGAGCAGAGCCGGCCGGCCTTTATCCTTGGCGGCTTTGATAATGCGAGCGTTGCCGGCACTTTTCTTGATGAGCTGATCAGTCTGAATTCGCTTTGGGGTTTTTGTGAGTTGAAAAACGATCTCATTATAAAACCTCCCCTTGCGAATGGGGGTATACTCGACCGAGAACCCCGCGCCGAGCGGATCATCATTGATCTGGTTTACAGCAGGATCAAGGACACGCTTCTTAAAGTCTTTCCAGTCAGGATAGGAATCCTCTGGCACTTTGAGCCAGATACGCAGTTCATCAAGGGTGACGCGGCATTGCCCGTCTCTGCGGTTGGCAAAGCCCTCTAGGATTTCATAGAGTGTAACGGCGTATTTTCCCGACAGTTTAAGCATGAAATGCACTCGCAGGCGGGCAAATCGCATAGGCTGCTTTATGATAGGGATCAGGTTTGGCGGGAAAAAGAAATGTAGCTCGCTTCCCCGTTTTGCCTTGGCTGGCACGTTTGCGCCAAACAGGGCGGCTACACCGAGGAAGCGTTCATCGCCCATTGTTGTTTCAAATTCGATGATGGTTTTTGAAAGGCGTTTTGCACTTTCCCATAGCCATGCCGTGCCGTGATCTCCGCCCAGTTCTCTGAATACTGAATTTATGTCTCTGATAGGCACGGAATGAATGGGTTCGTCACCGAGCTTGTCAAATACGGTATGCAGTAGGAACACCCATAGCTTACGGTCACGCTCTGTATAGGGTCCGTCAACTTTCATAATGACGGTTTGAAGCGGGACGGGAACGGTTGCGGGGTCGTCATCAGAAACGACCCATGCGGAGCCAGAGGATTGTATGCCCTCTAGTTCTTGTTCTGAAAATAATCCCTGTTTGGTTCTGGCTTCGTGGTTCATGAAAAATACTATAAACCATAATGATGGGGACAAAAAGGCAAATATTTAACCGCTCTACGTCTACCTTAATGGGGTGCCCTTGCTGAATCTGTCCCCTTTAATCGATGGATCATTTTGCTGAATCTGTCCCCTTTAACGCTGAATCTGTCCCCTTTAATCCTATTTTTTGCTGAATCTGTCCCCTTTTGGAAGGGTAAGTAACTGATATAAGAGGGATAAAGACGGGGGAACACCATATTAGAACACAAGAACACACAGCAAAGCTGTGGATAAATAGTAGAAGGGGTTGAGGAAACGCCCTCAACTCCTCCAAGGCATATGAGGAATTTGTTCCGATTGGGACCGCGCATATACGCGCTCTGAAAGGTCTGTGCCAAGAGAGCCAACATTAGGGAAATCTGGAGCGCTCTAATTGCTAAGAAGAAGGGGCGCGGGAAGCTGACTTTCAGAGCCCCTACAAGCCCCTTGTGTGGCTTCGCCGCCTCTTTCTGTTAAAACCGACACCAAGGCGCTCTACAGGCGATTCTGGGGCGCTGAGGGGGCATAGAGGGGTGTTTGCTTGATTGGGTTGGCTTCCAGCCATTCCGTCAGCAAGATTTCAGGAACCAATATCCGCAA
>JAJRSG010000243.1 GCA_024278915.1 Alphaproteobacteria bacterium
CAATTCGGGGCAGAAATTTTGCGCCTATGGGTCGCCAGTTCTGACTTTACCGAAGATTTGCGGATTGGTGACGAAATCATCAAAACTTCCGCAGATGCTTACCGTAAACTTCGAAATACTTTGCGTTATATGATCGGTGCATTGGATAGCTACTCAGCCGCAGACGCGGTGGATTATGCCGATATGCCAGCGCTTGAAAAATGGGTGCTCCACAGATTGTCCGAGCTTGATGATCAGGTGCGAAAATCCTATGCCGAGCACGATTTCAAAAAAGTATTTACCCAGTTGTTCAATTTTTGCACGAATGATCTGTCTGCATTTTATTTCGATATTCGCAAAGACGCGCTTTATTGTGACCCGCTTGGCTCCACAAGACGCCGTGCGTGCCGGACGGTGATGGATGCTTTATTTAATCGCCTCACCCTTTGGCTAGCGCCGATCTTGTGCTTTACCATGGAAGAAGTTTGGCAAACTCGCCACCACGGGGGCGACATCAAAGATTCAGTGCATTTGGAAGTTTTCCCTGATACGCCTGATACATGGAGAGATGATGCTCTACATGAAAAAATCAAAAACGTGCAGGGGCTTCGGGATACGGTAAGCGCTAAAATCGAACCGCTACGGGCCGAGAAAACCATCCGCTCCAGTTTGGAAGCCAGTGTAACCGCGCCCGCTGATAAAGCCCTGATTGCGTCGCTAACCGCTTTGGGGATCACCCGCAAAGATGTCTATGACGACAATGAAAATCCAACAGATACCTTGGCGGATTATTTGATTGTCAGTGAATGCGATTTGTCCACGACTACGGATGAAATTGCGATCAAAGCCCTGACGGAAAATGCCGAGTTCGTAAAATGCGAACGCTCTTGGAAATATTTCAAAGCGACTAAAGGCGAGAGCATTACCCCGCGTGACCAAGCCGCTACCAAACAGTGGGACGAAACCCATGGATAAGGTGGAAAGATAATGCCTAAACTTCGCAAAAACCTCTGGATATGGGGCGCGGCACTACCTGCGGCAGTGGTTGTTTTTGATCAACTTTCAAAAGCATGGGCCATTAAGCAGTTTTCTATGCCGCCCAATATTTGCGAGATTAACCCGCACCCGGGCTTGAAAATTGAACTTAGCCCGATTTTTGATTTGGAATTGGTATGCAATCAAGGAGTGAGCTTTGGTATGTTCTCAAGTTCGTCAACTATAACCCGTACCGTATTGACCTTATTTGCGGTTGCCATGTGTGGCTTTCTCCTTACTTGGTTAAACAAGGAAAAGGGAAAGCTGATCTCGTTGGCCTTGTCACTGATTATTGGCGGCGCCATTGGGAATGCGATTGACCGCGCTCGTTATGGAGCCGTAACGGATTTTCTTAGCTTTAAGGATATTGGCTTTATATGGGCGTTTAATGTGGCTGATAGCGCCATTACTTGTGGCGTGATTGGTTTGCTTTTGGCTATGTTTTTACAAGACAAAGCCGATAAAAATGCCAAAAAAAATACTGCAAAATCACCATAAGTTAACTTGGCTTAGGCGGTAAAAACCGTTACACAGCGTAAAACTACAGGAGTCTTGAATGACAACGCGCAATATTTTATGTGGCCTCGTGGCTGTTTCGGCTTTGGTAGCTAGTGGGTGTTCATCTGCTGGCAAAGCTCTGGGGATGACAAAAACCACACCGAACGAGTTTAATATTCTGACGAAACCGCCTTTGGTCGTCCCACCTGAGTATAATTTGCGTCCACCAAAAACAGGTGAATTGAACGTAGAAGAAAAATACGCAACAGTGGCTGCACGTAAAGCGCTTTTGGGCGAAATTGATCCTGCGAAACCTTCCCAAGGCGAGTCTGTTCTGATTGCCAAAGCTGGTGGTGGTCGTGCCGATCCTGCCGTACGAGTAATTATCGACGGACAAAACTCCATCGAACGTAAAAATAGAGGGTTTGCAGATCGTGTAATTTTCTGGAACAACGGTAAAGCCGTTGGCCCTGACGGCGAACCACTTGATCCCGATACAGAAGCGCGCCGCATGAAAGCCATTAACTCTGCTACGGGTGGAGAGCCTGTTCAAATTACCCGCCGACCATCACGGGCAAAATTACCCGGCTTGTAAGCTTTCTCTACTTAAAAAATAGAATTTCAAAAGCCCGCTTTTGCGGGCTTTATTTTTGCCTGCGGCTAGGTCTATGTCTTTTGGTTTTTTGCGCAAACACACTGCCATTTAAGAGCGGTATTTTTAGCTTTCAAGATTTAAAAACCTAAAAAAAACTTAATTTTTTCCATGTCTTGAATAGCGATATTTTACGCACAAATCTGGGCGGCAACACACGTTGTCACAAAAGACTTAACCCGGAAGGATACCAAAATGAAAAAACACTTACTTACAACGGCGCTATTAGGAGCGCTCTCATTCACGACACTCGCCCCAACACTGTCATTTGCACAGACGGCAGGCAGTGAAAAAATTACAACACAAAGCAAAATTGACCAAAATACGCTGGACACGCTGAAAACAGATGTCAAAGAATTGACTGACAAAGAACGTTTGTTAGCAACGCAAATTACCGAAGCTTTTGACAATATTAATCAGGCTCAACAGGCGATTTTGGATAAGGATAAAACACTGGCAAATGATAAGCTGACCAAAGCACTCGGGCAATTAGATGCCGTGATTAGCTTGAACCCTGATTTGCAATTTATACCATTGAACAAAGAATACATCACGACAGATTCGTATCATGATGCCGATACAGTGATAGCGGCCCGTCGGATTGCTTTGGGATATTTGCGCCGTGGGCGAGTACAGGACGCTCGCCTTATCCTAAGCGACATGGCGAGTGAATTGGATGTTCGCACCACCAACTTACCATTGGTTGGCTATGTCAACGCTATCCGTTTCGCTTTGCCCCTAATTAATGACGATGATTTTGATGGTGCGAAAACAATTCTGGATACGGCTATCTTGACCCGTGTGATTACGGATGAAGTAATGCCATTACCGATTGTTCGAATGGTGGTGGCCCTCGAAGCCGCCCAAGCTCTTGAACTTGAAAAGGGCGAGATGACGGAGGAAAAGAAAACGGAGGTACTGGAAAACCTAGATTATGCGCAAGAGCAAATGAAACTTGCTGTCGCATTTGGTTATGCAGATAAAGGTGCATATAAGCAAAGTTTGACAACCATTAGAACATTGCGCAAAAACTTGAAAAATGCCGCCAGCAATACGGATACTTATACAAAAGTATTGAGCGATACGAAAGATATCAATGATCATTTGGAAACAGCAAAAGACCGTGCGGATGAGCGAAAGGCTGCTGAAGCTACAAAATAACTGTATATAGGCAGTAACATTCATATCGACCCTAGCGCGGTTTCGCGCTAGGGTTTTTTCATGTCTCAAACTTCTATGTCGATTCGGCTCTTGCCCCAGCATACGATCAACCGCATTGCGGCGGGTGAAGTTGTTGAACGCCCTGCTAGTGTCATCAAAGAATTGGCTGAAAATGCACTTGATGCGGGGGCAACCCAAATTGATATTCGTTTTGAGGAAGGCGGGCGTCGCGCCATGATCGTTTCTGATAACGGGAAAGGCATGAACAAGGCTGAATTGGAGCTTTGCATCCAACGTCATGCGACCTCAAAACTTAGCCCTGACTCCGGCGGGGAATGGGATTTGTTAAATATTTCAACCATGGGGTTTCGCGGCGAAGCCTTACCGTCCATTGGCTCGGTTGCCCGTCTCACCATTACCACCCAGACCAAAGATAGCGAAGATGCGTGGCAATTGACCGTAGAGGGCGGCGAAATTACGGGAATTAAACCCGCGCCGCGTTTAGGTGTTTCAGGAACACGGGTTGAAGTCAGGGACTTGTTTTACGCGACGCCAGCACGCCTTAAGTTTCTAAAAACCGAACGTTCGGAAAGCCTTGCGGTGTCTGACATGGTGAAGCGCTTGGCTATGGCACGGGCCGATGTAGGATTTAGCCTGCATAACGGTCAGCGCGCTACCCTTAACCTGACACCCGAAGTCGGCCTAGACCTAGAGACAAGTGAAAATAGCGACCGTTTAAAACGCTTGTCCGATATCTTGGGTCGTGATTTTCGGGATAATGCGTTGGAAATTTCTTCCGAACGGGAAGGGATAAAATTGACAGGCTATGCAGGTTTGCCGACATTTTCCCGTGGCTCCTCGACCCATCAATATTTGTTCATTAATGACCGCCCCGTAAAAGATAAATTGCTATATGGTGCTGTGCGTGGTGCCTATCAGGATTTCTTGGCGCGGGGCAGGCATCCGGTTGTTGCTCTTTATGTGCAGCTTGACCCTCATTATGTTGACGTCAATGTGCATCCGGCAAAGACGGAAGTGCGGTTTCGTGATCCAGCTCTTGTGCGCGGGTTAATTGTGAGTGCCTTACGTCATGCGCTTGCGGGGGCAGGTCATCGGGCCAGTACAACGACCAGTGCCTTCGCACTTGGAAAAGCGCAAGTTGGGGGAGGCGCTGTTCCTTACCGAAACAGCGCATACGGGAGCTACCAAGCACCGCATCATCATGACCCAGCCATGCAACCCCTTATTGACGGGTTTTCTGCACGGGTTGAAGAAGCGCCGGAGGGGTTCCAAAACTCGCCTGATTACACGAGGGAGAATATAACGCCCCCAGCCGATTATTCCACCTATCCCTTGGGCGCGGCACGGGCGCAAGTTCACGAAACCTATATTGTCGCGCAAACCGAAGACGGGATGATTATCGTTGACCAACACGCCGCCCATGAGCGTCTGGTATATGAGCGGATGAAAGAAAATATGGCGGGAAAAGGGGTGGAGCGGCAAGCTTTATTAATCCCTGAAATCATCGACCTTGGGGAAGGGGATGCGGCTTTGGTTTTGTCGCGAAGAGATGAACTTGCCGAGATGGGCTTGATCATTGAAGAATTTGGTGTGGGAGCTGTTGCTGTCCGCGAGACCCCCGCTATTTTGGGGGAAATGGATGTACAAGGCCTGCTCCGTGATTTGGCAGATGATTTGCGAGATTATGATCAAACCCTGTCTTTGGCTGAACGGTTTGAACATGTGTGCGGCACCATGGCGTGCCATGGTAGTGTGCGGTCAGGGCGGCGGTTAAATGCAACAGAGATGAATGCGCTGCTCAGGCAAATGGAAGCAACCCCACACAGCGGCCAATGTAATCATGGTCGACCAACCTATGTGGAGTTAAAACTCGCGGATATTGAAAAGCTATTCGGGAGACGGTGATGAAAACATTCGAGCAAAGCCTGTCTGGGCGATTTGAAAATATGTTGTCATGGGCGCAATTGGATGCGCTCTGGGAACAGGTAAACGCTTCTGATACGCCGTGGTATCTCTATGAAGTTGGTATGGATGTACCTCAAGAGCCAATTAGTGCGCAGGATCTGCCTACAAAAATCAAGTCTCTGGATCAAATCTTGCACGATCATCATAACTATGATTATTGCGGAATTGTCTATGCAGATAATCCGGAAGCTCCGACCTTGGTGAAAATATATGGGCCAAAAAATCTAGGTGCCTCCTGTGGGTCAGGCGGTAACAAAGTGTGGCCAAGGTGGGTATTAAGCCATATGAAACCGGCGGCTGTCGGCGTTGCTCTTGACGAGACTGGAAAACCGAGCTGGTGGAAAAACTTTTCGTTTAAACGACATTAGTGTGTTGTAAGTTTATTTTCTTGCTCTAAGTCAAATCCTCGTTGTGATATACTTTGTAGAATAGACAATTAATTTAATGGGAGAGGCGTAATGGATAAAGTTTCAGATGTAAAAAAACATACAATGAAGCCCGCTGCAAAAACGACATCGGCGAAAGAGGAAAGCGATCCTGTCGGGGAAACCTTGCACACTCAAGTAATCGGTGATCAGGCGCCCGATGATTTTCGGGAAGCTTTTGAAAATGGGCAATATCCTTATTTGAAAAAAATAAAGAAAAAAGAATATGAAAAGCGTAAGGCCGAACTTCAGGTCGAGCTTTTAAAAGTGCAAAAGTGGGTCGAGGATACGGGACAAAAAATAGTTCTTATCTTTGAAGGCCGCGATGCGGCTGGTAAAGGGGGTACCATTAAACGGTTTATGGAGCACCTTAACCCGCGTCTTGCCCGCGTTGTCGCGTTGGCAAAACCAACCGATGAAGAACGCTCTCAATGGTATTTTCAACGCTATATTAAAAACCTGCCGAGTGCTGGCGAAATGGTATTTTTTGACCGTTCTTGGTATAACCGTGCAGGGGTTGAACGCGTGATGAACTTTTGCGAGCCCAAAGAATATCTCGAATTTATGCGCCAAACACCTGAGCTTGAACGGATGTTAGTACGTTCGGGGATTCGCATTTATAAATTCTGGTTTTCTGTTACGCAGGACGAACAGCTTAAGCGCTTTAAGTCCCGCGAATTTGATCCACTAAAACAATGGAAATTATCACCGATTGATAAGGCAAGTTTAAACAAGTGGAGTGATTATACAGACGCCAAAGAAGCCATGTTCTTTTATACAGACACGGCTGATAGCCCGTGGACAATCATTAAGTCCAATGACAAAAAACGCGCTCGTCTTGCTTGTATGCAACACGTTCTCTCGACTTTGCCGTATCCGGATAAAAACCCGGAAGTGGTCACCGGCCCCGACCCGTTAATTGTCGGCGGTACTCATCATGTTGTTAGCGGTGCGAGTATTTATTGATTTTGGCACAAGCCCTTCTTTAAGAAGGGCTTGTGACTTTTAGCGATTACGCCGCTTGCTAAGCAGTAATGCACTTTTCGCATACGCTTATTTCTCTCACAATTTCAAAACCTGAACCCCCATTATCGATGATGGTTTTATTTTTTGTTTTGGGGTTAATACGATATCTTTCAGGGTATATTTTTTTGCGAGTTTCAATTGTTTTTGAATAACTAGCTTGCCTTGCATCAACTTGTGCCAGGCAGTTTTCACATATGTACATAAAAAAGGCCGCTTGATAACCCTCTGGTAGGCCAATTTCCAGAGGCGTTGGAGTGGTGCAAAATTTATCGAATTTGCACGAAACCCCTACATAAAGATTGAAAAATAGTCAAGAGTTCGCCTTCAGGACTAGAGTTTCTTCGTCGCCTCAATTCCCATAAACATCACTTTGGCGGCGCCCCAGATGCGTTCATCATAGACTTCGTAGCCGCGTAGGTTGGGTTCTTCGTCTTTGCCCATTTCAAAGATAATAACGGCACCTTCCGCTATCAGGCCTTGCTCGCCAAGTTTTCTAAGGACGGGACGCATGAGGGATTTATGATATGGGGGATCAAGGAAAATATGGGTAAAGGGCCCCCGTAGATTGCTGGCCGCAATCCGAAGTTTTGTCGCATCGCGGCGGTGCAGGCGGGTCATGCCACCAAGGCTCATGGTGTCAATATTTTCACGGATGGCAGCACGGGCTTTTGGTTCGGTTTCGACGAATAGACAGAAACCGGCCCCGCGAGAAAGAGCTTCGAGACCAAGCGCACCCGAACCTGCGAATAAATCGATGATAAGTGCGTTTTCATCCAATGGCAGGGCGTAATCTGCATGGGAGAGAATATTGAAAATACTTTCCCGTGCCTGATCAGAAGTTGGACGGGTCAATTTCCCTGTCGGGCAGGCTATTCTTCGTCCTTTAAATTTTCCGCCAACGATGCGCATTATCTTGTCTTTCCTCTATTGGGTCGTGGGGCAGGCTTGGCTTTATTGGGGCGAAACCCTTTTGCATTACTTGCTTTTGCTCGGCCGGGTTTGAATTTTGCTTTTGGTTGAATTTTTTTCCCGCCTTTGCCAAATACTTTTAATGTTCCTTTGTGCCGCGTTTCAGGAATATCAACAAGATGCCCAACTTGGTCTTTTAAAATTCGGTTGGGAACTTCTTCTACGCCGCCTTTTAGCAAGTCGCCGAGTTGGAATGGGCCATATGACAAACGGATCAAGCGGTTGACCCGCATATCTAATGTTTCAAAGGCGCGGCGAATTTCTCGGTTTTTACCTTCACGGATTGTGATTGTTACCCAGGCATTGCCGCCTTGTTGTTTGTCGAGAGTCGCTTCAATTGGGCCGGTACGTACCCCGTCAATCAAGACGCCTTTCATCAAGCCGTCGAGTCGTTCTTGGGTTGGTCTTCCATATACTCGTGCCCGGTAACGCCGTGCCCATGCCGTTGAGGGGAGTTCTAATACCCGTGCTAATTCCCCGTCATTGGTGAGTAAAAGCAATCCTTCGGAGGTCAAATCAAGGCGCCCGACAGATATAACACGAGGGAGGTCATCTGGTAAATTTTCAAATACGGTTTGTCGTCCGCCCGGATCATTATGGGTCGTGAGCAGCCCGTCTGGTTTATGGTAACGCCATAACCGTGGGGGTTCTCTTTTGGCAATGGGGGCGTTATCCACTTGAATGTTATCTTTTGATGTGACGAGGAAGGCGGGTGTGGTCAATAATGTCCCATTTACACTCACGCGCCCTGCTTCAATCATCCGTTCGGCTTCACGGCGAGAAGCAACCCCCGCACGGGCGAGAACTTTTGCAATCCGGTCACCTTTTGCAGGTGGAGTTTTGTCATGAGATGGCACTTGATTTATCCTGTATTATAGTCGAGTTCATAGATATGAAGTCTGATGAGCACTATATGCGTCAATGTATAGCCCAAGCGCAAGCGGCAAGTGCACGGGGAGAGGTTCCTGTGGGCGCTTTAATCGTAGACCCAGTTCGTGGCGAGGTGGTGGCAAGTGCGGGAAATGCGCCGATTGGCATATGTGATCCCACAGCCCACGCTGAAATATTGGCTCTGAGAGATGCCGCTTATAAGCTGGATAACTACCGACTAACGGGTTTAGACCTCTATGTGACACTCGAACCTTGTACTATGTGTGCAGGGGCAATCTCACATGCGCGTATCGGGCGGGTTGTCTACGGCGCGTCTGACACCAAGGGCGGCGCAGTTGAACATGGTGTCCGGTTTTTTGAAACGGCGGCTTGCCACTCTAAACCTACGGTGAAGAGCGGTGTCCTTGCTGATGAGTGTGGGCAGTTATTAAAAAATTTTTTCAAATCAAGGCGTCGTAAATGAGGTATGCACGACCGAGTTATCGTCCTCTGCCGATAGAGGTTGAGGAAGCCCATACGAAAAATTCCCGTCTAATCGGGGTGTTGCTAGCCATTACCGGCTCTATGTTTTTCTCGTTTAAGGGCGTCTTTATCAAGCTCGCCTATGCAAGTAGTCCCAGCCTTGAACCGATTACTTTATTGGTTATTCGCATGGGCATTGCCATGCCGCTCTATTTGCTGATTGCTATGTGGGCATATCGGCAATTTTCCCGTAAAAACCCGGATACGACATTAACCGCGCGGCACTATCTGGTTGGCGGCTCGATTGGTTTAATCGGTTATTATGTGGCCGCTGTATTTGATTTTTCCGGTTTGCAATTTATTACGGCACAACTCGAACGTCTGATCCTTTTTACATACCCTGCCTTTGTCATGATCTTGGGAGCTTCATTCTTTGGGAAGCGCCTGCGTCTTCGCAGTATGATTTTTATGGGCTTGGCTTATCTTGGCCTTGCCTTGATCTTTTTACAGGGTTCTATTGCCAGTGGTGAAAAAGCATTTTTGGGAACGATGTTAGTTTTAGGCGCCGCCATTTCTTTTGCTTTATTCCAGTTATTAGCAACCGGGCAAATTCAAAAACTCGGCGCATCTTTATTTACCTGTGTTGCCATGATTTCGGCAGGGTTTGGCATTATGTGCCAATTCGTAGTGCAAAGCCTTCATGCAGGTAATATTGACAATTTGTTGACCCAACCGCGCGAAATATGGATGATCGGGGCGGGTATAGCTTTGATATCAACCTTGCTGCCTTCCTTCCTTATTAATATTGCTCTTGGACGGATTGGGGCACAAGCCGTTGCCGTGATTGGTATGGTTAGCCCGCTTTCAACGATTGTATTGGCGGTAACTTTGCTCGGCGAACCATTTGGTTTAATTGATGGAATTGGCACGGGGATCACAATTCTAGGGATTGGATTGTTCACATGGTTTGATCGACAGGTTAAGTAAGCAAGGCTACGCCGCGCAGAAAATATACCATGCCGATCGCACTCACCAACCATTTTGTATATTGTCGAAACCCGATGTCACTCATCCGCTTCAAGATGCGAGTTCCGGTAAATGTACCGATCATGGTAAGAGGCAAGGCGAGCATAAAAAACCACATTGGCGGTAAGTCACCTAAACCATAGGCAGAAACCAGTGGAATTCCGAAATAGAAAATCTTCATCATGTGAGAGATAAACATCGAGAAGGCTTTGGTGGCGACGATTTCTTCTCTTGGCATTTCTGTGCGGACAAAAAACATATCCAGTGCAGGGCCAGCAACACCGGCGACCAAGTTTAATCCAGTAATGCAAAATCCACAAAATACTGCATGAAGTGGGTTTTGTGCATCAAATGAGAACCAGTTTTTAGGCACCCACAGCAGTAAAGGTAATAAACCCAAGCATAGGAATAAAACCCCTTTGGTTGGTACAAAAGCAATAAAGGCAAGCAGAGCAAGGGCAGGGATGGCGCCGATGCCCATTCGCCAAATAATATCCCACCGAATTGAGCCACGGAGGAGAAATGAACGGTAAGAATTTGAGATGCTTTGGATGATCCCGTGAACGACCATCGCTTCGGCGACCCCTAGGAAGCTAGCCAGTACCCCCATGAAAATCAAACCGCCTGCCATGCCGAAAATGCCGGAAATACAAGCGGTGATGAGGGCGGCGAATAATATTGTGCCTAGGATATTGATTGACATATGGCCTCATACCCTTTTGAACATAATACGAAAAGGGGAAATGCATTATATGATAGCAAAGCACAAGTTTTGGCGGGTGTTAACGCGTGTCCATAAATGGAGCGCACTTATCATTGGGACGCAAATTATTCTTTGGTTTGCCAGTGGTTTTTTTATGAGCTTTTTTAGTATTGATAAAGTTCATGGGGATCACATGGCTTTGGAAAAACAATGGCCTTTGCAGATTGAAAAGATCATTCCAGTCAACGAAGCCTTGGCGCTTTATCCAAAAGGGAGTGATGTGAACTATGCCCATTTACGTTCTGCCCTAGGTTCTCCTGTTTGGGAAATCGAAGGAAGTGCTGGTAAAATTCAAGTGAACGGCCAAGACGGAAATGTTTGGCAAGGGGTAAGCGAACAGCAAGTTCGGGAGGCTGCCACCCATTATTATATGGGTAAGGGAGAGATCACGACGGTGAAAAAATTTGATGTTGCCCCGAAGGATTACCGAAAAGAAGTTCCTGTATGGCAAGTCGTTTACAAAGACCGTGCGGCAACCCGTTTATATATATCCCCTGATACGGGCGAACTTATTAATGTGCGTACCCGCCTTTGGCGCGCTTTCGACTTTATGTGGATGCTCCACATCATGGACTATAAAGAGCGAGATAATATCAATTTGTGGTGGCTTAAACTACTTTCGTTTTGCGCGCTACTCTTTAGCTTGTCGGGCCTTGGGCTTATTATTCACCGAGTATTTTTACGGCCAAAACCTAGGAAGAAAGCCTAGCTCTCCCTAGTCCTCGTCTTTAAACACCTTGCCGCCCTTCATGACGAAATCGACGTCATAGAGTTCGGTAATGTCTTCGAGTGGGTTGCCGTCGACGGCAATAAGGTCTGCTAATTTGCCTTGCTCTAATGTGCCGATCTTGTCGTCCATTTCCAAATGTTGTGAAGCCGTGACAGTTGCTGCTTTAATGGCGTCCATTTCGCTCATGCCTGCTTCGACCATATAGCCAAATTCACGGGCATTATCCCCATGCTTGGAAACGCCAGTGTCTGTACCAAAAGCAATGGTAACGCCGTTTTTGTAAGCAATGGTTAGCATGTTTTTCATTTGTGGCCCAACTTTCAAAGCCTTGGCGGCGGAAGCCGGAGGAAGCCAATTTTTGTTCTCTGCCCAATCAACAACTGTCATGCCTGCCAATACCGTCGGGATCAGTACCGCTTGATGTTTCTTAAATAATCGTACCGTTTCTTGATCCAGATATGTGCCGTGTTCTATAGATTTCACACCTGCCTCTAGGGCGCTGTCTATACCGGTTTTACCGTGGGCATGGGCGGTAACTTTGCGCCCCATTTTTTTAGCACTTTCAACGATG
>JAJRSG010000244.1 GCA_024278915.1 Alphaproteobacteria bacterium
AAAGCTCAGAAAGTTCTTGATATAGTAAAGGTAAATCCATATCAAAATCCCCCTCCTTATGAAAAATTAATTGGTGATTTATTTGGAGCTTATTCAAGAAGGATTAATATTCAACATAGAGTAGTCTATCAAGTTTATGAAGAAGAGAAAGTCATTAAGATCATTAGGCTTTGGACTCATTATGAATGAAAAAATATAAAATAAATCCTCGTGTCAAGCTAAATCCAGAACTTTGGAACCTACCGAAAGGCCGTAAAATTAGTTAGTATTACCCAGTGGGTGAGGATAGCAAATCGTCCAATTCCCACCTGACAAGAAAGGCCATCCTTGCCAGTAATGAACCTGCGTGCATATCCAAGAGGGTGTGTATGAAGCCAGGTGTAGTGAGTGCGTAGGCCGCGTCACTGATCTCCGAAAGTTGTATATTTGTGGTCGATAAGGAAAGCATCGATAACCCGCGATGGTAGCGGGGAAAGCCGACAGTTTGGATTTACTGGAAGGCAAGAGTCTTTAACGCATTAAGGCAAGCGTTAACGATACCACCGGAGACTGCGAGCGGGGCATGTGCATATAGGGGGAGTCTGGGAACTTGAGACGCCTGCAGGGATGCAGGTAGGTAGAGCAACGCAGGAGCAGTTGCCGAGAACCGTTAGTTCCTTGCGAAAAAAATACCGAAACCTACAGCCAATCGGTTAAGAAAAAGGCTGGGCGTAGTTCAGGTCGATTTTTACCAGAACAACGAGCTAAACAGGCAGCGTTTTTTTTAAGCCTGACAAGAACACAAAATTAAGAGAAATCTAGTAAGGTATTGGGGCGCGAGCGGAAGCGAAGCAGCCCGAGATGGCAAAACGGTGGTCTTAGTGGATCATAGTACCGAAGGGAGAGGTAAGCTGAGAAGGTGGGGAAGTGAGACCCGAACGACCCACTGAAGGGAAGGAGAAACCGGGCATAACGTTCTGACGGAAAGCAAGATGAAAGATACACAGAAATCACAACTCATATCAACAGACCTCCGTCAGATTGCAGTGCAAGCGAAACAACAACCAGCCAGGGTGTTTACATCACTGGCTCACCGCATGGATGTAGACTTTCTAACCGAAGCCTATCATCGGGTACGCAAAGGTGGAGCAGTGGGCCTCAGTGGAGTCACCTCAAAGGACTACAAACGTAACCTGACAGACAATCTGACTGAATTGCACCGATTTCAAGTCAACCTATATTATACTCTTTTAGGGCACATTTTATTTGTTAATCAATGGCTTATTTTAATATTTCAACTCCGAAACTTTAGTGTTAATTAGCCTGCCAGTCTAGGCTGTCGAAATCAGCCGCTTTATATGGCTATCAACTTTATAGGATGTGCCGACGCAGGAGGCGCATCGACGGCTATTGATGCGCTTCGTTCCTCAGCACATCCTATGCGTTCTCTTTATTTTGTAGCTAATAATCAGGGGAATAATGTACTAGTAAACATGTTTTTTCGACAGCCTACTGCCAGTCTCTGTAGTCAACGCAGAATACGTATCAATATGACCTGAATGGAAACTAGATTCAGCAGAAACTTCCAAGGGTGAAATTATTAACCATGGCTATGATGAACTGAATCAGTTAATTTTGGTAAGTAGCAGTGAAGGAGAAACTGTGCTCTATAGCTATAGCAGTAAAGGGTAATAAGGGTACGGATGAATTTATAAAACAGCTAAGGTAAGTAGTTTTTTCATCAGAGCTGCTTGGTTATGCACTTCCATTTTCTGCATAATATGTTTTATATGATTTCTAATAGTTGCTTCAGAGCGTG
>JAJRSG010000245.1 GCA_024278915.1 Alphaproteobacteria bacterium
CAATGCGCTCCCGTATGGAACTCATTGAAGGTTCTGCTATTGATGAAGTCATTATTGAGCAAGTTCGCGCACACACAAAAGATAAGAAAAAAGTTTTGGTGTTTTTGGATTCCAACCATACTCACGACCATGTTCTTGCCGAATTGGAAGCTTATGCGCCAATGGTAAGTGCGGGTAGCTATTGCGTTGCATTTGATACAGGTATCGAAGATATGCCAGAAGACATGTTCCCGAACAGACCATGGGGGAAAGGTGACAACCCGAAAACAGCTGTATGGGAATATCTCAAGTCTCATCCTGAGTATGAAATTGACAAAGAAATTGAAAGCAAATTGCTGATAACCGTTGCCCCTGACGGATTTTTAAAACGTAAATATTAAACCCAATCAGGATCGTTAATCACTAGAATGCCCATTTCAAAGCTTAAACTCAATGTACTGGCGAACTTTGCCGGCAAAGGTTGGGCGGCGATAATGGGCCTCGCCTTTGTTCCGTTTTACATTAAGTTTCTCGGTGTAGAAGCTTATGGCTTAATCGGGTTTTATGTTATCATACAAGCCGTATTTGTGTTTTTGCAATTCGGTTTGGGTACAACATTAACCCGTGAGATTGCTCGTTTTTCTGCACTAAAAGACGAAGTTGAAAACATTCGCAACCTTGTCCGTACATTAGAAATTATTTACTGGGTAACCGCCGCAATCGTCGGCATTACACTGGTGGTTCTCGCTCCGTTGATAGCGGTTCATTGGATTGATGCAAAAGACTTGTCACCTGACACAGTTCGGCGAGCCGTAATGCTCTTGGCCGTCGTTATTGCTGCGCAGTGGCCATTTTCATTATACGCCGGCGGACTATTCGGACTACAACATCAGGTGTTAATAAATGTTATTCAATCAGGCCTTTCGACGGTTCGTGGGGTTGGGGCTGTTCTGATCTTATGGTTAGTATCACCAACAATCGAAGCTTTCTTTATTTGGCAAGCGGTCATTGGTTTACTTGGCTCTTTACTTGTTGCCGTCGTGTTGTGGGCAAAAATACCGAAAGCAGAACAGCCGCCAAAATTTAGTATAGAAAGCCTACGTCGCGTGTGGAAGTTTGCGGCAGGCGTCATGACCATATCTTTACTTGGGATTGCACTGGCGCAAATGGATAAAGTTTTGTTGAGCGGGTTACTCCCCTTAAAAACCTTCGGGTATTATACGATTGCTGGGGTCGTGGCCTCGTCCCTGTTTTATGTAATTGGCCCCATTCGAACCGCAGTTTTCCCGAAATTTTCTGAACTAGTCGCGCATGGTGATGAAGATGCCGTACGTAAATTATACCACCAGTCCTCTCAGTTTATGACCATTGCTATTGTGCCGATAGCGGCGTGGTTAGTCGTGTTTTCAAAGCCACTTATATTGCTCTGGACACAGGATATGGTTGTGACTGAAAATACCTATATGATCGCGAGTTTATTGGTGATCGGGACGTTGTTAAACGGACTTCTTAACCTGCCTTTTGTACTGCAATTGGCATATAGTTGGACGAAAATCGGATCTTATGCAAATTTGGTGGCTTTAATTGTTTTGGTGCCAATGCTTTATATCTTGGTTGGTTATTATGGGGCTATTGGGGCGGCAATGACGTGGATAATCTTAAATGCCGGGCAGATGTTAATCAGTGTGCAAGTTATGCATACGCGCTTGCTAAAAGGTGAGCAGTTGAAATGGTATTTTTCAGACATTGGTTTACCAGCCGTTGCCGCATTTTCTATTTCCTTTGTTTGTTATTTGATAGTGCCAAAAGAGGGAAGCTTTTTATTGATGGCCGCTTCTTTGGGGGCTAGTTTGGGGATAACGATTGTAATTACCGGTTTGTCTATGTCTTCGACACGTGATATATCGAAAGTCGTATTTTCAAAGTTAAAAAGCCTAAGAAACAATCAAATATAATGACGACTTCCAATAAAAATAATGAGAATAAGGCGAATATCCAGTCACCAATGTTGGCTGTTGGCTTGCCTGTTTATAACGGCGAAGAATATATCGTCGCGACGATTGAATCTATTCTTGCGCAAACTTTTCAAGACCTTGTACTAATTATTTCCGATAATGCTTCAACAGATAAAACCGAAGAAATTTGCAGAGCTTATGCGGCTAAGGATAAACGAGTTCTCTATACACGTAACGATGAAAACATAGGAATCAATGCCAATTCTACGAATGTATTACTTGCTTCTAACACCTCTAAATATTTTTCCTTAATCGGTCATGATGATATATGGGAACCTACATTTGCTGAAAAAATAGTTTCCGAGTTAGAGAAAGACCCTGCGGCATCATTGGGGTTTTGCCAATTCGAATGCATTGACGGAAATGACGACCCGATTGGTTATGAGGAAAATGTGACGTCCATGAAAGTCATTACTTCAATGAAATCAATGAGTCGCCGTAAACGTATTTCCCTGCAACCATCGGCTATCTTTATTCATGGTGTTTCGCGGCGTTGTTTTATTATGGATGACGTTTTTTCTAAAAGGTACGGGACTTATGAGGATGTGTATTATTTAAAGCTTATGGCTGGGCAGGGGCATTTTTTGGTGGTTCCTGAAGTATTATTTAAGAAAAGACTGCATCAATCAAATACATCAGGCACCGTCGAATATAGTAATGATAATAAAGAAGTGGACTTTGTTGTTGCAACAAAGAAGCTGGCTAGCTCTTTAGATCTAACTGCGTTTGAAGTTTTTTCCGTGTGGTTGCATTTTAATTTTTACTTTAGAGTCAACCGACCTTTTGTTGGGAGAATGGAAGGTTTATCCCGACGTGTTTCTAAAATAATAGGGCGAGGCAAGCCTTCTGGGAAAGCAAGAACGTGAGAGAACTACTGCAATATTTTTCTTATTATTCTTGGTATACATTCAAATGCTAAGTTGGTTGGAACAGGGGGCTAGTAACCGCATATCCCGTTTTAGGGGAATGGTCTTAAAGGGGTATTTATCCTTACATGGCTGCAAAGTTGGGAGTGGTTTAAAATGTAAGAAATGGCCATTGTTTCGTTGTGTTCCGAAGGGAAATTTTATAATTGGCAATAATGTGTCGATTGGTTACGGCATTACATTTGACATATTTGGTGGAAAATTAACGTTAGGGGACAAAGTAAACCTGACGCAAAACATAATTATATCCGCGGAACAAGAAGTCACGATTGGTGAACACACTTTGATTGCTGAAAATGTAAGCATCAGAGATAGCGATCACAAAACGGCTAGAGACGAATTAATTAGTGTGCAAAGCATGTCTACGCAGGCTGTTAACATAGGTGCAGATGTTTGGATTGCTGCCGGCTGCAGGGTTCTAAGGGGAGCGCAACTGCCAGATGGTTGCATTATTGGTGCAAATTCTGTTGTATTGGGAAGTGCAAATATTAAACCATATGAAATATTTGCGGGCAGCCCTGCAAAATTCATTCGCACGAGAGAGTGAATTTCTAAATGAAGGTCATTCATTATACTTGGTCATTGGGAATTGGCGGCATTGAGCGCTTGGTGCTTGATTTATGCAATGAACAAAGAAAAAATGGCATTCAAGCTAGTCTGTTAGTTGGGCAGGCGGTTGGCGGTTTTACTGATAACTTTAGAGATGCGGGGATCTCTGTATTCGATGGGCAATTAAAGAGTGGGTTTGACCCTGGTTGGGGCAGTGGGAAAGCAATCCTTGCCGAATTCAAGTCAGCAGATATTATCCATATGCATTGTTTTTCTCCCACAATTGCAAAGTTGGCGAAACGATCTGGTACACCAATTGTGTATACTGACCATGGGAGTTATGGTTTTGGGCGTAAGAATACATGGCGGGACCAGTTAAAGAAGATGATGCAGGCCCGTTTTTTTGCGCGAGATATTAGGTTCATGACTTTCAACTCAAAATTTACAAATGACAAGACGAAAGAAATATTCTCACTTGAGGGTGTCGCTAACCAAGTCGTTTATAATGGAGTTGATTTTAATGCTACGCCAGATGATGGCGATGAAAATCAACAGTCGGGACTTACTAGGGATCTTGAAAATGTGTTTGTTATCGGAACTTCAAGTCGGTTTGCTGGCGTGAAGCGGATTGATAAACTTATCCATGCATATGCTGCAATGAAAGACCTAGATAACACATGTTTGTTGCTAGTTGGTGATGGGGGATTGAGACCTGCTTATGAAGAACTTGTTGAAAAACTAGGAATTCAGAAGACAACGGTTTTCACTGGTTACAAAACGAATGTTAAAACATACCAATCTTTAATGGATGTATGTGTCTTCCCTTCATTGGGAGAAACCTTTGGTCTTGCCGTTATTGAAACTTTAGGGCTAGGCAAACCAACAATTGTAACGACAGATAGTGGTGGTATGGCCGAAGTATTAATGCCTTTGGAGCCGTCGGATGTTGTAGATGATGTTGCGCAGATAACACAACGACTAGAAAAGTATTGTGATGATTGGCGCTCTGGCAAAATCGATAATTGTGGCAAACAAAATGCGCGGATTAAATATGCCCATCAATTTAATGTAAAACGCATGTCGGAAGAGTTTTCCGCTGTATATTCTCAATGCCTATGATCTACGTTAGTTGGTTAGCATGATAAATCTTGGGTACTGGGTGTGAAGTTGTTTCAAATGTTCATCCTTGAAAGTAGTGAATATGAAACAACGGTTGGTTGTTAGGAGAGGCTGTTTCCTTCTAGGGCACTTAATTGCGTAATTATTTCCTGAAAATGCATTTCATGTTGTAAAACAGGGTAAAGCGGAATAATTAGACAAATCACTAAGTTAGGCTAACTTTTATCATAACTTTGAATACTGTAATATTTAACAAAGGGACATTTATGCCGCATCAAGATGAAACCAATGTTCCCGGACATATTTCGGCGTTGGAACTAGATTTTAAGCGTAAGCAAAAAACCTATTTTGAAGATAATTACGGAAGCAAAAACATTTCTAATTGGCTTCGGTATGAACGCCGAGAAATTTTACAATCTTTTTTAGACGAAATTACAGAGGTAAGCCAAATTGTTGATGTAGGCTGTGGCCCCGCAATTTTATACCCTGAAGTTCTCGCCCGTTGTGATACATATTGGGCTGTCGATGTTGTGGAAACAAATTTAGAAGAAGCCAGTTATAATCAGGAAAAAGTAAAAACCATAAAAGCAAATATGGATGATTTTGATTGGCACTTTGAAACGCTTCCCAATGTTATTATCGCCTCAGGAAGCTTGGAATATACAAAACAACCTCTTGATAATGTAGAAAAAATACTTGGCGCTCTTGCTGATGGTGGTTCATTCGTTGCCTCTTTTCCGAATAAGGCAAGCCCTTACAGACTATGGACAGAGTATGTGCATATTCCCTTGAAAAACCTTTTATCGTCTTCGGCACAAAAAAAATCGATCTATAAGCGAAAATTATTTCGCTATAAAGATCTTGTGGCCAGAGTAGAAAAGAACAATTCTGTTGTCCTACGTACAGAATGGTTAGGTTTTTGTTTTATTCCCTACCCTCTAAATCGTGCCCTCCCAAAAGCAACGTTTTTCATCGATAAATGGTTTGAAAAACGCATGCCTTTTTTAAAGGTTTTTGCTACAGAATTTATTGTGCATGTTGAGAAGAAATAGGGTAGTAATACGCTAATCGATGGAGCGAGTATCTTATTTGCAAATGTGAATGTGAAAATCACATATGCTAGAGGGCAATGTTGTATTGTGAGAGGGGTCATCATGGCGGGTAGGAAAGTGTACGAGGTTCATTCGTGATATTTGGGTTAGCTGTAATATTGACGGCATTGGCATTGTTATTATTGCTCGTGCGTCCTTACACTGGGTTTTTGCTTATAATAGCATCCAAACCTCTTATTGATATGACATGGGAACAAAATATTAGTGGCTTTAACCTGTTGAAAGTTGTTGGTGTTATGATGCCAATTCTTTTAGTTCCACGTTTGCTTGCTTGTAAATATTGGCGAGATCCCAAAAACAGAGCTTGGCTATTATTAGGCTTTTTGTTCTTTGCCAGTCAAATCGTATCCGTTGTTCCCTTTATGTCGGTGAATACGACATTGGCATTTGATCTTATTTTTCGTACATTTAATGGCTTGTTGGCATTCTTGATGATACCCGCATTTGCTACGTCGGATAAAAGATTAAAGCAGATATTACTCGCCTTAATCATTGCAGGGGTTGCGCCGGCTTTAGTTTCTATTTATGGGCAGCTAACGGGTACAGTATGGCATGAGCGTTCCACCGTTGGTTTGAGCCGCAATATCGGTTTATATCAAAACGGTGTTTCTATTCGACATTTTGGCTTGCAATCTATTATTGTTGCTTTGATGTATTTCGAACTGTTTAAGCCTAAAAAGACGGCTTATCGTGGACTTTTACTCGGGTTCCTATTGGCGTCCGTATTTATGTTATATTTGGGGTATTCGCGCGGAGCCGTGATGACCCTTGTTACCTGGTTCGTAATTTGGATGTTGTTATACCGAAAAATTCATTGGGGTATTATGATTGCGGTTGGTATTTTTATTATTGATATTCTAATTCAAGGACGGATAACGCAAGAAATAACACAATTATTTAGTAAAGAAATTTCTTTCTATGACGGCTCTATTTCGGATAGTCGTCGTGTACTGAATGGTCGTTATTTTGTTTGGGAAGCCTTTATTGATGAATGGAAAGCCCAAGAGTGGCTCAATAAGTTAGTTGGGGGCAATTATTCGGGTATTGGAACACATAATGAATTTTTACGTTCTCTCATGGCGAATGGTATTGTTGGTGCTATTATTTATGTCGGCATGCTTGTGACCATAATGCTATGGACAATAAAGAATTTTGTAACGTCAAAAGGCGTGAAACTCACGGTTTATACTTTAATGTTCTTATCTATGTATTTCATTGAAGCTGCGGGAAGTACGCCTAGTCTGTACCCTCAATATTTATGGGTGGTGTTTGGGATGATCGGCATGTTATTGTTGAACGGTCATCAGATACAGGCGTTTGAAACGATGGCAGACAAAAAGCAACGGCAATATCAACAAAATAGGGCGATGCAAATATAAACGTCAAGTGTTCAAATATAGTCTTATCCTTATGGCAATTAAAACAAATGCGACCAAGTTATGACAAAGGGTAATCACCACACTCGGGTCCTGTGGATTGCCCCAAATTTCAACCATTATAAAAAACGGTTTTTAAACCGTTTGGTTGAAGAGGGCGAGATCAAGCTCGAACTGTTGATGGGGAAAACGCCGCATAAAGAGGGGCATAAAGGGGATGTTGGGGCTGTTAATTTTGACATTGTTGAAGTTAATGTCACAAAAAAATATTTTCCGTATCACCCGAAAGTTTATTTTGAAGTTTTGAAATATACGTTGCAGGGTGGAGAGAAGACAATCCTTATGCCAATAGAGAAGAAGCTTTTCTTACTTATTATCTGGATTAGGTTTTTGCGCATTTTCCGTAAATTTTTTCTAGTTAGTTATAATCACCCGGTAATGCGCTCGCGCAGAGATAAAATAACTAAAAAAGATATGAAGTGGACTCGTATACTTTTCAGTTTGTATGATCGCATTGTTTTTTACACGGAAAAAAGCCGTGATTGGGCAGTTAAAAACAAGCTTGCCCCATATTCAAAGGCATATTTTGCCAACAATACACTTGATACAAAACAGATATTCAAAGACTACCCCTTTGAAATAAACTCTGGCGTCCCGCCGCGAATTTTATTTATTGCCCGCCTCATTCCAAGCAAAAGAGTTGATCTGGCTTTGACATATTTTCAAGCGTTGAAGAAGGCGTTTCCTGACATTGAATTAACAGTGATCGGAGACGGACCAGATGCGCCCAATGTCAGGGAAGCGGTCTCGCAGGATGCTAACATTAAATGGTGCGGAGCTCTTATTGATGAAACCAAAATCGCCAAAGAAATGCGGGCGGCTCATATGGTTTTTGTGCCGGGGGAGTCCGGTTTGTCAATTATCCATGCCTTTGCATATGGAAAACCCTATCTTACCCTTGAAATGGAAGGGCAAGCGCATGGGCCTGAGCTTGATTACCTCCGGCATGCCGAGAACGGACTGTTACTAGCAGGGAATATGGATGAAAATATTGAGCAAATTGTCAATATATTAAAGCAACCAAAAATTTATGAAAACATGTGCCAGAGCGCATATTCTAGCGCACAAGATCTATCCATTGACAAATGGTGTATTCGGATGACAGAAGCTTTAAATCCGCATACTAAGCAGTGAATTTATATGATCTTTGGTAAGGTTTGGTGTGTATTTTGGGTATAGCCGTGCCGTATCATGATAATAGTAAAATATTTTGGCGTGTGCAGGTGAATTGGTATTGGGTGACACGATGAAAGTTTTAATTATTGGGCCTTATCCCCCTCCGTTTGCAGGGCCGGAGATGGCAATTAAAATGCTGCTGGAATCACCGATTAAAGATCAAATGCATGTTGATTTTTTATCCACGAACGTACGTAAAGATAATGCGGCTAAAGGGAAGGTTGGCTTTGGCATGGCATTGGCATTCTTCCATTTTTTTTCGCGATTAATTGTTTGTTTGATTAAAAAACGTCCCCATGTGGTTTATTATTTTGTTACCGCTACTCGAGTCGGTTGGCTTGGGCGGGACGTTTGGTGTATTGCCATTTCTAGACTGTTTGGGGCACAGGTTGTGACGCATATGCGGGCTGGGCATTTTAGACACCGTTTGGAAAGTGCTGGTTGGTTGGAAAAAGCACTCATTAAATGGGCTTGCCATCGTGTACGGTGGAGCCTCGTTCAGGCGCCGTCTTTACGAGATCAGTTCGAGGGCTTGGCGCCGGATGACAGGATTGCTGTTGTTCCCAATATGATCGATATTGGTCGCTATAAACCAGATATTCCTGAAGATTACACGCCTGGTCGGATTTTGTTTCTTGGGCATCTTTCTGTGGCAAAGGGGTATTGCGAAGTGCTGAAAATTATTCCGAAAATCGCTGAAAAATATCCAGCGGTTAAGTTTGAATTTGCAGGAGCAAAATTGAAGGCTGAACGCAATGTTATGCATGTGCAAACAACCGGAAAATCTCTACCGGATGAAGATCCTGAAGAATGCTTCAAGGAAAATATTCAAAGCAAGTTTGAAGGTAATTACGCATATTTAGGTGTGCTAGACGAAAGTGAAAAGATGGCGGCTTTACAAGCTTGCGATTTTCTTATTTTACCGTCTTTCTCAGAGGGTTTTTCGATGGCGATACTAGAAGCAATGGCGATGGGGAAACCTGTAGTTTGTGCTGGGGTTGGAGCGATGCGTGATTTTGTCAATACAGGGGTAAATGGTGAAGTCTTTGCGCCTGGAGATACTAAAGCTTTAGAACAAGGCGTTTTGAGCTTACTGGATGATAAAAAATACCGAACTGAAATTGCTAATCATAATGCCGGTTATGTTGCAGAAAACTTTTCTCAGGCTGTTGTGGCAGATAAGCTTGCCAGATTGTTTAAGGATGCTATTTCTTAAGCGAAACTGACAAGGTATTAGCCGAACAATATTAAACATGGGCACGAATAATGATGAATGAAAACATTGGAACGGGGAATGACGGTGCTGTAAATTGGCATTCGCAGGTGGCGTCAGAATTTGATTCTAAATATTCGACATCCTCCGAATTTATTGAGCGGCTGACCATATGGGAGAAGTTGATTGAAAAGCATAGCTTTCAAACAGCCAAAGTTCTTGATGCTGGGTGCGGGAGCGGTATTTTTTCGTTGATCGCGGCGAAACATGTTCAATCCGTAATTGGTTTTGATGCAAGTGTGGATATGGTTGCTTTAGCCAAACAGAAAAAGAGCAAGTTGAACTGCGACAATGTCTCGTTCCATAAAGCAAATTTAGAAGATATTGGCTTTCTTAAAAAACAGAAATTTGATTTGATTATGTGTTCAAGTGTGCTGGAATATGTAGAAGATTACCCAAGTGTATTTGATAGCTTCATTGAGCATTTAGCCCTCGGTGGAAAAATTATTTTTTCGATGCCAAACGGGAAAAGTTTATACCGTAAAATGGAACGCTTCCTCTTTGCAACGATGGGGAAGCCAAAATATATCGAGCATGTTCGCAATATGCCATCTTTGAAGAATGTACGAGAACAGCTCTCTAATAGATCTGTCGAAGTGTTAGAAAGCCATTACTATGCTGGCCGGTTCGGCATGTCCAGTATTGCGAAAGCTTTTGGTTTGCAGTCACGAGCCGAAAATCTATTTGTTGTTGTTTGTACACGAAAATAATATAGAAAATTCCTAGCTGTTATTTGATTTTTTCACCTGATAGCCTTTAACAATCTCTATCTCAAAGGATCCCCATGAGACAGCTAACCCAAAAACTGAAAAAAGGGAAAATCGAAATCCGTGATGTGCCTTTACCGGCGCTGCCGGCAGGGAGCATTTTAGTACGCAACCATTTTTCTCTTATAAGTGCAGGGACGGAAGGTTCTACGGTTGCTACGGCACGCATGAGTTTATTGGGAAAAGCTAAGGCTCGTCCGCAGCAGGCCAAACAAGTTATTGAAGTTTTGCGCTCACAAGGGCCAGTACAAACCTACCGTACAGTAACAAAGAAACTCGATGCCTATTCGCCTCTTGGGTACAGCTGTGCTGGTGAGATAATCGGATTGGGTGAAGGCGTACGCGAGTTCCATATTGGTGACCGTGTGGCCTGTGCCGGAAATACTGCATCGCATGCAGAAATTGTCGCGATTCCAGTAAATTTGGCTGTGAAACTGAACAAAGATGCAGATTTGAAATTTGCTGCATTTAATGCTTTAGGTGCGATCGCAATGCAAGGCGTTCGCCGAGCTGAAATGGCGATCGGGGAAACCTGTGTCGTGATTGGCTTGGGCTTGATTGGCCAACTAACGGGCATGTTGCTGCGGGCATCTGGTGTGCGGGTTATTGGTGTTGATGTTGATCCCATGGCGGTTAAGTCGGCAAAAGAACAGGCATGTGACCATGCATGGGGACGAAAAGCGCCGGGACTATCTAAAAAAATAAACCAACTTACTGGTGGTATGGGAGTTGATGCAGTCATAATTGCGGCAGGAACATCAAGCCTTGATCCAATTAATTTTGCGGGGGAAATTTGCCGTAAACGAGGCAAGGTGGTGATTGTTGGTGCCGTGCCAACAGGATTTGAGCGTGATCCACATTATTACCGTAAAGAACTGGACCTCCGCATGTCTTGTTCATATGGCCCGGGTCGTTACGATTTGAATTATGAAGAAAAAGGAATTGATTACCCTAGCGCCTATGTGCGGTGGACAGAAAAACGTAATATGGAATCTTTCCAACGCCTGATCGAAAACGGACAATTGAACATGGCTGGCTTGGTAACGCATGTGTTTGAATTTGAAAAAGCCGCGGACGCATATGAGCTTATTTTAAATAAAACCGAACCCTTTCTTGGCATGCTGCTTGAGTATGAGATTGATGTAACAAAACAAGCTCAACCACGCATAGAAGTAAATCAAACACAGAGTACCGCACAGAACGGAATATCCTTTATTGGTGCAGGTAGTTATGCCCAAAGTTTCTTATTGCCAAATTTGGCCAAAGAAAAAGGCGTAACAAATCGAGGGGTTGCGACAAATTCGGGAACCACATCCAGACGGGTAGCCGATCAATACGGTTTTAGTTTTTGCACGGATAAGCCAGAAGAGATTCTTGCAGATGATGAAACCACAACTATTTTCATTGCAACGCGCCATGACAGCCATGCGGACTTCGTTTTAAAGGGATTAAAAGCAGATAAACATGTTTATGTGGAAAAACCTCTTTGTTTGACCAGTGATGAACTAGTCGACATTGAAAAAGCCTATCAGAAGACCAAAGGGAAACGGCAATTGATGGTCGGGTTTAATCGTCGGTTTGCACCTTTGGCTACCAAAATAAAATCTGTTCTCAGTGATGGCCCCATGTCAATTGTGTACCGAGTAAATGCAGGGGCGATCCCACTTGATAGCTGGATACAGGATATGGAAGTTGGCGGGGGACGAATTATCGGGGAAGCTTGTCATTTTATCGATTTGATCACATATTTGACAGGAAGCAAGCCAATTCAGGTCTATGCGTCTGCGTTAGGCAATGCAGGGGATACTGAAGACATTGTGACGATTAACCTGGAGTTTGAAAACGGATCAATTGGTACAGTTCATTATTTTTCTAATGGTGCCAAGAGTTTAGCTAAGGAATATGTTGAAGTGTTTCAGAATGGATGTAGTTATATCATCGATGATTTCAGACAATCAATATGGCATACAGGTAGCAGTAAACCTGCCGTACACAAAGGGATGTCGCAAAACAAAGGCCAAGCTGAAATGGTATCTCAATTTATGGAAAAAATACGGACAGGTGGAGAACCTTTAATCTCATTTGAGGAAATTTACGCTGTGAGTGCGGCTACATTGGCGGCAGTCGCTTCTTTACGAAATCATCTGCCAGTCAAAATAAAATAGGCAATAATGCAGGCTAAGTGCTGTTGTTCTTGGCATTCCACAAATACCATGCAATTGCTTCTTCCAACCCTTCACGTACACTATGTGTTGGTGCATAGCCGATGTTTTTGGCGGCTTTACTAATATCGGCGAGGGAATGACGGACGTCACCAGGTCTGAAATCTTTGTAAACGGGTTTAAAACTTTCTAATCGGTATTGGTTTTTTTCCAATGTAGATTTAATGCTCTCGAAAAGATCATTCAGAGTTATTCTTTGCCCATAAGCAATATTGTAAATTTCATTGCTCTCCTTGGCTTGAGGTGAGAAAGCGGCAAGAATATTGGCCTGTACAGCATTGTCGATATAGCAAAAATCACGACTTGTTTCGCCGTCGCCATTAATGAAAACGGGGGCGCCGTTCATCATATCAACAACCCATTTAGGGATAACTGCGGCGTAGGCCCCATTGGGATCTTGGCGCTTGCCAAAAATATTGAAATAACGTAATCCTATGCAGGTCATTCCATATGTTTTTGCAAACACATCTGCGTACATTTCGTTCACAACTTTAGTGACGGCATATGGGGATAGGGGCTTGCCTATTCTGTCTTCTACTTTGGGCAAGGCGGCATGGTCGCCATAGGTGGAGCTACTAGCAGCATAAACAAATTTTTCTACACCTGCTTCACGAGCCGCATTTAATATATTAAGAAAGCCGACAATATTGGTACTATTTGTTCGAACAGGATCTTCAATGGAACGGGGGACACTGCCGAGTGCGGCTTGATGTAAAACATAATTCACTGCTTCTTGACCATTGTCTCCATTAAAAAACATTGCCGTCTTACAGGCTTCACTATCTCTGATGTCGCCTTGTGAAAACTGGAACCGTTCCCACTGGTGTTTTTTGACCGATTTTTTCACGGCATCAAGATTGTGCTGATGGCCTGTTTCAAAATTATCCAGACCAACGACATATTGGTCAAGTTTGAGTAATGCCTCAAGCAAGTTGCTGCCAATAAACCCTGCGACTCCTGTGACAAGCCATGTACGCGGGGTTTGTTTAAGTTGATCGCAAATGTTGAGATAGGCATTAGCCATGTAAAATCCTTGCGGCCAAATCTATAGTCGTCCGTCTGTGAGATGTTTCGGGAAAAGGCCTTTTACATCATAAAAAACAGAAGTTTCTTTGCAATAGCTTTTGACTTTTTCAATGCCAAGCTCAAGGAACTCCTTATGCCCTACTGTTAAGACTACACTGTCATACGTTCCAGTTTCTGGCTCTGTCGTTAGACAGGTCACGCCGTATTCATTTTGCACCTGTTCGCTATCAACCCAAGGGTCATAAACGTCAATTTGTGCATTGGTTTCTTGTAAGCGTGAAATTAAATCAAAAACTTTTGAATTCCTAATGTCTGGGCAATTTTCTTTGAAAGATACACCCATTACTAGGATTTTACTGTCCTTAACGACGATGGATTTTTGGAGCATTAAATGTGTGACTTGATCCGCAACAAAATGCGCCATGCCGTCATTTATTCGCCGCCCAGCCAAAATAACTTCAGGTTCATACCCTGCTAGTTGCGCCTTATGGGTTAAGTAATATGGATCAACGCCGATACAGTGTCCGCCAACAAGGCCTGGTCTGAAGGGTAAGAAGTTCCATTTGGTACCCGCCGCCTCCAAGACTTCGATTGTGTCGATATTTAATCGATTAAAAATAACGGATAGCTCATTCATAAGGGCGATATTTAAATCGCGTTGTGTATTTTCAATGACCTTAGCGGCTTCTGCTACTTCGATAGAACTCGCCTTATGGGTTCCTGCTGGAACAATTGCCGCATATAGGGCATCGACTTCATTGGCTATTTCCTCTGTAGAGCCAGCGGTAACTTTCATAATGGTTGTTAAGCGGTGGTTTCGGTCGCCTGGGTTGGCGCGTTCTGGGCTATATCCGACAAAGAAGTTTTTATTATACTTCAAACCAGATGTTTCTTC
>JAJRSG010000246.1 GCA_024278915.1 Alphaproteobacteria bacterium
TAAGAAAGCTGGTAAATCAAAAGGCGCCCTTACGATCTCAGATCTCATGCCCGTACATCGGGATTTTGCTTTCATTGTCAGCGAAGACACGCCTGCAGATAAATTATTGCGGGCCGTCAAAGGTGCGGATAAACCTTTGATTTCGGACGTTACATTATTTGATGTATACACTGGTAAAGGTGTCGAGGAGGGCCACAAATCTCTCGCTCTTGATGTCACCTTGTCGCCAAAATCAGAAACGCTGACCGAGAAAGACATCGAAGCCGTATCCGCAAAAATTATCGCCCAAGCTGCAAAAGCAGGTGGAGTGTTAAGAAGGTAAGAAGAAAACCAGGGAAAAGCTAAGCCATTGGTTTTGCTTTTCCCTTCAAATTTTCTCGTACAATAAAGTTCTAAAGCGTAGAGAGCTTGCTAAAAGGGCCAGAGACCTTTTGTTGGTTTGTAGGATAAATACCCCACATTGGCACCAAGACGCGCGCCAACACCTGTGCGAATAGGGGCCAGTGTAATGCCATCAGCTCGTTGGTAATTGACGCCCATACCAGCCACGACATAAGCAGAACCGTCAACCCCGGGGAAACGTCTATAAATATAATCAGGGTCTTTCAGGTTATAAACAAGGGTGAAAACTTTCGAAGCATTCCCCCCCCAATCCCAACCAAGGCTAGGTCCGCGCCAGTATACTTTTTGGCTACGGCCGTCTTTCATCCATAAAATGCCATTACCATAACGCAAGCCAGCCACAAAAGCCCCCCCACCTTCTTGCCCAGTTATATAGCCAACAGGGCGGCCCTGTTTGCGAAACAATCGCTCGATCATACTGGCTGCACTTTCGGAAGTGACGCCCAAATGTGTGGATACAGCTGCCACCAGTTCATTTTCATCAAAAGTCTCAGCCTCAGGGTTGGTATTGGCGCTTTGCGCATCACGGATATCTGATTGGCCCGTCGGATCTGAAGGAGCTGTCGCACAACCAGAAAACGCAAGGCCTAATACAAGGCTTACAGGCACCAAAATACGTGGTGATAATCGAGGCAACTTAAGAGTAGAAAAAAGGTCAGGCATGGCATCCTCCATAAATTTGTCCCTAAAGTGAGAGCTTATGGTTAATGAAAGGCGAAAATATGGCAAATTTTATGTTAAAAGTTTGAGAGGTTACAGAGGTAAAACTTCAAATAGTGTATTAGGTATGATAATAGAAAGACATTCCTCATACTATTACACTCATTTCAAATATTATGTCTCAAAACTCAGAAAAGAGCAAACTTAACAGTATCGCACTTTGGGGAAAATCGATTGCACGGTTTATAGTTATTACAATTTGGTCTGCCACACGTCTTTCAAAAATCGTGAATACTTCACCCTTCTTAGATAATTGGCCCATCGATTGTAGCTTTTGCTGCAGATTATCTATTTGTGCAACCTCATATACAAGATGAACCGTTGAGATTGGTTCATCCAAATCATACAAACCCTTCCCATCTATTTGCCAAAATAATTGTTCAGGCAAACGCCGTTTAACATGTAGACTACCAATACCGAATAACCGACTATATTCATTATTATATGTGGTAGACATATTGCCGATTACATAAGATTATGGCGACCCGTATTTTTTATAAATAGGTTTTAATGCGCTAGTTGCTGACTCGCTCTTTACATCAAAAACTTTGGCCGTAAGTGTTCCTATTTCATTTCTAGAGTATTCATTTTCAAAATTATTTTTTGGATCACTAACACAGGCGTACAACCCAAGTGATGCAGTTAGAAGAAATATTTTACTGATTGTCCACATACTCATTCCCCAGCCTTGACGATGAATTTTATATTCACATTTTCTTCTAGATAAAATTATTAATAAATCATAGCCACGATCAACGACCATAACCACGATAGTTTTTTAAAAACTTTACCATATGAATATTAATTTTACCTAGTTCTAGCTTTAATGACTCGGACATTACCAAGAACGACTTATTTTTTACTTTAATCAATACAGTTTTGTTGTAGGCCCGCCTTCATTAGCGCCTGCCCTAACACCTCAACATCACTCCGCTGAGGCACCGAAATTCTAATTTTTGAAACTCTATCTTTACTATAACTAGAGAGCATATTTTTTGCTTCAAAGTCTAAAATAAAAACGCGGTTTCCTTCATAATAAAATGATTTCATTTGCCCCCAATAAATTATGTGCTCGGGAAGCCTCCAAAGTACAAGGCCATACAAACCTATTTCATCTAAACGTAATTTTGGAGCAGAAAAGTACTCTCTTTGCCTTTCTATATACTCAGGAAAAATTGGGTGTATTATAGCCCAAAGTGCTCGACGCAACAACTTTTCTAAGCGTGGCTCTATTATTCCATCTTTGCCAAATACTATTGGATAATTATTTGTTGTATTGATCATACATCTCATTAATAGAGCGACTAATCTAGCTACAGTACATGATTAGCAGCACTAAACGACTAAAGTTTAATATATAAAGCCTAATACGCTTGCGCCCTCCGTACAATCCTATAAATACACGGCATGAGCATAGCACTTTCCCACATTCGCAATTTTTCCATTATTGCCCACATTGATCATGGTAAATCTACTTTGGCCGATCGGCTGATTCATTTTACGGGTGGCCTGACTGATCGGGAAATGAGTGAGCAGGTTTTGGATAACATGGATATTGAGCGCGAACGCGGCATTACCATCAAAGCCCAAACCGTGCGACTTGAATATAAGGCGGATGACGGGGAAACATATATCCTCAACCTTATGGATACACCGGGGCATGTGGATTTTGCATATGAAGTTTCCCGTTCCCTATCTGCTTGCGAAGGGTCACTGTTGGTCGTCGATGCCTCCCAAGGGGTTGAGGCACAAACCCTTGCTAATGTTTACCAAGCTATTGAACATGACCATGATATTGTCCCCGTTCTCAATAAAATTGATCTGCCTGCTGCAGATGTCGAAAGAGTACGCGTCCAAATCGAAGACGTTATCGGGTTGGACGCTTCGGACGCTATTGAAGCTTCGGCAAAATCTGGCATTGGTATCAAGGAAACCCTTGAGGCAATTGTTACCCGTCTACCTGCTCCCGCACACGGCGATATTAACGCCCCTCTCAAAGCACTTCTCGTAGATGCATGGTATGATACCTATATGGGGGTTGTAGTTTTGTTTCGTGTCATAGACGGACAAATGACCAAGGGGCAACGTATCCGCATGATGAATACGGGCGCCACATATACCGTCGATAAGGTCGGGGTTTTTAAACCAAAAGTTACCGACATTAAAACGCTCGGGCCGGGTGAAGTCGGGTTTTTTACAGCCAGTATTAAAGAAGTCGCCGACGCCGCCGTTGGCGATACCATCACCGATGACAAGCGACCATGCGAAGAACAATTAGATGGGTTTAAGCCTGTTCAGCCCGTTGTGTTTTGTGGCATTTTCCCCGTGGACGCCGCTGATTTTGAAGACCTACGCGCCGCCGTGGGGCGCCTACGTCTTAATGATGCCAGCTTTAGTTATGAAATGGAAACCAGCGCCGCCCTTGGTTTTGGTTTCCGTTGCGGCTTTCTTGGCCTCTTGCACCTTGAAATTATTCAAGAACGACTAGAGCGTGAATTCAATCTAGATTTGATCACCACGGCACCGTCCGTTGTCTATACACTTAAATTAAAAGACGGCACAGAAGAGTTCCTGCATAACCCTGCCGATATGCCGGATGTGATGAAGATCGAGGAAATTCACGAACCATGGATCACAGCCACCATCCTCAGTCCAGATGAATATCTAGGCGGTATTATCAAGCTTTGCCAAGATCGACGGGGCGTACAAAAAGATCTGTCCTATGTAGGCAGCCGCGCCATGATTGTATATGAGTTACCTTTAAATGAAGTGGTGTTTGATTTTTATGACCGCTTGAAATCTATTTCCAAAGGATATGCCAGTTTTGATTACCAGCCCATTGCCGTGCGGCAAGGGGACCTCGTGAAAATGAGTATTTTAGTCAACGGCGATCCCGTGGACGCCTTGTCAATGCTTGTTCACCGTAGCCGCGCTGAAAGCCGTGGCCGAATGATGTGTGAACGCCTCAAAGATTTGATCCCGCGTCACTTGTTTAAAATTCCGATCCAAGCGGCACTTGGCGGCAAAGTCATTGCTCGCGAAACCATTGCCGCTATGCGTAAAGACGTAACAGCAAAATGTTATGGTGGCGATGCCTCCCGAAAACGCAAACTATTGGACAAGCAGAAAAAAGGTAAAAAGAAAATGCGCCAGTTTGGCAAAGTGACTATTCCACAAGAAGCCTTCATTGCGGCCTTAAAAATGGACGACGGCTAACCCCTCCGCCCATCACTGTTTATTTACATCTCCAATCACCCAATAAAAAACCCCGCCAAAAGCGGGGTTTTTCTTATGTTATTTAAGCGCCTTAACTATCTTGATTGGTCGGCATACCACAATCATTAGCTAAAAAGTCTAGGATACCTGAATAGAGATCCTTCTTCACTTTATAAGACATAAAGACTGAAAAATGCTCGGTTTGCTTAAACGGAAGCAGTTTGATTGGCTTGCCCGCTTTTTTCATCGCCTTTTTATAAATTTTATAGTTTTTAAATAGTACACGAGAATCAAGTTCACCATGAATTAAGAATACGGGAACATTTACTTTTTCGACTTCATCAATAGGGTTAATACCAATAAACCCACCACGTGACCGCACCCAATCTTTAACAGCAACACCTAGTTTACCTAGACCGCCACCATTGCCAATTAGAGCTTGTTTCGCGTCTGCATTTGCTGCACCCGCGATTACACATTGATACATATTTGGCGAACGTGATGCTGCTACCAAAGCCGCATATCCGCCATAGGACCAACCGAACATAGCAATTTTATCTTTATCAGCCCATCCTTTATCGACTAAATATTGCGCTCCATCATCTTTATCATCTTGCATGGCAAGGCCATGTTCATGCAAACCACCATCGAAATGTTTCTTTCCCCAGCCTGTTGACATTCTATATTGTGGTTGAAGAACCATATAGCCATTATTAGCTAACATTTGCCCCCATTCATCATAGCCAATTACCTCATTCACGTGAGGACCACCATGTGGTAATACAACTAAAGGCCAAGGTGCGGAACCTGCATTTGGCTTTGTAACATATGCAGGAATAATCATACCATCTCGAGCCTTATAGCGAATGTATTCTACATTTGCCAAATCTTCAGGCGCTAATAATGGGTTTCTACTACCAAGCTTTGCCATTTTCCCATTTTTGACAAGCCAAAATGAACCTGGGTCTTTTGGCCCTCGGTTTGTTACGATCATGGTTTTTCCATCACGGGATCGACTTGTTATACGAACTTCGTGTGCATTTGGAATTTTACTTTCAAATTGTTCATATAGCTCCTTTTCTTTCATATCAAACCAATGACGTTCCCGTTTAGCACCCGGATAAATAGCTGCAACAATTGGAATATCACCGTCTTCACCTTCACCCCATGTGTTGGAGTGGGAGAGAACGCCGATGACATCTGCATCCTCTGCTTGAAAAAGCTTCTTACCAAACTGATTATTTACTAAATCATATTCCCACAAAGATGCCTTATCTTCACCGTTATTATCAATAATGATTGCCGTGTTGGGATCATCCGGTTTTTTACCTACGATTCGGCTCGCCCCACCAATAACGTCATACAGATCATCATAGTTATCATCGTCGCGACGGCGACCAAACTCCACCCAATCTTTTGTACCCTCAGGGCGATAATAGTTTATATCTTCATGTGCACCCACATCACGTCCACGAGCAAAAACTGCATTCCCTTTGCCATCGAAACGAATGCCAAATTTATCATAATTCCCCTTCATAACCAATTTTTTATGACCGGTTTTTAAATTGTACCGAAAATAAGAAGAAGGGCGAAAAGCCTTCAATGGATCAACCCCTAACTCGGCGCCAATCGTATTACCACTTGCTATTAAGATTGTATTGGGATCTTCGGGTAAAACCTTAACAATTGTAAAGCCCGAGCCAGTTCCTCTTGCTTTTTTCTCTGGGTCTAGTTTTTTAAATTTGTTACTAGATAGACTATACGAATACAATATTTGATCCAATGCACTGTCTTCAGGTCCTTTTACTTTGTTACGCACCCACTTCCACGCACTCCCCGCTATTACATCATCACTAACCCACTGCGCTGTAAATAATTCCATTGGCTCAGCATTAAGTCGGCGAAGAGGCTTCGAAAAATCATTTGTATCATATATTTCAAGAATATTTTTCCCGTCTTTAGATTCCAGCTTCAAAACAAACAAATGCTTTCCATCTGGTGCAACTTCAACATCCGCAATGCCGTGCCTAATGGCAAAATAATCTATAGGCACTGGAGCCTTAGCAAAAGCAGTGTTTGGTAATGCAATTGATGCCATTACACCTGCAAAACACAGCCCTGCAAATCTATTTAATTTGAACATAATTATCCCTTATTTATATAATTGTTGTCTGTATATTACAAAAAAAATGGCGCGATAGCAAATGCTACGCGCCATTTATCACAGTTACAAAGCAGTAATGCTAGAAGCTCTTACGTGCATTCACAAAGAAGCGACGTCCGAAAATATCATAACCATTACCAATCGGCACATTGGCAATAGCCAAGACTTCAGAACTGTCAACCAATGGAGGTCTTTTATTAAACAGATTGGTCACACCAGCCGTTACGCGCCATGTTTCAGCTTCATAACCGACAGAAGCCGCATGTACAATATATGAGTCTGCAAAACCAACGTCACGACATGTTACGTCACCAACAAATGTACCGCCACAAGTATCAGAGAATGTTCCACTTGTACCTAAAGCGTCACCAAAGTCATCAACACCGTTTGGATCTTGTGCAACGGCACCAATATAGCGAGCCGTCCATGATACATTCCATGTATCATCAATATCCAAATCAGCTCTTAAGTTCCCAGTCCAAGTTGGAAAACCAAACTCACCTTCAAAATCGGCTACAATTGGATTACCATTATCATCCAGATCAACTACATTACGTTGCTGTATATTGTTAACTCGTAGATCAAGGCCAAAGTTCATGGCTTTATCCATTGCAGAGAAGTCTTTGCTGTAACGCGCATTGATATCGAAACCTGATACCAAGTCTGTAGAAATATTAGCAAACCCAGCGTTAATAAAGTTAAGATAGCTATCTCCATCACGAGTTAAAGCATCGCAATTGGTTGAACGTGCAGTAACAACTTGGTCACCTAGGAAACAGTCATTAATCAAGAATTGAGCACTTGGCTCAATAATGCCCTCATTAACTTCAATCCTGTAGTAATTCGCACCAAAATCAAAATCAAATGTATCAAAGAATGGCTGCTCAAAACTAAAGCCGATATTCAAGTTTGACGATGTTTCTGGATCCAAGGCAAATGAACCTGCCGCAGAGATTTCCAAATTTTCAAACCCCGTATGATTTGGATCATTCAAGCCTAGAGATGTTGGGTCTAAACCTTCACGAACGCAACGAGCAAGCGTACTTGCTTCACGGGCATCTGTTGCCGCAGTATATGTTTCATTACCGGCAAAATCGCGAGAAATTGCAGATGCTGGTACAATACAAGGGTCAAAAACAGTATTAAAGCCACTCTGTCCGCGCAAGAAGTTTTCACGAAGGTTTGGTGCACGGAATGATGTACCGTAAGATGCCTTCAAGAGAAGAGCATCAAATGGACGCCACCCAGTTTTCACAGCATATGTATAATTCGTTCCGTAAAACTCATCATCAGTTAAGCGGCCAGAAACATTCACGTCCAATTGGCGGAAGAATGGTTTATCTGCCACAAGCGGAATATCAAATTCGGCAAATAATTCCTTAGTGCTTTTAGTCCCAACAGCACCAGCATCACTAAAGAATGAAATCAGCAAACCATCACGAGCGACTTCACTCGGGTTTGATTTCAGTGAGTCGACACGCCATTCTGCACCGAAAGCAGCACTCAGGCTACCCGCGGGTAAATCCATGAGGTTACCTGTGATAGCACCAGACCATACCGTTTGTTCATATGAAGTGTTAAATGTGCGATCATCGAACAAATAATCACGCTCTGCCTGAGTTGCAAAATCACCAGATGTCACACCAATCAACGATGGCGCGAATATATTCACAGGCACACAACCAGCCAAAACATCCGGACGAATAACGGCTCCCGGCGCAGCAGTACAAGGCGCTTGGCCATTTGGATTACCTGTAACAATATCATTGCCAAGAGCAAAGTTCAGGCGGTCTTCACGAATACCACGACGGTTTGAATAACCTAAAGATTGGCTATAACTAACAGAAGCATCAAAAGACCAATTACTCATCGAACCAAAACTCAATTGAGGAAGATCGCCTTTAAACCCGCCAACAAGACGTAAATTTTTCTGTGTTGATTCAACATTGCTCCGATCTCCTCGAACGCCAACAATCGGCACAACGCCAATTGGGCCTACAGAGGTCGGTCCAACACCAAAGATTGAAGGTGTACATGACGCTGCAGGAATACCAAAGCGAGCGCAAATACGTTGATCGGATGTATCACCGTCACGGTTCGGATCTGAATCTGCATAATATTGCCCCCACCGCGTAATAAAGCCAGGGTCTGCTGCAAGTGCACCGATACCAGCACCACAATCTGTACCATTAATGCCACAAGGGTTAAATGGGTTTTGCGCGCCAACAGTTGGGAACAATTGTGGTTGTCCCGAATCAGCTTTAACACGACTATCCACATAAAGAGCTTCAAAATAAGGCGTAACATTCATTTCACCATCAAGAACATATTCACCATATGCCATGATACTTGCGCGTTTTTGCTCGCTCAAGAAATCGCGGTCAACAGTACCATTGGTTGAAAATTCATTAAAACCAAAATCTTGTTGCCCGTCACCATCTGCATCAATTGGAACACCCGCAAAAGTTTGATCAACATATCCAGGAATGCCAATATTTCCGGCACCGCCAGTATAATAGATGGAACCAAAGTTACCGCCGAATTCAAACAATCGGTTTGTAATTCTTGAAGGCTTACATTCGCCTAGCGGTCCTTGCAGCGACGCTGCTGATTGGAAACCGTTAAACCATGTATCATAACGCACGGTATCACCGATACCTTGTGTGCGAATCTCACCTGTATCTGTAATCTCTACATGACGGTCACAACCACCAAGAAACGCACTATCAAACAAACGTACATTATCACGGAAGTCATATTCAACACCAACGCCAATAAATCCGCGGTCATTATTTGCACCCCAGTTACCAGCAATTGTGTAATTTGTATTGCTACCGGCTTCCAAAATCGACCCATTACCGATCAACTCAAACCCGTCAAAGTCTTTACGTAAAATAACATTGGCCACACCAGCGATCGCGTCTGAACCATAAATAGATGATGCACCGTCTAATAGTAAGTCATAACGCTCTACTAAAGACCCTGGAATTTGGTTAATTGATGGGTTAGCCGGAGCACCCTCAACACCAGCAGGTGCCATGCGGCGGCCATTAATCAGCACCAATGTACGGTTTGGATCCAAACCACGTAAATTCAAAGTTTGAGAACCAGGACCATTATCAAGAACGAAGCCTTGAAACGTTGCATCAATTTGCTGCCCCGACGCAGACTCTGATTGCTGTAAAATTTGCGCAGGATCAATCAAACCAGCTTTAAGAGAAGTTTCAGCAGTAATGACCTGTAAAGGAGAGATGCTTGAGAAAGTATCACGCTTAATCCGAGAACCGGTAACGATAATATTATCTTTTTTCTTTTCTTCTTTCTCTTCAGCAACCTGAATTACTTCTGGCGCTTCATCAACAGCGGTTTCTTGTGCATATGCAACATTGGCAAAGACGCTTCCACTTGCCAACAAGCTACTACCTAGGAGTAATGCTTTTAAATCTAGATTTTTCATTTTGACCCTTATTTTTATAGAAATTGAAATTTTGTATGCAGATTTCTCAACGTTTAGTAATAAACGGGAACATTAAAGGCAAGTCATTAACTAACCAAATTGTAATCAAGCAAATGCTGTGTCTAATTTACCACACCCACCTAAAAACGCCCAACAACAGCATTGTTGCACCTAGCATTGTTATTTTTATATTATAAACTTAACGTATGAGTCATGTGCCACGGATATTGAAGACAAAAAACCAAGAGTTGCGTACTAGCAACCACATTAAATGGTCTTCGGCACCTCATAAACAACGCATACATCCCCTGACAAAAGCCCTTCTCATTGCTTTTATCTGTCTGTTTATCGCTTTCACTATTTTTAATCCCAAAGCCTGCTTAACTATTGGACGAACCCTGATCGCCAGTGTGATTTTATTAATGGCAAGCCTTAGGATGCTAGCCGTCTTGATTACTCTCGCTCAATCACGCCGCAGCAAATATAATGAAAAAGACATTACAGACACATCACTCTCTCCAGTGACGTGGCCGTATTTTACTGTGCTTGTTCCCTTGTATAAAGAGGCTGATGTTGTTCAATCTCTTATGAATAACCTAGCCAAACTTGATTACCCACCGGAAAAATTAAACATCATCATGGTGTGTGAAACTGATGACCGCCCAACTTGGGAAGAAGTCATAAAACATATGCACCCTCCTTTTAAACTCTTTAAAGTCAAGCCAAGCGAGCCTCGCACCAAGCCAAAAGCTCTTAATGAAGCCCTACAATCCGTTCCGGCCGCAAATGCTAATGACATTGTAACCATTTATGACGCAGAAGACAGGCCTCACCCCTACCAACTTAAAGCCGCCGCATTAGCTCTTATGAATCACCCCGAGCTAGCGGCGGTGCAAGCCCCACTCGGTTATTATAACGCCAAGCAAAACCTACTGACCCGATTATTTGCGCTGGAATACGCAGCTCTCTTCCATGTTTGGAACCCTGCCCTGACTTATTTACACCTTCCCTTCACCCTCGGCGGTACCAGTAATCACATTCGTAGAAGCATTATCGACAATGTTGGAGGATGGGATTCGCATAACGTTACAGAAGATGCAGACTTAAGCTTCAAAATCACCGCCTTGAGCAATCGTAAGCATCCTCACAAAATCGGATGTATTCAATACGGCACACAAGAAGAAGCCGTTGATGATATAAAGGCCTGGACCCATCAAAGGTCACGTTGGCTAAAAGGCTTTATGCAAACATGGACAGTCCACACGCGGCGTAAACAATATAATCCGTCAGGCGGAACCTTTCACATACTCCCCAGAATTCTAAATACAATTTCGCTGCAAATTACCGTAGGCATAACACTACTGGCTGCGTTTTTGCATGTGCCCAGCTTATTCATACTCAGCAGTTTAATCGTCGCAGATCAGTTAGGCGTACTCAGCTTCACCCTTGCACCCGCTTATTATGCTCTGCTTGGGTATGGATATGGGGCCGCAATCTTGTCCAGTATAATCGGAGCAGCTAAAGAAGGAAAACCTTACCTCATCCCTTATACACTCTTGATGCCTGTGTACTGGTTGTTACAATTTCCGGCAGCCCTGATCGCCGCACGGGAATTTATCACAGCTCCCTCATATTGGCGCAAAACTACACATATGGGTGAAGTGGTTACAAATGACCCTGCCGACACATTTTCACCTCTTGAACCTTCTTTAGGTCATCCCATATAAGCCCCTATGGATTTAGACATTATATATGTACTCATGGCGCTCACGGCCTGTGCGAGCTTGGGCTTATTTAGCTATAATCGCCACACGCGCGAGCATAATGAATTAGCACCGCGTATGATACCATGGATATTTATTGCCATGGGCTCGCTTGCTACCTGTTTTATGTTGGCTGTGCATCTAGTAAACCTGCTCGGGTTTGAAACTGGTCACAGGTAAACAAGTATCAACGCCTTAAATCTTGGTAAGATTCTGCTCAATACGGTTGAACTTGACATATTAAATACTAAATCTAGCCCACATATATATAAAAGGAGAAAATGATGAAAAAATCATTCTTACAAAATGCCGCGATTGCATCGCTAGTTGGCACGACACTTTTGCTCAGCCCAACTGCAAATGCCCAAATTCGTTGGCCCCTAACAAATAGTAGCACGACGCAAGGGCAAGCCCTAAGCGTTGACCCCGCCAGAGGCGTGTTGACAATTGCCCCTTTGTTGGAAAAGACCACCCCCGCAGTTGTTAATATTGCTGTCTCTTCTACCGTAAAAAGTCGTAGACCTTCTTTCTCAAGTCAGGACGAATTTTTCGAACGTTTTTTTGGTGGACGCGGCCTTGGCCCGAATAGCAAAAATGACAACGATAATGACGAAGAAGACAATGCTGACGAACGAACCCAACGAAGCGCGGGTTCCGGTGTAATTATCAACGCAAGTAAAGGCTACATTCTTACCAATCACCATGTGATAGAAAATGCTGATAAGATCATCATCACCCTGCAAGATAAACGTACAGCAGAAGCTACTTTAATCGGTAGTGACCCTGGCACGGATGTGGCCTTGCTAAAGATTGATTTGCGCGGATTGACCGACATCCCTCTTGCCAATTCAGATCAGGTAAAAGTTGGCGATTATGTCATTGCCATCGGTAACTCATTTGGCATTGGCCAATCTGTCACCTCGGGTATCGTAAGTGCACTTGGCCGATCAACCTTTAGCCGTGACAAATACCAAGATTACATTCAAACAGACGCCGCTATTAATCAGGGCAATTCTGGTGGAGCACTGCTAAATTCCAAAGGCGAATTGGTCGGTATGAACACGGCTATCTTGTCCCGCTCTGGCGGTTCCAATGGAATCGGGTTTGCTGTCCCAGCAAACATGATCGACAACATCATGGATCAGTTAATTGCACACGGCGAGGTGCGTCGCGGACGAATTGGTGTGACCATTCAAAACATCACACCTGAACTCATGCTAGCAATGAATCTTAGAGATACGAACGGTGCGTTAATTGCGCAAGTCAGCCCCGATAGCCCCGCCGAAAAAGCCGGACTAAAAAGCGGCGATGTCATCGTGGCCTTTAACAAAGTTGAAATTCTGGATTCCAGTGACATCCGTAATGCAGTTGGCCTCGTTGAAAGAGGTCAAAAAGCAACAATCGCCTATATCAGAAACGGCAAACGATACACGAGCAAAATTAATGTAGAAAAAGCACCCGATAGTGAAGTGCAGGCAAAAACATCCAGTTCTAAAAATGAAAAACCTGCTAGTTTCGAAGCATTTGATGGTGCGGTCTTTAGTGATATTCCTGAAGATAGCGAAGTGAGCGGGGGCACTAACGGCGTCATGATTACTTCTATCAAACGTAGTTCAGACGCCTATGAGGCAGGCCTGCGTAAGGGACATATTATTCGAGCCGTAAATAATGTGGCCGTAGATAATTTGGATGACTTCAAAACTGAAATTGCCAAAAAGAAAGGGCCTCTTTTCTTAACGGTTCAACAAGGTAGATCGCAAACTTTCATTGCGGTCAAATAAAACTATCGCCACCCCGAAGATTATCCGGGGTGGCAATTAACAAATTTTATTTACCGAAAATCCGTTTCCATGCGCGGTATTCACAACGCATAAAATTCCGGTTGTTAGATACGAGCCAAAATGAAAACAACAACGCAGGGCCATTGACCAATACGAATTCAACTTTTTCAGGCAAACTAAAACCACTCAACATGCCTGGCCCAACGATCAACCAAGTTGCAACAATCAAGGAAGCACTAAGGATTTGAAATGTCCGCACACCCTTATTTGTATATTTACTCATTATTTTCTCCTTCATGATTAAAGATATCTTCGATTGCACGTTCAAACAGACGCGCAATTTTAAATGCTAATGGGAGAGAGGGATCATACCGCCCCTTCTCGATTGCATTCACCGTTTGGCGTGAAACTTCGAGTTTTTCGCCCAATAAAGCCTGCGACCAATCTCTCTCTGCTCGCAATACTTTCAAATTGTTTTTCACTAGCACCCTCCCTTAATGCCTGCCCGTTTGGCTAGAACCGTATAGGCAATGCCATAAACTAGGTAAAACCCGGGCCCTGCAAAAAAGATTGGGATGCGCGGGACATCTGTCATCAGTTCCATTAAACCCCATCCACTGGCAATTGCCGTCACAATCATTAAACCGATCATCATCGCTTCTGTTTGTATCTGCCGCAGATACTCATCCAGTTCTTTTACAAACCGCCACTGCGCCCACATCCAAGCAAAAATCGCCAATACGGGGATCAATGTTAAGGCGGACACGGCACCAGCCGACAAGTAAGATTGCTCTTCCCCCCACGAAATTCCAAACACGCCAATCACGTATATCCCCATCGCAGGAATAAAAACCTTCCGGTATCTTTTTTCTGCCTCTTTATCATGTGCCATATATATCTCCATATTTGTAAAGCTACCTTTACATAGTCGTTAATTTTTACATGTCAAGTAAACTTTCCTTTTTATCAACTAAGCTTTCCTCACATGTGTTCACAGAAAATTGTATGACGCAGCGGAAATAATGGGTTACATAGGGCACATGAATATAAAAGCTGACATCCTAGACCCCCGTAAGTTCAAAGACCCTGACTTCACCGCCAAGGGAGAAAAGAGAGCCAGTGTCTATTTCAAAAAACTAAAAACCCTCTGGTTTTTTACCGGCTCTCTATGCAATATTGAGTGTTTAAATTGCTATATTGAAAGCTCACCTACTGCGGATCACTTTGTTTACTTAACACCTGATGACATGGCTCCCTATCTGGACGAGATTGAAGAGCTTAATTACGGTAAAATAGAAATCGCCTTTACTGGTGGGGAGCCATATATGAACCCTCACATCCTCCGCCTATCTGAAATGGCCCTAGAACGAGGTCACAGCCTTCTTGTCCTAACTAATGCCATGCGCCCCATGATGCGCCCACGGTTACAAAAGGGACTCCTCGCCTTAAAAGAAGCCTATGGAGGTGCCATGACACTCCGCATAAGTCTCGACCATTATGCACAAGCTCGACACGACAAAGAACGTGGACAAAACAGTTTTAAGACCGCAATCAAAGGCATTAACTGGTTATCAGAAAATGGATTTACAATTAATGTCGCCGGACGAACCATTTGGGGAGAGGACGAAACCACATCCCGAAGTGGTTATGCCGACTTAATTCACAAAAATCACTGGGAAATTGACACTAACAATCCGAAACAACTTGTCTTGTTTCCAGAAATGGATTCTCACACTGATGTTCCCGAAATCACCACAGCATGTTGGGGTATTCTCGGAAAATCTCCTGACGACATTATGTGTTCAGATGCACGCATGATAGTCAGAAAAAAAGGAGCAACCAACGCTACGGTTCTTGCTTGCACTTTACTGTGGGACGATGAACAATTTGACTTGGGAAAAACCTTGGCAGGGGCACGGCACCCCGTAAAGCTCAACCACCCCCATTGTGCCAAATTTTGCGTCCTCGGCGGCGCAAGCTGCTCCGCCTAAGGCGCCGTCTCAAGGACACCAACCGTTTCCTTTAAAAACTGATCGAGACCGACGAAAAATTGTTGGCGATTTTCCTGATCTGAAAGATAGTGATCCTCGCCCTTGAACGTCATATATGTGACTGTAGCCGGGCTCTTTTTTAAAGCTCTTTTCATTCGCATAAATTGGTCATAGTGCACACGTTGATCCAACTTTCCGTGTGCAAGAAACAAAGGAACCGTTAATTCACGAGCACGTTTGACCGGGGAATTTTCCTTAATAGCATCTTTATTTTCAAAACCTTTCAGCACAAAGTCTTTTGCGGCTATCTTACCAAATCTATACTTTTCAATATCACGTACCATATCTCTAAGATCGGTCACTCCAGCCATAGAGACTGCACATGCATAAAGTTCTGGGTTTTTAATCGCCCCCATCAGAGCGGCATAGCCACCATATGACCAGCCAACAATACACATACGGTCAGGATCGGCATAACCTTTCCGAAGCAACCACCTCGCGCCGTCCTCAACATCTTCCTGCATTTGCACCCAGTTCTCACGGCCTGCATCCTTGAACTTTTTACCGTATCCCGCCGAACCTCTGAAATTCATTTGCAATACAGCAAACCCTCGTGAAGCAAAAAACTGAGAAAAATAATCAAACCGTTTTGATGAACGGGCATATGGGCCACCGTGCGGCAGTATAATAAATGGTATATTTTTGATCTCCCCACTTTCACTAACTGAGCGAGGTAACGTCACATAGGCCGGGATCAATTCTCCATCACGCGTTTTATACTTCACACTGGTCACCTTACCCATTTCGTTACTGGGCAAATCTCGGTGAAGAGTTGATAGCCTAGTTATTTCATCACTCTTGGTATCTACCATCATTAACGCGCCGGGACTATCCGCACTAGACACCTTAAATAATACAACTTTCCCATCAAGAGATTGATCAACATAATCAACTGTATAACCTTCAAACTTCTCTCGCATATGCCCAAGCACCGTCTTGTATTGCTCGAATAATTCTATTTCCTCAGAGTCAGCAACATATTTAGCTCCGACAATACTTTTTCCGTCCGCACTATATATAAGGCCACCCACATCGTAATCGCCATTATGGAACAGTTGTTTTACAATTTTTTTTGCTACCAAATCATAGATATAGAGTCCCTTGGTATCACGCCCTCCATATAAGCCTAATACCAACTCGTTTGGGTTTTTGGTAAAGCCATATATATCCACGTCTGCGTCTATACCAGGATATTCATCTGAATGCCGCCAGGTTTTTGAATCTGCATCACGAATTGTTAAATACCACTCCCCTTTTTTATTTTCTATTCTCCCCTGCCCAATACGTGGTTCGCCACGTAAATCCGTATACCAAGCTTGAACCTTTACTGTGCCGCGTTTTACCTTTGTATATTTACCTGTTTTGACATTTACTTTTTTAATATCAGGGGCATTCACATTTTTGTCCGCAAAACTCATGAGGATGTAATTTGGATCATCTTCTAAAAAATCTACGACATTATTATTATACTGCCTAAAAATATTTCTGGGTTTGATAAGGGTTTTCCCCTTCCCGGTATTTACATCCACAGTATGAATATAACCTGCGGTAATTGGCGTTGTATCAATTATGTTACTTTGCCAAATACTGATAAGAATTCTATCATTATTTACCCATTTTATCCATTCAGGCTTAACGCCCTTTTCCAGTCCAATGACACGTGGGTTTTGATGCCCTTCCCCATCAATATTAAATATGGCAACCCCATAATTACCGTTCATATTTAAAAACATGGCAACTTGTTTAGCGTCAGGAGAAATCGCCGCGTCATAAACATCTGGCAGGGCGCCAAATGCTTTTGCAGGCAAAGGCTTGGCGCTTACTTCATTGGAAATCAGGCAGCAAAAAACCACCCCCAGAATAAATATAAATTGTCTCACGTGGCTACCTTGCCCTCTATTATCAAACCATCCGAAAACAGGCATCACGGCGCAGCCGCACTTTCCCCTAGATACTTACCTAGAAAGATATCTAGCTTTGAGAATAATTCATTACGATGCGCCGTGTTGATTAAGCGATGGTCACCTCCCTTAAACTCAATAAAGACCTTGTCGACACCTGTCCCAAGTGCTCTTTTCATACTTCGGTACTGACTAATGTTTACGCGTGCATCCATTGTTCCATGCGCCAAAAATACAGGAATTTTTATCTCGGAGGCTCGTTTAACAGGAGAGTTTTCCTTTATATCATCACCATCTTCAAAGCCTGCGAGAATAAAGCTTTTGGCAAGATATTTACCGTGCAAGAATCTTTTCAAATCATATACGTGAGATTTTGGATCTGTTAACCCTGCAATACTCGCAGAACATGTATATAATTCAGGGCTTTTAATCGCTCCCATTAAAGCAGCATAACCACCGTAAAACCACCCAACGATACAAATCCGCTTCGGATCTGCATATCCCTTTTTAATCAACCAGCGAGTTCCGTCTTCAACATCTTCCTGCATGACTTCCCAATTCTTACGCCTAGCTTGCAGATGCGAAGCTCCTAACCCGGCAGATCCACGGTAATTAGGTTGCAAAACAGCATAGCCACGAGACGCAAAAAATTGCGCTAGAACATCGAAACTAGCCGTATCCCGAGCATATGGGCCCCCATGAGGAAGAATAATGAATGGCAAATTTTTAAACGCGACTTCACCGTCTGCAATTTTTGGCGGGGTCGTAATATATCCGGGAATTTTATACCCGTCCCGTGCTGTATACCTAATTTTAGTTACATCGGCCTGCAGTGTCTTTCCGATCTCCGGATAATCATAACCTAAGGTTTGCAGCTTATCTATATCCGCATCATACATATATAAAATATTGGGAATACTTGGCGAACTCGCCTTAAAAATTACTCTTTTTCCATCCCTACTCTGGTCTAAATAGCGAATATTATATCCCTCTAGTTTGGATTTAATCTTATCCATTTTTTCTTTATAATCAGCGTCAAAAAATTCAATTTCATGACTATCTCCTGTAAAGGAAACCCCTACAATTTTTTTGCCGTCGGCACTCAAAACCACATCATTAACATCATAAACATCATGGTGAAATAATTTACGTGTCTGTTTCTTCAGGCTTAAATCATACACATATAAGCCCATGGTCTCCTTTCCATTATAACCACCAATGATTAACTCATTCGGGTTTTTGGTAAAACCAAAAGTGGCCGTAGTCGCCTCAAGGCCCGGATAATTTTCTACACCTAGCCATTTCCCATCATGATATATACTCATGTGGTAATCGCCATTATGTTCTACTTGGCCAAGCCCAATTCTAACGTCGCCGTTTAAGTCGGTAATCCAAGTTTGGGTATTTCGGGAACCGTTCTTGACTTTTTTTGTAGAAGCAGACTTAAGACTTACTTTGTGAACGCCAGGCACCAAACGATCCTCTTCTCCAAAAGCCATTAATATATGGCTCGGGTCATCAGGCAAAAAATCGACAACAACATTATTAAACTGACGGAATGCTACTTTTTTATTAAACCGACTAGCCCCCTTTTGGCGTGCTTTGGGTTGCAATACTTGCCGCATTTCTTTCATGTCTTTATCGATGACAATCAAACTACCGGTTTTATAAAAGAGCGTTCCCTTTTGTTGCGTTTGATAAATACTGACCAACACTTGATTATTATTTACCCATTTCAGCCAAGACACATCGACCTTACCAATGCCAATTGTACGCACCTTCTTACTATTGAGGTTATTCAGATCAAATACGCGGATTACATAGGCCCCCCTATCTTCCACAACTGTAGCCAACCAACGCCCGTTGGGAGATATATTAGCTTCGTCGATTGCAGGTAATCGTGAGTAATAACTGGATGGCAATACTTTCGCATGCACTAAAGGCACCGAAGCAAAACCAAATGAAAACAGAAAAACTAAAGATAGAAAAATGCGCATAAATCCCCCAATGACAATTTTATTGTGAATATAATATACGACAGAAATTCTTATATTAGCAAGTATAGATTGCACAATATATTTGTTCGTCAGCCCTTAAAATGTTTGGAGAGCCGTAAGCCTTGAGCTTGGTAATGGGAACCATTTTGACCATATAAATCTTCGGGAGGAGATACCAATTTTTCAAAGTTTAATTTGGCAACAGCCTGACCATGCCGCAACATAAAGGGCACATCACGCCCCCGAACTTCAAGCACCGCACGAGAACCGGCACCACCTGCTTCAGAAATGCCAAAACCCGGGTCAAAAAAACCAGCATAATGAGCACGAAACTCACCAATCTCAGGAGCAATCGGAGCCATCTCGGCAGCTTGATCTTTAGGAATTTGTACAGATTCTTGCGACGCCAGAATATAAAATTCATTTGGGTCTAATATCAGCAATCCGTCCGGAGCCGTTAGAGGTTCCCAAAATTCAAGCGCTCTATGTCCTGCCACTTTCGAAAGATCAACAACTCCGCTATGGCGACGAGCGCGCCACCCAATGATCCGATCATCATTTCCAAGGCCTTCCAGATCAATACTAACAGTCTGGGAGTTGAGAATTTTCTCACCACCAATTCTAAACCGAATTTGCACTAACTTATCACCCGGGCGCGCAAGAACAGAAAAAGTCCGCGGCGCAATTTCCACATAAAGAGGGCCTTCATACCCACTTGGAATACTTTCAAACTGTTCGGCATTATCTGAAATCACGCGCGTAAACACATCCAACCTACCTGTGGAACTTTTCGGGTTCGCATGGGCGGAGATTCCATTAGGTAAATTTAAAAACTCTTGTAAGGGAACCAGATACACGCACCCCGTTTCCAGAACGGCCCCGTCGCTTAAATCGATTTTGTGCATAACCAGATTATCATCAAGGCAATCAGCGATGCTCCGCGTCGCCCCGGGTAAAAAACTGGCACGTAATCTGTATGCAATATCGCCAAGACGCAAATCCAGTGAAGCAGGTTGCACCTGCCCCGCTTCTAGTTGCGGGTTATCACTATTTGCGGATAAGACATGGCCGCCCTGTACCAAGAGCTCAATTTCTTGCTTGGGTAATATGCCCGCACCGCGTGGCTGATATGTTTCTGATTCTTTTCTCACAAGGCCTTCTAACAGAGGCTTTTGGATGTGAACAGACAAGAAATTCTCTTAAAGCTAGAATGAAATACATATAAATCGCTCGCCCTACTGGTTTATTCACTTGCGACTTTAGTCAAGATAGGTAGTTTGGGCAAAAATATAAAGGCTGGCGTAAAAACTAGCGAACTCCAAGGGTGGCTCTATGTACGAAAGTAAAACACGGGATGTGATTGTTCGCGTCGAGCCGGAATTCCTGTCCGAGCAATCTTCTCCAGAGGACAATCGGTTTATTTGGGCCTACACAGTTGAAATTGAAAATAAAAGTGCTGAAGATTTGCAAGTAATCAAGCGCTATTGGAAAATAGCCGACCGCAATGGGCAAGTCCAAGAAGTATGCGGCGAAGGTGTTGTTGGCGAAATGCCAAAGTTAAAACCTGGAGAAACATTCCGCTACACATCCGGAGCGCCGTTATCTGCGCCATCTGGTATTATGATGGGTAGCTACGGTATGAAAACGGAAGCTGGCGAAGAGTATGATGTGGCAATCCCTGCCTTTTCACTCGATAGTCCATTCGAACCACGCTCGATCAATTAACTTCAAATAAAATCTTTCATATCGGGAATACGACCAAATGCGATTTTCCCCCCTGCATAGCCGCCGGGTGGCTCCACATATGTACCAAGACTTAGTTTCGTGTCCCCATAACGGGTGTTAAGTGCGTCCATGATACCGCTAATATCTTCCCAACGCTGCCGATCCGCACGAACCGCCACACTTTCCAGCAAATCTTGCGACCGTGTAGCTTGCCGAGATAGTCCGAACAGGCACACAGACACTTTAACCGGATAAACATTGGATACCCGCCCCCAAATTTCTGCCAACATGATGTCCAGAGCCGACAAAAATATGTGGTCGTCCATGGCCGGCACTTGAAACTGCTTTTTTTCACCCTGACGCCCCTGCTCACGAAACCCAATGCTAACAGACATATGTGAGGCAGCATAGGCTTGCCGACGCAACCGTCGCGCAGCCTTAACCAGTAACAACCGTGCGCAATTTCGCGCGCCGTCTTGGTTACGCCAATCGGGTGATAATATCCGCCCGTGACCAAACATATTACGTTTGGTTTCAATGGCCTCTGTTCGGTATCCATGCAAACCCGCCCACAGCCGCTCCCCTTCCACACTCCGCCACAAAGCCCGCATTTGTTTGCCGCTTAGCCCCATTAACTGACGTACAGATATAACTCCGGCCAACCGCAACCTTTCCCGCATACGCCGCCCAATCCCCGGAATGTCAGATAATTTTATCCCGTATAAAAGACGCGGTAATTCTTGTGGGTGTAAGCACACCAAACCGTTCGGCTTTTCCATCTCTGCCGCAATTTTTGCCAATAACTGGTTTGCTCCAAACCCAATCGATGGTGTGATATATGGCCCAATATCGGCCACAAGATTATCTCGAATTTCCACGGCAAGCCGCAACCAATTTTTGCGCTCATTGCCCATCAATCGGCATTCCACCTCGTCAACAGACCAGACTTTATGAATTGGCAAACTACGCCCCACCGATTTTAGAATTTTATGGTGCATAGCTATATAAACGTCATGACGCGCAATAGCGGCGGGAAAGTTAGGATACGTTTCACGTATATCAATTAATCTGTCGCCACGCTTGATGCCCAAGGCTTTTGCCTCACGGCTCACCGCAATAAAGCCTGAATAAAGACTATCAAGGGGCAACACCCCCATCGGACGATCACGGTAAGCAGGCACTAATTGCTGCTCAACCGACGCAAAAAAGCTGTCAAAATCAATATAAAGCGTTTCTATGTCCGTTGGTTTTTGCATCGCCCAACATAGAACATATAGAGAACATTTACAAGCCATAGAATACGTAAAATGAATGTGCAAAGCGTGAACTCGCCGCCGTCGGTCAGACGGATAAAAGGCGGGTGAACGCGACTGTTCATAATTTTGCTCCACTGTTATTGTCACACACCGATTACCGGACACACCAATAGGCGGCGCAGAGTTTCCTCTCGCTCGTTTGCTATAATCTCAAGCCCTTTGGGTAGGCTTGTCCGCGCGGCCCCGACATTGCCGGATACCGTGGGGTGATGAAAAATGTTTCGCAAGACCAAAGCCACGCAGTGATGTCATTTTTTATACGTTCAGAAGCTTGCCTAACTTTACAAACCTCCCGCAACGGCCCTCTGAGCTCACGCCGCGACGCAAATCCATTGGTATGTAAACCTCCAACAAACCTACGCTGACACCTCCCCCCGCCTCAAACCTACACTAGCCTGACGCCTGTGACGAGGGAACTAGGTCACTATAGATTAAGTTTAGAAAGCGTGGATAAGATTAACTCAAACCACTATTAGGGTTGTTTTTCTGATGTGAAAATGAGGGATCGTTTTGGTTACTGTCACCGTAACTTATGGACTCTGCATCTGGTGCGGGGGCAAGGCGTTAACCGCGAGATGGGCCAGAATGGCATTTCGTTCGCTGTGAGTGAAGCGATCAAGTCCCAGTGGAGGAAATCTTGCACTAATATTTAATTCTGTCTAGCTCTCTACAAGCCCAAAATTTCTTGGTCAATTTCGTTATTCCTATCAGGGCAAAACTACTTGGCATTTAGAGTTAAAAGATGGATGCGCACGAGATAGCCCTTCTTCAATAAAAAGTTGTTCATCTAGAAGATAATATATTTCGTAATCAAATAAATTCCCTAGGTCATCTGGATCCACACCACCCCATGCGAGTAACAATCGTTCGGCGCACACCGTGGCATACAGTCTTGTTCCAAGTCGAATTTCTTTAATTTTTTTATCAAAAATAACGAGGCCATCTTTATATACTATTATTTCCTCTTTGTCCTCATCGGGCATAAAACATCTATCAGTGCTAAATTTTTGCATAACATCTGGCGCAATGCCACCAGAATTAATAACCATAGTATCATGTATCCGAATAGAGTGACATTTTTTTTTGTTATCACTGACAACTATCTTTTTGACTTCAGAATATTTCACTTGCTCTCTTTTTACTTCACTCGTCTCCTGTGGGGAGCAAGATACCACCATAACAGTAGTCAAAAAAATTATAGGATAATACAAATTCATAATTCTATGGAATTACGGTGACAGTAACCGAAATTATTTACGCTCCCCTTTACACTTAAAGGCTAGCCGAGAAATATGCGCAAGTCAAAAGCCGTAAACGGGTATGACTGTGGGAATGTGTAAAGTCTTGAACGGGATGAGGGGAGCAGGTACATTTTTCCCACCCCATTTGTGGATGAGGAACAAGGCAGAGAGAAGGCGAGAGTAGGATTTATGTTGTATTACCTTTGGTTTTGGGCAATGCCTATACCATGCCGGATTTAAGACCCGTTTTATTTGTCGTAGGCCTCATGATTGCAGCCCTAGGCCTCATCATGTTCATTCCTATGGTGGTCGATCTTGCTTACGGCGACGAAAGTTGGCGCGCCTTTGCCACATCAGGATTTATCACCACTTTGCTTGGGACAATAATGGCCTTAACAAGCTATGCGCCCAAAGCAAATTTGAGAGCGAGAGGGGCATTTTTACTCACTACTTTTTCCTGGATTTCACTGTCTTTCTTTGCCGCCCTGCCGTTATTCATAGCTTCTATTGGTCTTGATGTGACAGATGCAATGTTTGAAGCCGTATCAGGCATTACCACGACAGGGGCCACCGTCATGACAGGCCTTGATGACGCCCCAAAGGGTGTTTTGCTTTGGCGCGCTATTTTACAATGGATTGGTGGCGTCGGCATTATTGTCACAGCGATGGCAATATTGCCCATGCTAAATGTGGGCGGCATGCAGCTTTTCCGATTGGAAAGCTCCGACATGAGCGAAAAGATACTCCCCAAAGCCGCAAGCCTCGCTGCGGCGATCGGCCTTATCTATCTGGTGCTAACTATTTCTTGCGCCATTGGATACGGCATTGCCGGAATGGATGCATTTGATGCAATTGCTCACGCCATGACA
>JAJRSG010000247.1 GCA_024278915.1 Alphaproteobacteria bacterium
CCGAATGACCTGTAAACTTCGGTCCAGATGGGGATGGGCTTCGGGATGGATGGAAATATGATCTGCCCCAGCATCTGCAAATGCTTTTAAGAATGGATCGGCAGGGGCGATCATGAGGTGCACATCCATTACAGTCTTGATATGAGGCCTGATGGCTTTGCAGACGCCCGGTCCAATGGTCAGGTTTGGAACATAATGCCCGTCCATAACATCCACATGTACCCAATCGCACCCTGCTTCTTCAATAGCGCGAATTTCATGACCGAGATTGGCAAAGTCGGCTGATAAGATAGATGGGGATATTTTTACATCGGGCATATTGTTTCCTTAAACCGCGAGCGAACCGCTTTCATATCTTTTCGCCATATCCGCCAAGGGGATCGTTTTGATTTTAGCAGCTTGTCCGGCGGCGTTGAATTGCTCAAAGCGCGTTTGACATAGTTCCTGCATGGCTTCTAATGAGGGTTTCAAAAATTTGCGTGGGTCAAATTCTGATTTATTTTCTAGCAAGATTTTCCTTACTTGGCCTGTGATGGCAAGGCGGCAATCCGTATCAATATTGACCTTGCGTACGCCAAATTTGATTCCTTTGATGATTTCTTCGATTGGTACACCGTAGGTTTGTTTCATGTCGCCGCCATGGGCGTTAAAGATATCCTGTAGCTCTTGAGGAACACTTGATGAGCCGTGCATAACCAAATGGGTATTTGGGATCATTTTGTTGATGGCTTCCACTCTGTCCATAGCGAGGATGTCTCCATCTGGTTTTTTGGAGAATTTATAGGCGCCGTGAGACGTCCCCATGGCAATGGCGAGGGCATCACATTGGGTCTTATTAACAAAATCTTTGGCTTCATCAGGGTCAGTTAAGAGCATGTCCATGGAAAGCGCCCCTTCAAAACCGTGCCCGTCTTCGGCTTCACCCTTACCCGTTTCTAGTGATCCTAAACAGCCCAACTCACCTTCTACAGATACGCCCATATGATGGGCAACATCGGTAACATTTTTGGTGATATCAACATTGTATTCATAGCTTGCCGGTGTTTTTCCGTCAGCTTCGAGTGAGCCGTCCATCATGACAGATGTAAACCCTGCAGAGATGGCCGAGAAACAAGTCGGACCGTTATTTCCATGATCCTGATGTAGGCAAATTGGAATATTAGGGTTCATTTCCTCTGCTGCTTCCACCAATTTATTGATCATGATGTCACCTGCATATGCACGTGCACCGCGACTGGCTTGTAAAATCACGGGTGCATCGACGGCTTGTGCCGCCCCCATGATTGCGAGGATTTGCTCCATATTATTTACGTTAAATGCAGGCACGCCGTAATCATGCTCTGCTGCGTGGTCGAGGAGTTGCCTCAGGGTAATTCTTGCCATGATAATATCCGTATAAAAAAGTTAGGCCGTGCCTAGCACAGCGCGGGCTTTCGCTTCAAGGGCTTTGGCAGTAATGCCGAAATGTTCAAATAAAGTGGGGGCGGGGGCTGAAGCGCCGAACCCGTCCATGCCGACAAAATTATCGCTGCTGCCGATATACCGTTCCCAGCCGAAACAAACAGCGGCTTCAATGGCAAGGCGGGGTGCCGTGCCCAGAACGGCATTTTGGTAGGTTTTGTCTTGTGCTTCAAATAATTCCCAACATGGCATTGAAACAACAGCGGCCTTAATCTCGTCTTTTGCAAGGGCTTCGGCTGTTTCGACAGCGAGGTGGACTTCGGAGCCTGTTGCCAAGAGGGTAATGTCGCGGGAGCCATCTGTATCTCTTAGCACATAAGCACCTTTGGCGACCAAATTTTCACCAGTATGTTCTGTGCGTAAGGTCGGGAGACCTTGGCGGGTGAGGGCGAGTGAAGTGGGTGTTTTAGCGGCCAGTAGGGCGCATTCCCAAGCTTCTGCTGTTTCAACCGCGTCTGCAGGACGTATCACATGCATATTTGGCAAGGCGCGTAAGGTGGCGAGGGTTTCTACCGGTTGGTGGGTTGGGCCGTCTTCACCAAGACCAATACTGTCATGGGTCAAGACATAGATAGAACGTAGCCCCATGAGGGAAGATAGGCGCATGGCACCGAGCATGTAGCCAGCAAAAACAAAGAAAGTACCACCGTAGGGGATAAAACCTCCGTGTAGGGTCATGCCGTTCATGATTGCCGCCATGGCATGTTCACGTACGCCGTAATACACATAGCGGCCCGAGAAATCATTTGCTGAAATAATGCCCATTCCGTCGGTAAGTGTATTGTTAGAACCGGTTAAATCAGCCGAACCGCCAATGGTGTTCGCGCAAATATCATTGACGACTTCCAACGCGTTTTGCGAAGCTTTTCTAGTTGCAACTTTTGGAGCATCTTGAATGAGGGATTGAATAAATGTATCCATACGGCCACGAAAATCATCAGGAGTATCTCCCGCCATGCCTGCATTGAACTCATCTTCTTTGCCGGAATTAACCAGACCGATTTCCCAATCAAGGCGGGTAGATTTATGGCGTGCACCGGCTTCTCGCCATGCAGATAAAATATTGGTTGGAATTTCAAAAGCGGGGGCGTTCCACCCGAGAGCTTTGCGAGTGGCGGCAATTTCTTCTGCGCCTAGTGGTGCGCCGTGGACTTTATTTGTACCTGATTTGGTTGGCGCCCCTTTACCAATAATTGTTTTTACCGCGATGAAGCTTGGTTGATCCGTTTTTGCTTTGGCTGCGGTGATGGCGGCGTCAATGGCGTCTGCATCATGACCGTCAACGGCTTGCACATGCCATCCGCAAGCGGCAAACCTTGCTAACTGATCGGTGGAAGTGGAAAGGTCGGTCGTACCGTCGATAGTAATATTATTATCATCCCATAGCACCACCAAGCGCCCTAATTTAGCATTGCCTGCAAAATCAATGGCTTCGTGGCTGATGCCTTCCATTAAACAGCCGTCGCCAGCAATGGCATAGGTATAGTGGGAACAAATATCGTTGCCGTAACGTGCATTTTGTAAACGTTCAGAGAGAGCCATGCCTACGGCCATGGTAATTCCTTGTCCAAGTGGCCCGGTCGTTGCTTCAACACCGTCTACATGGCCGTATTCAGGATGGCCTGCAGTGATCGCCCCAAATTGGCGGAAGTTTTTGATTTGTTCGATTGTCATGTCTTCATAACCAACCAAATAATGTAGAGCGTATTGCAACATGGAAGCATGACCAGCTGATAATATAAATCGGTCACGATCTGCCCAATTTGAGGCGCTAGGATCGATTTTCAAATGTTTGGTAAACAAGACAGTTGCTGCGTCGGCTAAGCCCATCGGGGCTCCCGGATGACCGGAATTGGCGGCTTGGATGGCATCCATGGACAGAAAACGAATGGCATTCGCCATGTCATTGTGGGTTGATGTATTGGTCATAAAGATACCTGTGTTTAAAAATATGTTTTGACTTGGGAAACGGGATGGGTGGAACCAAATACAAATGGAACCCGTTCATGCAGAGTATTTAAAGGCTTGTCCAAAATGCGGTTTTCCCCATCTGTAGCCATGCCACCAGCTTGCTCAATAATAAAGGCAACCGGGTTCGCTTCGTATAAAAGGCGCAATCGACCATCGCCGTATCCTGGGCGTGTGTCCGACGGGTAGAGGAAAATACCACCCCGCATTAAAATTCGGTTGGCATCCGCAACAAGTGAACCAATCCAGCGCATGTTTTGTTTTTTTTGCAGAGGCCCTGCGGCACCCATTTGACAATCTTCAATATAATTGCGGATGGGTGGATACCAACTTTGGAAATTTGAGGCGTTGATTGCATATTCGTTAGCATCTTTTGAAATCACTATTTTGGCGATAGCAAGTTTAAAAACATTATCGGTTCGATCGAGCACATAAAGTTCGGTTCCCTTGCCGCTCGTAATAACGAGAGAGGTTTGTGGCCCATAAACGAAAAACCCACCGACTAATTGCTCACTACCTTTGCGAAAGAAACTGTCGTGTGCTGTAGTGGCGGCAGGGAATATGGAAAAAATTGTTCCAATGGAAACATTGGTATCAATGTTGGAAGAACCGTCCAAAGGGTCCGACGCTACAGCTAAAGGTTTGCCACTATCAAGCGTCATAATATCGTCTTGCTCTTCGGAAGCATAATAGGCCACAGGGGCATTCATCAAGGCTGCTGTGATAATTTCGTCTGTGCGTACATCTAACGCTTTTTGGGCATCGCCATCGGAATTTTCACTACCTGCTAGCGCCCCAAAGCCTGACTGCAAGGGACCAAGAGCACATAAATGTGAAATTTCAATGGCCGAGTGGGCAAGGGCAGTCAGCGTTTCGCTAACGGCTTTGCACGTTTCTGGGCTAGAGATGTTTTTGGTAAATTTGTCAGAAATCTGAATAGACATATTTTCCGTTCATTATACTGGTGGCTTGTAAGAATCGACAGAGGGTAACCTACCATGTATTTCTCAGGCGCACCATGCATTTTATAGGCGGGATCTTCGCTTAATCTCAGTTGGTGGCCGTTTATAGGTTTCTTTAAATACCGTATTAAAGCGCCGCAAAGATTTAAACCCTGATTGGTAGGCAATATCGGTCATAGACAAATGGGTTGTATCCAGTAGGCGCTTGGCTCGCTGCACGCGCATGGTTTTGGCAACTTGTGTGGGTGTTGTTCCGAGGTGCTTTTGGAAGAGGCGACTTAATTGCCTACTCCCGATCCCTAGTTTCTCTGCAAATGTGTCGATACATATATTATCCAATGCTCCTTGTTCGATGAGTTTGAGCGCGCGGGCTACTGTTGTTTTTGTGCCGTTCCAAGCGGGAGAGAACGGCGCTGTTTCGGGCCGGCACCGCAAGCAGGGGCGGAAGCCTTTTTCTTCACATGCAGCCGCACTTGGATAAAAGGATATATTTTTTCGTAGTGGAGGTTTGGCAGGACAAATGGGTCGGCAATAAATTTTGGTCGTTTTTACCGCTACAAAAAATACGCCGTCATACTTTGTATCACTCTGTAGACGGGCTGTGTTACAGGCTTCAAAATCAAGCATTTAATCCTCTCCAATTTTGTCATATATATAGCTGTATGTGGAAATTGCCCAATTCAAAAATACATCAAGGTCTGAATCCGGCGAGCGAAAATAGAAGCTCTGACTTCATAATCCTTCCCCTACAGGCGAGGATTCGGAAAGTTAGGATGAAAAACAGAAGGACTGAAGAGTAATTTATGGATAAGAAGTTCATATCCCAACACATTACCCATTATTGTTATATGGATAGTCCGCTCGGCTTGTTGATGTTGGCGGGGTGTCGACGTGGCTTGCGGCTTGTTAATTTCCCAAAAGGCTCTCAGGCGCGAAAACCACTGCCTCACTGGCAATCGGAGCAAAGTTTGTTTGCTCATGCCAAGCAAGAACTGGATGCTTATTTTGCAGGTAATTTACAAGTGTTTACAACCCCAATTCTATTAGAGGGCACTATCTTTCAAAAACAGGTCTGGCAGGCTTTATGTGGTGTGCCCTATGGTCAACTTGCTTCCTATGGTGATATTGCCAATTCCTTGCAAAAACCCGGTGCGGCTCGCGCTGTGGGCGGTGCCAATAATGCGAACCCGATTCCAATTATTGTACCGTGCCACCGGATTATCGGCGCGGACAAGTCTTTAACAGGATTTGGTGGTGGTTTGCCGGTCAAAAAATTCCTACTTGATCATGAAGCCAAATATGCGGTGATTGAAGGACGGTTGATTTAGCCAATAAAAAACCCGGCTTAAAGCCGGGTTCTGATTAGGTTATTTAGGCAGGGTTTAGAACATGCCTGAAGCGGTCAATAGCGGTGCAATGACCAAGCTAACGATAGCCATCACATTGATCAAAATGTTCATCGCTGGACCAGATGTATCTTTGAAGGGGTCGCCAACAGTATCGCCAACAACTACGGCTGTATGGGTGTCTGTACCTTTGCCGCCGTAATTACCTTTTTCAACATACTTTTTAGCATTATCCCAAGCACCGCCGGCATTAGCCATAAAGAGGGCCATCAACACACATGCTAGAAGCGCGCCAGCGAGGAAGCCACCGAGAGCTTCTGCACCGAGTACGAAACCAACAAGTGGCGGCACAACCACGGCAATAAAGCCTGGTAACAACATTTTCTTAAGAGCTGCTGTTGTGGCAATGTCTACACACTTTGCGGTATCAGGATCTGCCTTACCTTCAAGAAGGCCCGGAATCTCTCTAAATTGACGACGGATTTCATTGATCATTTCAAATGCCGCGTCACCAACAGCTGTCATGGTAATAGCTGAAATCAGGAACGGAATTGTTCCGCCGATAAACATGCCGACCAATACGAGTGGGTTGGAGAGATCAAGATTAAAGTCTGGATTGTGAAGTTTAACGGTTTCGCCAAATGCAGCGATAATCGCCAA
>JAJRSG010000248.1 GCA_024278915.1 Alphaproteobacteria bacterium
GAGCTTGTATTTTTTGATTGCCTTGCCTGTCACCGTGAAATTTCTGATGATCCCAATTGGCGACCTGTTGTGCGACCTAACCCGGGGCGGCCATCCATTCCAGGTATTGTAAAGTTTAATGATGCCAGTATGATTATGTTGCTTGCAACGGCCAAGCAGATCGCACCAGATATTGCGCCTAAACTAGAGGCACAAATTAGAGTATTTCACGAAAGTGTAATTGGCACGGGGGATCAGGCTGTGGCTATTCAGGCCCTAAATGAGACGGCCGATGAGTTGATTGCCCGTATTGAAGCGGCAAATTTCACGAAAAGACAAACTCTTGATATATTGGAAGTGATAATAACAGATACACTTACCAGACGTTATACAGACTATGTAGCGGCCGAGCAGGCTGTGATGGCTGTAGATACCTTGTTAAGTTCAATGATCGCTGCCAAGCAAGTGGCTCGCGGTGATGTGACGGATATGCGTGATGAGATAAATGTTGCCTATGACGCTGTGGAAAACCCGAATACATATGACCAAGACAGGTTAACGGGAGCGCTGAAAATATTACACACGCGTTTGAGAGAGCTGAGGTGAGTAAAGAGCTTCGTAAAAGTGCAAGCGCCATTGCGCTTTCGGTCGTTTTTATGCTCGGTTCTTGTGGCGGCGGCGGTGGGACAACCACCAGTGCGCCACCAACTCCGCCTCCACCCCCTCCGCCGCCGCCAGTTGGGAGTTATACGCCGCCAGCTGCTGAAAGCCTGTCTGTACTTGATGTGGAAACAATTATTGCGCAGGCTGTAGCTGAGGCAAAAGCACAAAACTTGCCATCTGTGATTACAGTGACGGACCGTGTTGGGAATGTTTTAGCCGTTTTTCAGATGAATGGTACAAGTGCAGATACGACCATTCGTGCAAAAGCCCCGGTAAATTCAGGATTACAAGGCGTCAAAGTGCCTCACCAATTAGCGGCGATCTCTAAGGCGTTGACAGGGGCTTACTTGTCATCGGGCGGGAATGCGTTTTCCAGTCGTACGGCCAGCATGATCGTACAGCCCCATTTCCCGCCGTCTGCCAATACGGTTGGTTTGGAAAGTGGGCCTTTATTTGGCGTGCAGTTCTCCCAGCTTCCTTGTTCGGATTTTTCACAAAGATACAGTGTAGCTGGTAACAGTATTGGGCCAAAGCGGGCACCGCTTGGTCTGTCCGCAGATCCAGGTGGGTTTCCGCTCTATAAAAACGGCGTTGTCGTGGGGGGTATCGGGGTTTCAGGGGATAATGATTATGGTTTTGATCCCGAAGTTACCGATGTTGACACTAGTAAAGAGGAACTGATCGCCATTGCAGGCATGTTTGGTTACGCGGCTCCACAATCTATTCGCGCTAACAGGATTGCTGTTGATGGGACGACTTTGCGGTTTACTGATGTGGACGAAAGTGATCTTGCGTCGACACCTGCGTCAGCAAGTAGCTTTGCTGCTGTGAATGGTACTGATGGGACTCTACTGACTGTAACTGGATATTTTGGGGTTGGGGTTCCAGCTATTATCGCTGGGACAACTTATAAGGCGGAGTCATCCGGTATTCGGCCTGCTACCTCGGCTGAATATACAAATCCAGATGTGTTCGTAATGACAGATGGTAGTGGCGTGAACAGATATCCGCCCCGTGCCGGCACAGATGGAGCTGCTGTCGCAACTCCGTTAACACAAGCCGAGGTTAGAACAATCATCGAGGAAGCATTTGCTGTGATGACCCGTTCGCGCGCCCAAATTCGCAAACCACTCGACAGTCGGGCGCAAGTTTCAATTTCTGTTGTGGATACATATGGCACAATTCTTGGTATGGTCAGGTCGCCGGATGCTCCTATATTTGGTACGGATGTATCTTTGCAAAAAGCCCGTACGGCTACTTTTTTCTCTAATTCAGTGGCGGGGGCGCAATTATTAGCGACGACCAGTAGTCCTGCGATCTCTGGTGGTGGTATTGATACCAAAATTTCAGGACGTGTGGCAGGGGTAAGAAGTTTTGTTGGTGATCCGAATGCATTGACAGGAACTCACGCGTTTGCTGATAGGTCTGGTGGTAATTTATCAAGACCATATTTTCCAGATGGAGAAGTGGGAACCGCTAATGGACCGTTGTCTGTGCCCATAGAAAATTTCAGCCCTTTCGCGAATGGTTTACAAGAAGAACTGATCGAGGATAATATTTTGGAGCATGTAACATTTGTTCTCACGGGGAGTCCTGACACCCAACAAAGATGTACTTTCTTGCCTGACGTCGTTGCAGGGCAAAACCGCCTGCAAAATGGTATTCAAATTTTCCCAGGTAGCGTTCCGATTTACCGAAATGGAGAATTAGTTGGCGGGATAGGTGTTTCCGGCGACGGGATTGACCAAGACGATATGATTTCGTTCTTGGGCGTACACAATGCCGGCATTAAGCTTGGCACCCTAGGAAATGCGGCGCCGGCTATTCGGGCAGATAACATTGTGATCCCTGTTAACGGTGAAGATATTCGCCTTAGGTTCGTTAGCTGCCCATTTGCACCATTCCTTGATACGAATGAACAAAACCCGTGTGCAGGGAAGTGATGCGGCACCGGCTTGCATATCACGCCAGCGCATTTGCTCTGACACTTGGCATGTGTTCTGGTCAGGCTTGGTCAGCGCAAACCATCACAGCCTTTCATGAAGATACGGGCAATACAATTACAATTGAATTGTTTGATCCCAGTGAGCAGGCAAAACCGATTGAAATTGTCCTATATGCACAAATAGAAACAGATGATGCTGAAGATGAGGTGGCGGATGACAAAGACGCTCAAAAAGCGAAGGCTGCTAAACCTGATGAAGCAAAGCCACGACGTATTCCGGGGAGGGAGGTTGAATTACCGAAACGGGAAAGACCATTTGATCCGGCTTCTGTTGCACCGCCAACGGCAAATAATTTCCCTAAAGATGAAATTCCTTTGCCAGATCGTTGGAGATTAATTGAAAATATTGGTGTCCATGAGCGGTGGTTTGATCCTTACAACCAAAATACACTAAAAGGTGACCGCCCGTTAAAAGGAACCCATAACTGGTTTTTTGTTGCGACAGGTATTTCAGATACCGTGATCGAACCACGTAGTTTTCCGATCCCTGTTGGGGTTCAGACGACAGAACGCCCCACTAATGATTTGTTTGGTGATCCGGATAGCCTCGTGTTCTCGCAAACATTTATTGCTAGTGGCGCTCTCATCGAAGGGTTGACGGTTTTTAAACCGCAAGATTTGGAATTTCGTCTTACGGCAGCCTTCAATGTCAATTATGTGAAAGTGAATGAGAAACGCATTTTGCACGTAGAACCTTCCAAAGGCACGGACCGTACAGATGTTTTCTTGGGGCTACAGGAAGCCTTTATTGATTACCATATTCGCAATGTATCCGACCGGTATGACTTCGATAGCTTGCGGGCAGGGATACAGCCGTTTTCCTCAGATTTTCGCGGATTTTTATTTCAGGATAATCAACCTGGTATTAGGTTCTTTGGTAATCGTGATAACAATCGTTACCAATATAATCTAGCGGCGTTTATGCGGCTTGAGAAAGATACAAATTCAGGTTTGAACTCTGTGGTCTCTACGCCGCGTCGTGACTTCATTTTCCTTGCCAACCTGTACCGACAAGATTTTCCTGTGCCGGGCCTAACCTCGCAAATTACAGCGGTTTACAATATGAACCGCGAAGCAAGTCATACGGAAATTGACACAAATGGGTTCCCTGTACGTCCTGCTTTAATTGGTAACCTTAGGGGGCGGGATTATGATGTTTTATATTTAGGCTATAATGCGGATGGGCGGATTGGCCGGTTTAATTTGACGGCTTCGAGCTATCTGGCGCTTGGCCAAGATAGAGATAATATCTTTACCAATAAAACGGCAACCATTCGTGCCGGTATGGCGGCGGCAGAAGTCTCTTACGACTATAACTGGGCAAGGTTTAGGGCTTCGGCGCTATTTGCTACCGGTGATAGTGACCCATATGATGATGTGGAAACGGGGTTTGATGCTATTTTTGAAAACCCGCAATTCGCCGGCGCTGATACCTCTTATTGGATACGACAAAATGTACCATTTATCGGCGGTGGTCGGGTAATTAGTTTAAGTGGAAGGAACGGAATTTTAAATTCACTTCGCTCCTCTAAAGAACAAGGACAAAGTAATTTTAACAATCCGGGGACAATGTTGCTTGGGGTGGGGGCGGACTTTGATATTCTGCCTGAGCTTCGATTGTCTCTTAATGCAAATGCTCTTGGTTTTGCCAATACAGAAGTACTTAAAAACCTTCGTCAAGATGGTAGTATCAGTAAATATATTGGCTTGGATTTATCTGCTTCGGCAATTTATCGTCCAAAATTCACTCAAAATATCGTGCTACGGGCATCTATTGCCTCACTCGAGCCGGGTGAAGGGTTTAAAGATTTGTTTGAGAATGAAGAAAACCAGAAACGGTATTTGTCCGTTTTGCTTAACGCGACATTGACCTATTAGGAATTGGAATGAGTAGAATACGCACATATCAATATATATTCGTGGCCGTGCTACTTGCATTTTTTAGTGTCAGTACAACAGCGTTTGCAAGCGATGATGAACACCCGCAACATATTGATCATGTAACGGCACCATCTGCGCCGCGTACGCAATCCCCAGAGGAAGCGCATGCAAAGAGTGTCGGTTGCGTATCTTGTCATACGGATAGTGACCAAAAAACAATGCACAGCATGCCGTCTGTAGAACTTGGTTGTACGGATTGCCACGGCGGGGATGCCAGTGTTCGTGTACCCAACTTACTCAAGAAAGAAGCCGCAGAATATACAGGTTATAAAGAAAAAGCTCATGTATTACCGCTCTATCCTGAAACTTGGCACTACCCGTCTGCGGCTAATCCGAAACGGAGTTACACGCTTTTGAATAAGGAAGCGCCAGAGTATATTCGGTTTGTTAATCCATCTGATTACCGCATTGCCCGTGAGGCTTGCGGGGCTTGCCATTTGGCAGAAATCGTTTCTGCCGAGCGGTCGCTGATGGCAACAGGTGCCATGTTATGGGGCGGTGCGGCATATAATAACGGGATTTTACCGTTTAAAAATTACATTGTTGGTGAAGCTTATACACGGGACGGGGAACCTGCAGTCTTGACTTCTCCAGGTTCTGAAGACGGTCTGACCCAGAAGCAAATCGATAAAGGCATTATCAAACAATTTGTGCCGCTTCCCATGTGGAATGTCATTCCGCCCGCTGATATCTTTCGGGTGTTTGAACGCGGCGGTAGAAATAATGCAACGCAATTTCCTGAGATTGGCTTGCCAAATGCCGCTGGACAAACTCAGCGGGTTGAAGAGCCTGGCCGCCCAGATATTCGTCAATCAAACCGTGGTCCTGGAACAGGTCTGCGTGTGGCCATTCCGGTTCTCAATATCCATAAAACGAGACTGAATGACCCGTTTACATGGTTTTTGGGTACGAATGATCAACCGGGAGATTATCGCTCATCTGGATGTGCGTCGTGCCATGTAGTTTATGCCAACGACCGTGAGCCGAGACATAGTTCTGTCTATTCGAAATTTGGTCGTGACGGGAAATCATTTTCCAAAGATCCAACTATTGATAAAGACGAGAGCGGACACCCGATCACCCATGAATTTACTCGGGCTATTCCAACGTCCCAGTGTATGAACTGCCATATGCACCAGCCAAACATCTTTCTCAATACATACCTTGGCTATACTATGTGGGATTATGAATCCGATGCCCCGAAAATGTGGCCGAAAGAACAAAGATACCCAACTTCCGAAGAACGTCATAAAGTCTTGGAACGTAACCCAGAGGCGGCGGCTCCTCTTGGACTATGGGCGGATACAGAGTTTTCCAAGAATGTTTATGACCTGAATGAAGATTTAGAGCATACTCAATTTGCTGACTATCATGGCCATGGTTGGAATTTCAGAGGCATTTTTAAGCGGGATCGCAAAGGGAATTTATTAGACGCCGAAGGCAATATTGTTGCCAATGATGATCCTGAAAAATGGCGCAAAAAAGGGGAAGAGAAGTTCGTACCTGTAGGTGTTAATCCCGGTAAAACCGTTCACATGATGTCAATTCATGCGGAAAAAGGTATGCAGTGTGCGGATTGCCATTATGCACAAGATAATCACGGTACGGGTTATTTGCACGGGGAAGTGGCTAATGCCATTGAGATTCGCTGTAAAGATTGTCATGGTACAGCGGATAAATATCCAAACCTTTATACATCTGGTCCGGCTTCACGGCCCGGTGGTACAGACTTGGCCTCATTAAGAAATCCAGATGGAAAATTCAGGTTTGAGTGGGTTAAGAAAGATGGACGTGATGTCCTTGTTCAGCGTTCAATCATTGACCCTGAGCTTGAATGGGAATTGTCACTGGTGAAAGATAGTCTTGATGTTAATCATCCAGAATATAATGCCAAGGCAGCAAGGGCAAAAACCGTATCTGCTAGCAAAACTGCTAGTGGTGATATGAAATGGGGCCCCGGCGTAGAAAAAAGTGCCCGTGCTCATGATGATGAAGAGATGGAATGCTTTACTTGCCATTTGTCATGGACCACGTCATGTGCGGGTTGCCATCTTCCGATTGAAGCCAATTGGAAAACGCCAATGCATAAGTATGAGGGTCAAACCACACGGAACTTTGCGACCTACAACCCGCAAGTCGTCCGTGACCAAATGTTCCAGCTTGGGAAACATCAGACAACAAAAGGGAATACGGTTGCGCCTGTAAGGTCAACATCGGCTCTTGTTCTTTCATCTACCAATATTAACCGGGAACGTATTTATGTGCAGCAACCACCAATTGCTGCTTCTGGATTTTCGTCGCAAGCTTTTGCACCGCATTTCCCGCATACAGCTCGTAAAGAAGAAACAAAAACCTGCTCGGATTGCCATATCTCCGAGGCAGACGATAACAATGCCATTATGGCGCAACTTTTGTTGCTTGGGACGAACTTTGTCAATTTTGTTGGCTATCATTCCTTCATTGGTCTTGACGGCGGGGTTGAAGCTGTACGGGTAACTGAATGGGAAGAGCCACAAGCCGTTTTCGGGTCTTATTTGCATAAATATGCCTATCCTGATTATTACAAAGCCCATGTGGAAGATAACAACCGCGAGCTGATTAATTGGACACGCGGCAAAATTTTCGACAAGGAAAACAATTGGTCAGGTGAAACCGGTGCGGTTGAAGAAATTGCAAATGTTACGCAAAAAACCAAAGGCAAAGTGGGCTGTTTACAGCTTCGGGGAGAATACTTGTTCGTTGCAGAAGGTAAGGGCGGTTTTACTGCTTATGATGTTGCGTCTATCGCCAATAAAGGTGTTTCTGAGCGAATACTAACAGGGCCATTTTCAAAGCTTGGACATAATACAAATATTAAAAGTAAAAATGCAACATGTATGGCGTTGCCGACAAACCAAAATATTGCTCCAGGCCGCAATACGGAAACGATCCGTAAAGACAATCAGGAGCAGGCTTTTCATCCAATTTATAATTATGCGGTAATTACCGACTCGCAAGAAGGCTTGATCCTTGTGAATGTCAACACTTTGGCAGATGGTGAAGCACGCAATAACTTCTTTAAACGTGCTGTGACGTGGAATGCTGATGGTGTGTTAAATGGTGCGCGACATGTAACGCTAGGGGGGCATTACGCTTATATTACGGCGGATGCTGGGTTGGTAACTATTGATCTTAATGATCCGCTCAACCCTGTACATACTTCAACCGTGCCGCTTAAAGATGCCCGTCAATCAGATTTGCAATTTCGTTATTTGTTTGTAACGGATGCGGATGGCCTAAAGGTTTTGGATACAACCGACCTTGCCAAACCAGTGCTTGTTGAAGGAGCGCATGTTCCAATTGGTGATGCGCACGGTTTGTACCTAGCGCGTACCTATGCTTATGTGGCGGCAGGCTCGCAGGGCATGATGGTCATTGATATTGAAACCCCTAAAAGTCCTAAGTTGGTGAGCACTCATACATTCGATGGGCAGATGAATGATACGCAAGATATTATCGTTGGTTCGACCAATGCCTCGCTCTTTGCTTATGTTGCTGATGGCGTGAACGGCATGAAGGTACTACAGCTGACAAGCCCTGATACCCAACCTAATTTTTACGGATTTTCCCCTGAGCCAAAGCCGGAACTGATTGCTTGGCATAAAACCAAATGGCCGGCATATGCAGTATCCAAGGGACTTGATCGGGACCGTGCGGTTGATGAAAGCGGACACCAAATGGCAGTGTTTGGACGCCTTGGTTCCAGACCATTTACCCGCGCAGAAATGGAAAATATGTTTATTGATAAGTCAGGGAACCCTTACCGGGTATCGAATGAACCTTTAATGAAAAACTATGTCGGTTTGCCGCAAAGATAAGTTAGTGGTCAAGGTCCATTGTGTGTTGCACAATAAAGGCATGTTCTTCGTCGTAACTTATTAGGGTTTTGCCACATGGCGATTGACCAGAGTGGCTAGTGATGCTGTCGCCGTCCCACAAATGCAAGCAAAACCCTGGGCGGGCTTCTACGAGTAGGCCTCGTCCATCAGGTACATTAGGGTCAATATCAGCTAGTTCCAATTTGGATTGAGGCGCGATGGCTTGTGTGACGGATAATGTTGTGCCTGCAAAAGACTTATAAATGCTCCGGTGGATATGCCCAGCTAAAATATGTTGGATATTACTATATTTCGAAACCACTTTGTGAAGCCGCTTTACCCAATCTGCGTTCGGGTCTGCGGTTAGCCAACCAATACCAGATTTAATGGGAGGGTGGTGGAGGGCCAATATGGTTGGACGTTCAGGTTGTTCGGCAAGTTTTTTATCAAGCCATTCGGCGCGGTTCTCACAAAAGCTACCACCATGGCGGCCTTCTTCAAGTGTATCGAGGACAATAATCCTTACAGGATAATCTTCGACCGTGTATTGTAAAAAGCCGTCTACATAGGGAATGTGAGGAAATACATCTGCAAATGGGCTACGCCTGTCATGATTGCCAAAAGCGAGAAAAACGGGACTTTTGATTTGCTTTAAAGCATTTTTGAGGTCTCTATATGCCCATGTGTTGCCGTTCTCTACCAGATCACCTGTGGCAATGACAATATCAGGTTGTCGTTGTAAGTCATTTAGGGTTTTAACCACGGATTCCAGCCGTTGCGTGTTTTTACATGGCTCGCCTTCGCCAGCATAACCGATATGTAAATCTGATATTTGCGCAATAATCATAATATCTTTCATACAACAATTTTCTCTTTGTCGAGAACATTGAGTACTTCTAGGTTTTGTTGTCAGACCAGCTACAAAACTTTCACTGCCCCGTCCAGCCAAAATGCAAGGGGAAACTGCATATAAAATTGACTAAATTGGCTTATAACTGGCCTGACATATTTATATACGGTGTGTTTAAAAAATTGGATCACAAATATAAATACAAAAATCCACCGCAAGGATTTCAACCAGCGGTGGATCAAGAGTTTGTTTGTAATGTCGTTATTATGCTACATTGCTGAATTGGTTCATGGTGTTTTTATGTCCACCGGCTTTAAGGGCACGGTCGCCGCCTACCATTTCTTTAAATGTGTCACCAAGGTCTGATCCAACTTCGTGTTGATGTTTCACAGCAGATACATTACGGCGAATTTCTTCACGCTGGATTGTGTTGACATATGCCATCATTTTGTCATCACCAAAGTAACCGCGAGATAAATCATCTGTGAATTTCGCTGTCATGTGGAAAGTTGGCAGGGTGATAAGGTTATGGAACACACCTGCTTTAGCCGCAATGTCAGACTGGAATGAACGTAAACGGTTGTCCGTTTCC
>JAJRSG010000249.1 GCA_024278915.1 Alphaproteobacteria bacterium
CGAAACAGTACACCGTGCGGTAACACAATGGTCATCATGCCGTGCGGGCGCAGGTGATAAAGATCGTGCAGTAAAAAGGCATAGTCGGCTTTGGTTTTAGGCGCAAGCCCAAAGCGAGCGTAACGCGGGTCGCTGTCTTTGTGTTCGGGGTTCCATTGTTGCGAGTATGGCGGATTGGAAACCACGGCATCCACATATAAGGGGTCGTATGAGCCGATGGGGTCATTTTCATCAAAAAATGGCCAATCTTCTTCTAAGGTATCACCGTTTCGGGTAACAATGTTTTCAGGAATAATGCCCCGCATCACCAGATTCATACGGGGGAGGTTGTAGGTGTTGGCTTTTAGCTCTTGAGCATAGTATTTGATGTTGTTTTCATCGTCTATGTGTTTGGCGAGGCTGTTACCGATGTTAATAAGCAATGAACCCGAGCCTGAGGTGGGGTCGTATATTTTGATTTCTTTGTGGTCTTTTAAATGATGGGCGATAATTTCAGACATCAGCAGTGAGACTTCGTGCGGGGTGTAAAATTCACCCGCTTTTTTGCCCGCATTGGCGGCAAATTTTTCAATCAGATATTCGTAGATAAACCCCAGCACATCGTAATCTTGCTTGCCATCCATAGGGATTTCTTTAATCAATTGCAGCAGATCGCTAATGGCTTTGGTTTGTTTGGCGGCACTTTCGCCTAATTTGCTCAAGCCCGTTTGCAAGGTGTTAAAAATGCCATCAAACAGTTTTTTGTGGTTGCTATGGATGAGGCGTTCAAATGCAGACAAGGCATCACGCACATTGGCGACATCAAAATCACTGCCTTTGGCTAACCAGGTGCTAAACAGATTGTCGTAGCTGATGAAATAACCAAGGTCTTTTTGAATGTATTTAAGGGTTTCTTGATCGTCTTCATTTAATTGGCTGATGTCGGCATCGCTCATGCCTTGCTCTTTGGCAAAGGCGATTTGTTGGTCGGAGAGGTATTTGTAGAAAATAAAACCAAGAATGTAATCTTTGTATTCGTTGGCTTCGATTTTTGAGCGCATCTGATTGGCAGATTCCCAAATCTTGGCGGCGAGTTGTTGTTTGTTCAAGGGTTACTTCCTCTGTTTTATTTTCTATTGTTGGTGGAGCTGGGTTGTATAACGTTGTAAATCAGCGGTTTATCTCGGAGTATAAAGACAGCCAAGAGACACAGTTTTGCTAAAAATCATTATATTTTTCTACCAGAATAGAAGGCGAAATATCATAGAATTTTGGTTTATACACTAACCCAAGAACATAAACCCTTAGCCCCCTCCCAAATTACTCCGTAGACTTCAACACACCTTTATACCCAGTAGCAATAGGGTAGCGGCGATCTCTTCCAAAGGCTCTTGGGGTGATTTTCACCCCAGGTGGTGCTTGTCTACGCTTATATTCATTTCTATCAACCAATGAAATCGCTCGATTCACATCTTCTAACTGATAGCCTGCCGCTATTATATCCGTAGCGGATTTGTCTTGTTCCACATACATTTCTAGAATAGGATCTAATATTGAATAGGCTGGCAATGAGTCTTCATCTATTTGATCAGGTGCTAATTCTGCTGACGGTGGCCGGGTTATTACCCGCTCAGGAATTACAGCTGA
>JAJRSG010000250.1 GCA_024278915.1 Alphaproteobacteria bacterium
AAAATATGATAAGCCACAAACCAAAATCAATGCGGCAATTGGTGGATGATACCTTCGAATTTCGTTACTTTCAGGATGTTTCATACTAAACCTGAGTTAAAGGGATAGGTATGAGCAAATGACTCTTCATTGGTTCGAAGGTCAAGTCCTCAAGGACATGGAGACTTTGTTGTTGCATATCGTGATGGTATAAGGATTCGTGTTAATTTTTATCCTAATAATCACCCTTGATTCCCAGGGCGCATTTCCACAGGGTTTCCAATAAATACGCCAAAAAATCCCCCTAAGGTTAGGTCATGAAAGAAATAGATTTAGACTATGAAACAGCAAAACGTATTAAGTATTTAGCTAAAAAATATGGTTCTTTGATTCCAACAAGAGAGGGATATCAAGAAATGAACCACTTTTTGGAATATGGTGAATGGGAAATGGCTTATGAAATTTTAATTCTGGAGTTAATGGAAGAACACGTTAAAATTGAAGAAGTGGACGTTAAGGAAATGCTAAATGTTGCAATAGCGTGTGGTCTTCGAGAGAATGGTGGTATTGCTGATTTTTACGTTTTTGATAAGTTGAAAACTTGGCTGGAAACAAATCATTTGACTTGAACTATATTGAAATTACGGTTTTATAAGTATACCGATTATCGAGATGGAATTACGGTGACAGTTTACTAAATGCACTTAATTATTAAGTCTTGTCACGCTTTTTTGGGCCCACATGACAAATATAATGACGCATGGAGATCTGTTATTGGGGGTATCTCTTCTGATATGTCAGCCCGAGAACAAAAAGGCGTTATATTAGCAGCCATGCGTAGGGCTCGTCACGCTTTTGGAAACCCTTCCAATCAGGGCAACCGCATGAAAATCTCTTGACAGGTGATGTTCTCTTTTTGCGCCGTAAAACTCAGTTTGATTATGCTAAAATTCAGAAATACTCATAAGATTCTTGAAGCAAGACGATCTAAATATTGAGAACAAGTGCTTTATTTAGGAATTAAATCCTTCGTGCGGTTGCCCTGCCCTTCCAATGGCTTGAATGGTTCATCTGCGTTAACAAGAGATCAATGGGTTAATATTCTAACAGGAAGATAATGTTTTTAAATTACGGTGACAGTTTACTAAATACACTTAATTATTAAGTCTTGTCACGCTTCTTTGGGTCGCGTTTTTGGGGACGGAGGGGGTGGCCTGTTTGTTTTTCCAGTTTTTTCAGCCATTGGTCTGTGCCAACAGGGCGGCCTATTGTTTCTGACTGGCGCAGCTGTTTGGTCAGGGTTTCATCGAGAGGCTGTGCCAGAAACTTGGCAAAATTACCATAACGTTCCAGCACGGGCGCAACCTGGACAAGGTCGTCATTCTTGGCTGCCAAATGAGCCGCAACGCTCGACCATTGCCAGTCCTCTGCCCATGTTACAAGCCGAGCGCGCACAGGATTAAGGGAGACATAGCGCACGGCATTGGCAAGATGGGTTTCATCCATCACCACAGAGCCAAACCGCCCTTGCCACAAATGCCCTGTCACGCGCATACGCGCATTGATATAGCCTGTATAACGGCGATGTGCGTCAGAAAAAGTGGCACGCAAACCATCCTCATCTGACGGCACAATAATGATATGGACATGATTAGGCATCAGGCAATAACACCAAATTTCGGCACCAGCCTTCAACGCAGCCTCACGCAATAAATCACGATAAAGTACGTAGTCCCCTTCTTCAAAAAAAGTCTGCCCACGCCTGTTCCCCCGCTGGGTGACATGATGTGGCAAACCTGGAATAACAAGTCGCGGTAATCTGCTCATCACAGCAGCTTGACATATTTGGTGTATTTAGTAAACTGTCACCGTAATCACCTAATCACCGTAATCACCGTAATTCACAGCGGTGAGGCGGATACCATCACACTTCCGATGGATAATGCCCGTTATAACCATGCCAAGATTTCAATTTTTGTTTTGAAGCTTTGGAAAGTCATTGCGTGGGGGTATATATGATACTGACAATGCCATATCGAATGTGATAACTTCTTAAAACGGCTCATTTGTTACTCCTAAAACTGATGTTGTTGGGACAACGCAGCTTCAAGGTAGCATTTGAGCCAGTTCATCGGCAGAGCCATTGAACTGTGACCACGCCCAAAGGACGTGGATTATTACGTTGTTATTAACAATAGTTTGGACAGTTTCATGCTGCTATAGTCCCGTAGTTACACAGCTTCTTGAATTCAGGTTGTGATTTAATGGAGTTCAACTCAAAACCTAACATGGAAGAAAAGGTTTTGAGCAGG
>JAJRSG010000251.1 GCA_024278915.1 Alphaproteobacteria bacterium
CACAACGGCAGGAGATGTGCGGGCTTATGCCCGCTTTGATGAGGAATCATTAACTCGGATACTTGCAGATAATCCCAATCCAGATGCAACGACATTATTAGGTGGTGGTACATTTGCAATGACGATTGACCAAGGCAAAGACATGGACCGTTATCAAGGTTTAGCCGCGATTGAAGGGGCGTCCTTAGGGGATTGCGCTGAACATTATTTTGCACAAAGCGAGCAAATCCCAACACGTATAAAATTGAGTGTTGGTCAAATTCAGACACCGGGCGAGCCGATGAAATGGCGCGGTGGTGGGCTGATGGTTCAACGAATTGCAGGAGATGAAGCTCGCGGTGACGCACAAGAAGCATGGGATATGGCCAAAGCTGTCATGAAAACACTAAGTGATGCCGAACTTCTTGACCCTGATCTGTCATCGGATAATTTGCTTTATCGCCTTTTCCATGAACAAGGTGTCAGCAGGCTGGAACCAAAAGATATTTTTGCCAAATGTTCATGCTCGCGTGAAGGCCTGCACAACACTTTGAAGAGCTTTGATGCCTCTGCTATTGAAGATATGATGCAAGACGGAAAAATTACGGCTAACTGTGAATTTTGCGGAACGGATTATATTTTTACTGACAAAGATATTTAAGCACGCCAAAATGAAGGCGTTAGCAATACTAATGCGGTTACAATTTCGAGTCGCCCAATAAGCATGCTTACCATCAGTACCCATTTAGCACTGTCCGGCAAGGATTGATATGTGCCTGCCGGGCCGATAATACTGCCAAGCCCCGGGCCAACATTTGCAATGGCGCTACCTGCACCCGACCATGCCGTAATCGGGTCGAGACCTAACATAGATAAAAGTATGGCGGTTATAGCAAAGCAGGTGAAAAACAGAAAGAAAAACCCCATCACAGAATAAACAACTGCTTCTGGGAGTGGCTTGCCACCGTAGCGCATCGGGGAAACGGCGTGTTGGCGCGGCATTTTAAACAGGTACGCTCTTAGGGCCTCAAAGGCGACCTGATAGCGAAATATTTTTATCGAGCAGGCCGTAGATCCCGCACAGCCTCCAATAAACATAAAGACGAAAAACGCCGCTACGGCAAAGGGCCCCCAAGCGTTATAATCCGCTGTGGCATAGCCGGTACCTGTGATAACGGAGACAACATTAAAGGCACTTAGCCGTAGGGCGTGGTTACCGGTGATTTCACTGTGGCTCCATAAATATAATGTGATCACAGCGATGAGCACCCCGACGACTAATAAGAAACCCCGCATTTGCGGGTCTGATAGGGCAGGTTTGAAGTTTTTTTGCCATGCTAGTAAATACACACCGAAGGGGAGGGCCCCCGCGAGCATAAAGGCAATGGCAACAAGGTCAGCGCCATTATCAATAAATCCGCCAAGGGAGGCGTCAGACGTCGAGTACCCGCCTGTGGCGATGGTTGTCATGGCGTGAGCAATTGCATCAAATGCATCCATTCCGGCAATGCCGTATCCAATGGCGCAAGAAATAGTTAGCACCAGATAGATAAGGCCGATCGCCGCAGCGAGGCTCGCGGCTTTGGGGAGTATCTTTTCGCTCATGTCGGAGCTTTCCAACCGGAAAAGCTGCATGCCGCCCACATTTAGCATGGGCAATATTGCCATCGCTGTGACAATAATGCCGACGCCGCCTATCCATTGTAAAATAGCGCGCCAAAGCAAAACACCCTTTGGGGCGTCATCAAGGCCTGTCATGACGGTGGCCCCTGTCGTGGTAATGCCTGATACGGCTTC
>JAJRSG010000005.1 GCA_024278915.1 Alphaproteobacteria bacterium
AGCTGCGCAAACACGTTGGCAAGATGAGGACGACCCGCGCATTTTTTATCAATTGCGTCCAAGGGCACGGCGAATTTCCATTAAAATGGATGCGGCCAAACGGGAAATTGTGGTTACCGTACCAGGCAATGCCAGACGATTAGCCGATGCGAAACAGTTTGTACGAGAGAAGTATGATTGGATATTGATCCAGCTTGAAGCTCTCGTTTCTGCCCAACCTTTTGTTGAAAATGGTCACATCTTATTTCGTGGGGAAAGTTATCAATTAATACGTCCTGGACCACGCGGGCGACCATTCGTGAATGTACAAACCAAGGAAATTCATGTCCCTGCTAATCCAGATACTTTTGCGGGACGGGCAAAACGGTTGTTGATCCGCGAAGCCAGAGAGGCTTTGACAATCTGCACCCACGCCCATGCAAGTACGCTTGGGAAGCCCGTAGACAAGATAAGTGTTCGTGATACCTCTTCCCGGTGGGGCTCATGCTTGAAAGGCAATGCGGTACGAGGAGGTCAGATATCTTATTCGTGGCGACTTATTTGTGCGCCGCCTTATGTGCTCGATTATGTTTGTGCCCACGAGTGCGCACACTTAGTACATGCTAACCACGGAAAAGAGTATTGGGCATTATGCAATAGCCTCGTAGACACGGTGAAACCTGCCAAACAGTGGTTAACTGCACATGGCAGTAAATTACACGCTATTGGAGCCGCGCCTTAATTACCTAAGGTTTCGCCACCTAATTTAGTCAAAATTTTCGGGTAGAGCACAGGAAATAACCGATTGATTAGAGAGGCAATCTTGGCATCATTGCCAATTAAAATACGGCGTTTGCCTTTTGCGGCTCCGGTTAAGATGATTTGCGCTGCTTTATCCGCACTCGTGACGGCTACTTTATCAAAGCTTGCGTTCATTTCTTCTTTGCTTTTTACATTTTCTGGCATCACATCAACTTTTGCATTGCGGACAATATTTGTGGCGACTCCACCAGGGTGTACACAAGATACCCGTACGCCGTCTTCATCAACTTCTTGTGCTAACGTTTCCGTAAATCCACGAACTGCGAATTTAGAAGCACAGTAGGGCGTTTGGCCTGCGTAACCGATTACACCGAAAATACTGGAAATATTTACTAACCCACCTTTGGTTTTTTTGAGTTGTGGGAGAAATGCTTTACTCATTCGTACAACACCCCAAAAATTTACATCCATGATGCTTTCCATCGAAGATAATGGAATTTCATCAAAATTTCCAACTCGTGTAAGGCCGGCCACATTAAATACATAATCTGCAGATCCTAAGGCAGATTCTACATGTTCGGCATAAGCAAGTATGGCGTCTGCATCGGCTACATTGAGAATATCTGTGATGATCCGGTTAGAATTTTTTGCACCAGCAAGGTTTGCTGTTTCTTTGAGGCCTTCTTCATTGACATCAGAGAGGGCGAGAGATGCTCCTGCTTGGCCAAGCTTAACGGCGAGTGCCCGCCCAATGCCAGATGCGGCGCCTGTGATGACACATAAGCGCCCTTCGTACATTTTTGTATTTTCCATTTTCTCCCCTTTTTATTTTCTATGCTTATAGACTAAGGAAGTGATTTTTCAACATCTGCAAGAAGCATTTCCAAACTTTTTGAGGCTTCAGTGCTTGAAGGGGGAAGGAAGAGGCGAGTTGTTGTTGGAAGTTTTGTATTCGGTGTATTTTTTAAAGCCTCGACCATAAAATTTTTCCAAATTCTGGCTGGAATATTTCCACCTGTAACCCGTGCCATTTTCGAATTATCATCATTCCCGACCCAGACACCTGCGACATAATCTGCTGTATAACCAATAAACCATGCATCACGATAATCATTGGTCGTGCCGGTTTTTCCGGCAATATCCCACCCACTAATTCTCGCGGCTTTTCCGGTACCCGCTTGCACAACCGTTTGCAGCATCAAATTCATTCTCTCCAAGACTTCTGCAGAAATAACCCGTTCTTGTGCAATGGGTTGGTGCTCAAATAAAACATCACCATTTGCACTGTAGATAGCTTCCAGACCATATGCTTTGCTAATGTGCCCCCAATTTGCAAAGGGGATATAGGCGGCGGTCAGATTGTATAGAGAGGTTTCCTGTGCACCTAATGCCAAAGAAGCATAGGGTTTGAAGCCTTGGAGTCCCATTTTACTAGCTGTTTCCACAACTCGGTCACGGCCAATTTCTTCGGATAACACTACCGAAATTGTATTAATGGAAAGGGCTAGGGCTTTTTCCAAAGAAATTTCACCAATGAATTTATTGCTAAAGTTCCCTGGTTGCCACCCGTCAATATCGATCGGGGCGTCATTGCGGATATCCCAAGGGGTAATCCCGGCTTCCATTGCGGCTAAATAGACAAAGGGCTTGAAGGCGGAACCGGGTTGACGTTTTGCGCGTAAACTTCGGTTATAGGGACTGTGTTGATAACTGGCTCCTCCTACCATGGCTCGTACCCCGCCAACACCGTCAAAAGCAATTAGGGCAGCTTGTTGTGCATTTCGCTTTGTATTTACACCTTTACTGACGGCAATTTGGGCTGCTTGTTGTGCCGCCATATCAAGAGTGGTGTGCACGACAATGTTATGTTTCGGTGCTCCAATTTTTGCATCCACTTGGCTGAGAATCCAATCTGTAAAATATTGAGCGCTTGGCAGTGTTTTGATTTGTACAGGTTCTATTTCAATTGGAGTTGTCAGTGCGAGTTTAGCGGTTTCGGCATCCAGATATTTTTGCTCTTTCAATTTGGACAGAACTTGGGCTGTTCGGATGGCATTGGCTTTTCTGTTTTTTACCGGATTGAGTCGGTCTGGTGCTTGAAGAATGCCTGCAAGCATGGCGGCTTCTCCAAGTTTTAGTTGGGAGGCGGGTTTATTAAAAAAACGGGCCGAACCGCTTTCAATTCCAACTGTGCCGCCGCCAAAATAAACACGGGACAAATATGTTTCTAAAATCTCTCGTTTTGTCAGTCGATGCTCTAACCATACGGCTAGCATAATTTCCTGTGCTTTACGTTTTAAGGTTTGTTGGCGGGTGAGAAAAACATTTTTAGCTAATTGTTGGGTTAGGGTTGAGCCACCCTGCACCACATGTCCTGCCTTGGCATTTGCGGCAAACGCGCGGGCTAAACCAATGATATCAAAGCCAATATGATGATAAAACCGTTTATCTTCAACGGCGATGAGCGCTTGGGGTAGGATTTGCGGCAAGTCCGAAAGAATAACAGGCTTTGTCTCTAGGCCACCTGTTTTGATGATTTCTCGACCATGCCGGTCAAGTATTATAATTTGCGGGGTAGACTTGGGGGCCCATAGAGGGGAGGTATCAGGCATATCTTGGCCCGCCCAAACTAATAACCCAAGACATAGGCTGACGGTAAAATATAGTGGCAAGCCGACACCCCATAATAGCCGCTTTATTCGTCTGCGTGTTGGCAAGCTTATGTTTGGGAATATCGAATCAGGTGCATTTTTTAGGGCGGCATAAGGGCGCAATAAATCGTTTTCACGGGACGGCTCATTATCCGAGGTTTTTTCCATCCCAATAGTTTGCGAGAAATGCCTTAAATAGAAATGAATAAATCAATAAGAAACCGAGTTTATACAGTCTTAACTAGGGAGCGCTCCTTTGGGCGCGATCGGTACACTACCGTCACTGGTAAGCGGTGCGTTGGTTGTAGCGCCTTCTCCTCTATCTTCCATTTTTGCAGGTTGGGGGCCAAAGCTGAGCAATGTTGAGCCCTCTGCCTTAGATTTTTGTTCTGGGTTTAAGAAGTCGAGTGTTCCATCAGGCCGTTTTGCCACGAGAATATCGATATTTTCACCTCGATCTCTGATGAAATCATCAAATGTATATGTATCGGACAAGGTCGTAGAGCGGAATCGCCATCCCGACCACCAATCGCGTGTTAAGACGTCAAAGGAACGGCCATGTGTCGATAATGTTCGGCCTCGCGCTGTAAAGTTGATCGCGCCAGGATCTGTCTCTTCTTGTTCTTGCCCTGAAATTTGGAATACGCGGTGGCGACCAAGTTCAGGCGCGAATTCAACACATACCAATGCGTTATAAGCATCATTGGGTGTTGCCGCGATCAGGTGTTCAAAGGCACTATGATCAAGTCTGTGGTCAGCATTTTCAGATAAGACTTCACCGTAAAATACTGTATGCCCTTCAAGGCGTGCCCCTCGGAGACGTCGCCAATTTGTATCGGCAACAAGGACAGGGATATTCATATCTTTTAATGCTTTGGCAAGTCCCAAAGACCATGGGTTCGCGCCGACAATAATTACTCCTTCGTCCTTGTTTTTGGAAAAACCCAGCCATCTGGATAATGGGGTAATGGTAAAGCCGGAAGAGAGGACCGTGGCAAATACAAGGGCGAAAGCAAGCGGGACGAAGATAGCGCCTTCAGGTCTGCCAATTTGTTGTAGTTCGGTAGCAAATAAGCCTGCCACGGCGACGGCAACAACACCACGAGGGGCGATCCAACTCACGAGTAAGGTTTCTCGCCAATTCAGGCCGGACCAAATCGTGGAGACAAAAACAGCAACTGGGCGAACAATAAACATCATTGCCAGCACGAATGCCATTACCCGCCAGTCCATGCTTCTCAGAACTTCAGGGGTTAAGGTGGCGGTTAGGACAACAAATATGCCTGATACTAAAAGCACAGCAATGTTTTCTTTAAATCGGCGCATTTCCACCATGGCGGCAAATTTAGAATTAGCCATGGCAATTCCTAAGCCGGTAACGGCGAGTAAGCCTGTTTCTTCAGCGACGACATTGGCTAATACATAAATTGCCAATACCCAGATGAGGACAACAGGGGCTTTTAAATATTCCGGCACATGCCCGCGTCTAAATGCCCATGCCAGGCCCCATCCTGACAAAACCCCGATTAGGCCACCGATCGCGGCCGCCGCAGCAAGTTTTATCATGGCGAACTGGATATTTTCGCCCATGGCTGTAAAGCGAATAAATTCATACCCTGCCACAGCAAATAGAGCACCGAGTGGGTCATTGACAATTCCCTCCCATTTAAGAACGGATGCGGGACGGCCAGGTAGATGGGACTGTCGTAATAATGGGAGAATGACCGTTGGCCCAGTCACAACAAATAATCCGCCAATCATAAAGGATATATCCCAAGGTAGGTTGACAATATAATGAGCGGCGGTTGCGCCGAGGACAGCTGCGATGGGGGCGGCAACAACAACCATTCGTAATACGGCATGACTGGCGTCTCTTAAATCTTTGAACCGTAAGTTCAACCCGCCTTCAAAAAGTATAATTGCCACAGCAATTCCAACCATTGGCCGGTATAAATCCCCGAAATCTTTTTCTGGGTCGAGTTTGAAAGCATCGACAGCATTACGCAACCATTCTTGAGATTGCACAAAATCCAATGTAAAGAACCAAGACATTAAAGGGCCAAATAACAAGCCGGCAATGGCCATAAGTACAATGGCTGGCCTTTGTAACTTCCACGCAAGCCATTGCGCACCAATACCGAGCACCCCAATTAAGGCAATCTTGAATGGCAGCAAATTTGCTATGGCGTGTGTAGTTTCAGACATAAGCTTCCTCGAAGTGACCCTAGGGCGGGCTTAATTTTCGTCAACCCTTTGTATGTCAAAACCAATGTCGGTACTGCCGTAATTACCGTGGTCATAACGCTCCACCCGATCGGTGAACCAATGTAATAAATGTTGAAATAAAACCTCTTTGCACACATCGATGTCGTCGTCTTGTACAGGCAGTGAAAAATCATAGCCTTTCTTTTCCTCAACCTGCATGAAAATTCGAGCTCCTTCAATGCGGCAATGCAGGACAATTCGCATGAAATCACCTGAATCGGAAACCCTAATTCCCATGCCAAAACTAATCGGTTCAAGGGGTAAAAACCCTTTGCCAGACACAGAGAACGCCCTTGATCCATAATTTTGTGATTGAAAAGGACCTTGTGGCGGAACAAGAAAAACACATTTTTTGTCATGCTGCATATAAGCACATAACCCTGCTTGAAGGCGTTCTGCAAAGGATCTGATTTGTGCGTAATTATCAAAGCTACGTGCGCCATAGACATTAGCAGCTTCTGAAATCATAGAGAAGCGTGAAGGTTGCTTCTTGTTTTTTTTAGTGCTCATACGAAGCATCTCCCCAAAATCAACGGAATTTATAAACCAAGGGTAAGCTAGTCCCAAGCGAAAAAGGTATTTTGAACAAGTTGTTTAAGTCAAATATGTTTGCGGACAAAGGGCTTGGTCTTTGAAGATACAGGTTTCAGAGAGGCTTTCATCACAAAAACTACAAAGGGCCTTTGGATCTGGCTTTGTGATTTTATCATTCTGGATATGAAAGCCCTTGTTTTTAAACCGCTTTAAGGTGCGAGAGAAAGTTTCTGGTGTCATATCTAGATAAGAGGCGATCGTGGACTTATCATAGGGTAGGGTAATGGCGTTAGCTTTGCCGCCACTTTGCTCCATGCCGAGTTTTAGTAAAAACCAACCAACGCGCTCTGTTGCTGTTTTTAGTCTAGAATGTTCGATTTGTCGGATTAAACCCTGCGAGCGCATGGACAGGCCACCGATCATATTGAGCGCTAGGTCTTTGTTATCTGCCAAGCTTTGCCTGATGATAGGGGCGGGTAGGGAAAGAAGTTTGGCATTTTGAACGACTTGTGCATTGACTAATGAGGGAATGTTGAGAAAAACGGCGGCTTCCATTAAACTATCGCCAGCAGACAACATTTGTAATACGGCTTCATCGCCAGCATCTGTACTTTTATATAGTTTGACCCAACCTTCCAAAATTAGATAATATCGGGATAATATTTCTCCCTGCATGAAAAGAAGCTTTCCCTTATCATAGGAACGAATATCTGCGTGTTTGAGTAAATCTGCTAAATCTTCTTCGCTGAGTTTTGAGAAGACAGGCAGTGTATGTATAATGGGCATATGGCTTTCAAGCCGAGGAGATATTTCTGGTGTTCGGGTAGTTGCAGGCTTAATATTTGCCGGGTTTAGACTTTGCACCAGACTTTCTTCGGCCATGTGCATGCGATCAATTTTACCTGTGAGTAACTCAAACCAAGTAATTGGCGATAAAGCTTCAAGATCTTCTGTCTGTGTACCGTCCTTGAGTTTTGTATGGATGGATTCGAGAACTTCCATCACATACCCGCCGAGACTTTGTTCGACTTCTTCCTTTTGGCGCTTGGTGGCTAAAGACATAAAGGCTCGCTTATAGGCAGATTGCTCCTCGATCAAAGTGAGCATTCGAGCCGTAAACTCTCTATTTTTGAAGACTTTGGAGCAAAACCCATGTGCGCCCCAAGCTCTTTCCCGACCAGCACGCTCTTTCCATTGTAAAAAATTGGAGTAGGCACTTACTTTAAGAGGGTTCACACCGTCTACATAAAGGGCCACTTCAATGTTGACGTCAATTGTTGGGTAAATAAATTTATAGGTATATGCATTAATCGCAGGTGCAAACTCTATGGTGCCATTTTGGATTTTTTCTCTGTGCGATAAAAGTTTTTCTTTGTTTGTAGGAACCGCGCCTAGTTTTTTATACCAAGACGAGGTCTGTTGCGAAGATGCTTCTTCAATCAAACTCTCCAGAACGGCAATGGCTTGATCTGTAACTTGATAGGTTGCTCTTAATTCGTCGCTAAATATTTCTCCGTCACTATCAACATATAAGGCCGTATAACCACGCTCAATTTGTAGCTGATGGGTGAGTTCGCCCAGAGCATTTAATAACCGTATTGGTAAAGGTTGAATGTGTGTGTCGAGACTCATGTTTTATATTTATGACTAAAGCGTGGAAACTACCACTTGTTTTTTAAAAGAAATAT
>JAJRSG010000252.1 GCA_024278915.1 Alphaproteobacteria bacterium
AAAATGCCAATGCAGCTCTCGTACAAACTTTGATTGATCACGGTGTTGAATTTTATGTTTGTGGTCAAACTGCGGCTTATTACGACATGAAAAACGATGACCTATTGCCTGGAGTCCAAATGGTACTTTCAGCCATGACGGCTCATGCGCTCTTACAACAAAAAGGCTATACTCTTAATCCGTTTTAGGTTTTAGAAGCTCATAGTGCTGAATTGATTCTTGCCGCAAGCGCTGTGAGTTCGTCCATGTCGGCCATTTTCCCGGATGCATGTGTTTTCATAGTTGCATTTTCGTAGCGTGGAATAATGTGAAAGTGCAAATGGAAAACGGTTTGCCCGGCGGGAGCGCCGTTAAATTGGGTCACCACGATGCCGTCTGGATTGAGGGCTGTATTTACGGCACGGGTTATGGATTGTACGGTATTCATCACATGGCCGAGAGTATCTTCGCTGACATCTAGTAAATTACGCGCTGGTTCCTTTTTTGGAATTACCAATACATGGCCGCGTGATTGAGGGAATACGTCCATAAATGCCAAGCTGTATTCATCCTCAAATACTTTCACGCAGGGCATTTTACCTTTTAAAATTTTAGCGAAAATATTATCTGGGTCGTAGGTTCCGTTAATGCTCATTCTTCGTTTCCTTTTTTAAAGGGGGTGTAACTATCGAGGATTTTGATGTTGCGATCAATGGCTCTTCTTTCGTGTGACAGGAAATTTTCAACGGCACTGGATAAACCTTCATGGGTGAGGTAATGGGCCGAATAGGTGGGGACGGGTTCATATCCCCGCGCGAGTTTATGTTCACCTTGCGCGCCAGCTTCCACGCGGGCCAAGCCCATTTCAATGCCAGCTTCGATGGCTTGGTAATAACACAGCTCGAAATGTAGAAAGGGGATATGTTTGCAGGCTCCCCAATGTCGTCCATACAGCACATCCCCGCCGATGAAATTAAGTGCCCCTGCAATTGGTATGTTATCTTCATAGGCGATCACCAGCAAAACCTGATCTCGTAAATGGATGTGAATGGCATCAAAGAAGGCACGGGTTAGGTAAGCTTGCCCCCATTTTTTTTGGGATGTGTCGAGATAAAATTTAAAAAACGCATCCCAATGTTCAGGTTTAATGTCGTTGCCGCGTAAGCGTGTGATTGTAATATTTTCACGGGCGCGCCTGCGTTCTGATTTGATTTTTTTACGTTTACGCGAGGTCAAACTTGCCAAGAAAGCATCAAAGTTTTCATACTCTCGATTAATAAAGTGAAACTGCCGATCCGTTCGCGCTAAGAACCCATGTTTTATAAGGTCATTTTGTAAAGTATCTTCTAGAAAAGTGACATGAATACCCGACATATTATATTGGAGACACATGTTTTTCATTGCTTGGATGAGGCTAGACATAGCTTCAGGGGAATTGGCAATTAGGCGTGGGCCCGTAGCGGGTGTGAAGGGAATAGCGCCTTGTAGTTTTGGATAATAGGGGAGGCCTGCCCGCTCACTGGCATCTGCCCATGCATGGTCAAACACATATTCACCCATGGAATGGGTCTTAATATAGAGGGGGGCGCAGGCTTGCGGCGTGCCGTCTTCTGCTTCTATCCAGAGATGGCAAGGTATCCAACCGGCGGCTTCACCTACAGAGCCGCTTATTTCTAGGGCGTGGAGAAAATCCCAATCCGTGAAGGGATGATAGGCTTTATGGTCCCTTGCCGGGAGTAACCCGTTCCAGTCAGAGCGGGTGATATCTTGAATGGATGTGAGGGTACGGGTTTTAATTGTCGATTTCCACAACAGCGTCAATTTCAACGGCGCAATCAAGAGGCAGGGAAGGTGAACCGACTGCAAAGCGGGCATGCTTACCTGCATCACCAAAAACACTGACAAATAAATCAGAACAACCATTGATGATTTTTGGAATATCGATGGCTGTGTTTTCGAAATTACAACATACAAACCCGCCGACTTTGACAATCTGTTTAACGCGAGTAAGGTCCCCGTCGCAGGCGGATTTCATTTGCGCGATCAGGTTTAAGGCGCATACACGGGCCGCATCTTGACCTCGTTCAACGGTGAGGTCATCGCCAAGACGGCCTTTGATAACTTGTCCGTCAATTTGGATGGATGTTTGCCCTGCGATAAAGACCTGATTGCCGCTGATGACATATGGCACATAATTGGCCACGGGAGCTACTGGCTTAGGTAAAATCAGACCGAGTTCATTGAGCCGCTTTTCTATGGTGTTCATCTTTGCCTCCATTTGCTATCAAGATAATAGAATTGGTGTTTTTGAAAAAATAAGCAAATGAAAATTGAGAAATTTATGAAAATGAGCCAACCAGAAAAACATGAGCCTCTTAGCCCGATACAGCCTTCTACCGAAGTTTTGTCATTTTTGGCTCGCCGACGTTCGGGCATGGTCAAATGCATGGGCGGTGCAGGGCCAGATGATGATCAACTTGCCTTGATTTTGCGGCTTGCTGCCCGTGTGCCAGATCATAGAAAGTTGTTTCCGTGGCGATTTTTGGTATTTCAAGGTGATGAACGTGCGAAATTCGGTGAACATCTGGCCAAGAAGTTTAAGCAGGACTGCCCGAATATGGATGATGACAGAGTGGAGTTTGAACGAGTCAGGTTCTTGCGTGCCCCTGTCGTTGTGGGTGTGATTTCAAGCCCCAAAAAATGCCCGCGAGGCACACCTGTATGGGAGCAGGAATTGTCTGTTGGAGCGGTTTGTCAAAACATGTTGCTAGCGGCGCGGGCCAGTGGATTTTCTGCCCAATGGCTTACGGAATGGTATGCCTTTGACCCAGAAATTGCGCATCTTCTTGGGCTTGTATCAACTGAGCGGGTTGCCGGATTTATTTATATGGGGGAGCAAAGTGAAGATGTCCCTGAACGCCCTCGTCCGAAAATGGACGCTATTGTCAGCAACTGGCGTAATCTTACCGTTTAATTGAATGGCACATGAACAAAAAGTGAAGTAAATTAGTACGGATAATTTTGTTTAGCTTTGGTTCAGCTTCGTCTTTGTAAAGAGGGCAGAGTTAGTGGCGATCGCCTTTAACTTTGAACCTCACCCCTGCCATGCGCCCCGTGTAGCGGTGAGGTTCACCCTTCATTATGACGACTTAGCAATAGTTTGTCGTGTTGGCTTTGAGCGTATGGTTTTGTGGGACTCCCATACGGCTCGGCCTACAGGGAAAAGGTGTTTTCTGTGTGGGAAAACACCTTTTCTCTGTTTATCCTGTTTCACCAAATAATTCGCGTCCGATGAGCCATCTGCGAATTTCGCTGGTACCGGCTCCGATTTCGTAAAGTTTAGCGTCGCGAAGCAACCTTCCCGTTGGATATTCATTTATATAACCATTTCCGCCCAACATTTGGATCGCATCTAAAGCAACCAATGTGGCTTTTTCGGCGGCATATAAAATCGCGCCAGCGGCGTCTTTGCGAGCCGTTTCGCCTCGATCACAAGCTTGTGCGACGGCGTAGGTATATGCTCGTGCGGTAGAGGTGGTTACATACATGTCGGCTAATTTGCCTTGCATGAGTTGGAATTCGCCGATGGCTTTGCCAAATTGCTTGCGTTCATGGATATAGGGCAAGACCACATCAAGGCATGCCTGCATGATTCCGATAGATCCACCTGATAAAACCGTGCGTTCATAATCAAGGCCAGACATCAGAATGCCAACGCCTTTGCCAACTGGGCCCATCACATTTTCTTCTGGCACTTCGCAGTCTTCGAAAACCAGTTCGCAAGTATCAGAGCCGCGCATGCCAAGCTTGTCGAGTTTTTGGGCGGTTGAGAACCCTTTAAACCCTTTTTCGATAATAAAGGCGGTGATGCCCTTGGAGCCTGCGCTGATATCGGTTTTGGCATAAACGATCAACACATCGGCAATTGGGCCATTGGTTATCCACATTTTATTGCCGTTCAGGACATAGGTGTCGCCTTTTTTGTCGGCGCGTAATGTCATGGAAACAACGTCCGAACCTGCTCCCGGTTCACTCATGGCGAGGGAGCCTACATGTTCTCCTGTCATGAGTTTCGGTAGGTATTTTTTCTTTTGTGCGTCACTACCCCAACGGCGGAGTTGGTTGACACACAAGTTGGAGTGGGCGCCGTAGGAAAGGCCTACGGATGCAGAGGCGCGGCTAATTTCTTCCATGGCGATTGTATGTTCCAGATAGCCAAGCCCACTACCGCCGTATTCTTCTTCCACGGTCATGCCGAGTAAACCAAGGTCACCCATTTTGTTCCATAGTTCGCGGGGAAAATTATTTTCTCTGTCGATTTGTTCGGCAATTGGTGCGATTTCAGCTTGGGCAAATGCATGCACGCTCTCGCGGATCATATCGGCAGTTTCGCCGTGATTAAAGTTTAAGCTCGGATATGTAGTACTCATAATATTTTCCTTTTATACCTTCTCTCTCGGCAGGAGAGGTAATTAGTTTTCTTCTAATGTTAATAAGACTTCGCCGTCTGCAACAAGGGTGCCGCTTGTGCCGCTCACGCTCGCCACAACACCGTCGCGCGGAGCCTCCAGCGACATTTCCATTTTCATGGCTTCCATTATAATCAACTTGTCACCGGCCTTCACAGCATCGCCAACCGCCACATTCACTGCGATGATTTTGCCTGGCATGGGAGCTGTGATGGCGTTTCCGCCTGCGGTGGTGCCTGTTGTTTCAGGACTATATCTTAAAATAGATATAGTCTGTCCGTCTCTACGTAATATTACTTTATCATCTTCTACTCTAGGGTTCCATTCGCCGAGGTATTGCAAGGATATTTGAGGTGAAACATCACCGTCAGCTTCGGCGTCAACAATAGTCATTGTTTTATCACCAATGTTAACAACCCACTTGTACGGTAAAACTTCAACCACATTCACGACAATCACGCCGTCATTAAGAATAAAACTACAGGAAAAATTGGGATGGTTATTTAGTCGCCAAGCATCGGTATTTTCCCAAGGAGTAGGCGCTGTACCGACATATCTATGTCGACGAATACGCTCACGTTTTCCGTCTTGTAATATTGCAACTGTTGCATGGGCAAGGGCAATTGGAAGAGAGGAAATATCCTTAAGGACTAGGTCGCTAATTATATCAGGAATGAGAGTTGTACAGACATCACCATCTGTAAAGCGTTTATGGGAAATCAGACGGACAAGGAAACCCAAATTTGATTTCATGCCTATTATATTTCCGTAAGTAAGATTGTCAATTATCTCTTCAATGGCGGCTGAACGCGTTTTCGCCCAAGAAATAATTTTAGCTATCATAGGGTCATAATAAATTGGAATTGAATCGAGTTCATTTACGCCTGTATCAATCCGAATAGCATTATCATCACCTGCATAAATAGAGAATCTAAACTCTTCCAGTCTACCAATACTCGGCAAGAAATCATTACTTGGGTCTTCAGCATAGAGCCGCGCCTCAATCGCATGACCCGTCATGGTTATATCTTTCTGCTTCGGTAGTTTCTCGCCTTGTGCAACACGAATCTGTAGCTCTACCAAATCTAATCCGGTGATCATTTCGGTGACGGGGTGCTCGACCTGTAGTCTTGTGTTCATTTCCATGAACCAGAACCCGTCTTTGCGGAGTTTGCCGGAGCCATCAACAATGAATTCTACTGTACCTGCGCCGACATAGTCCACGGCTTTGGCGGCTTCGATTGCGGCTTTGGTCATGGCCTGCCTTACGTCTTCGGTCATGCCGGGTGCAGGGGCTTCTTCTATGACTTTTTGGTGGCGGCGCTGGAGCGAGCAATCGCGCTCGAACATGTGCACCACATTGCCGTGTGTATCGCCAAACACTTGTACCTCGATGTGGCGAGGGGACAGGATATATTTTTCGATCAGGACGCGGTCATCGCCAAAGCTTGATTTGGCTTCACGCTGGCAACTGGCAAGGGCGTCTTCAAAATCAGCTTCTGCGTCGACTTTGCGCATGCCTTTCCCGCCGCCGCCTGCAATGGCTTTAATTAAAACGGGATAACCAATCATCCCTGCTTTGGCTTTGAGGAGTTGATGGTCCTGGTCTTTGCCGTGATAACCGGGAGTGACGGGCACGCCTGCTTTTTCCATTAATTTTTTGGCCGCGTCTTTAAGGCCCATCGCCTCCATGCTTTCAGGGCTGGGGCCAATAAAGGTAATACCTTCTTTTTGCAGGCGACGGGCAAAGGTAGGGTTTTCAGAGAGAAACCCATACCCCGGATGCACAGCGTCCGCGCCGCTCGATTTACAAGCAGCAATAATTTTATCAATAACCAGATAGCTCTCGGCGGCAGGACTGGCCCCGATATGCACGGCCTCGTCGGCCGTGCGAACATGCAAAGCTTTACGGTCCGCATCACTATAAACCGCCACACTGGCAATGCCCATCTGGCGACACGTTTTCATCACTCGACAAGCAATTTCACCACGATTGGCAATCAGTATTTTTTTAATTTTTTTTGTCATACTATGTCGTCTTGTTTTAACAGTTCTTTGTTTGCCATCATTACATCCTAAATACGCCAAATTCTGTGTCATCCACAGGTGCGTTGGCTGCCATTGCCAGACCCAAGCCTAAAACCCTACGGGTATCGGTGGGGGCGATGATGCCGTCGTCCCAAAGGCGGGCGCTGGCATAATAGGGATGGCCCTCGCGCTCGTATTTTTCTAATAACGGTTTTCTAAATTCGGCTTCTTCTTCGGCGCTCCATTCGCCGCCACGGCGTTCGATGCCGTCTCGGGTAATGGTGGCCAGTACACTGGCGGCTTGTTCGCCGCCCATGACGGAAATTCTTGCATTGGGCCACATAAACATCAAGCGAGGGCCATACGCCCGTCCGCACATGCCGTAGTTTCCTGCCCCGTAAGATCCACCGATGACAATGGTGAATTTTGGTACACTGGCACAGGCAACCGCCGTGACAAATTTAGCACCGTCCTTGGCAATGCCGCCTGCTTCGTATTTCTGCCCAACCATAAAGCCGGTAATATTTTGCAAGAACACCAAGGGGATTTTACGTTTGGCACAAAGTTGCACGAAGTGCGCGCCTTTGAGGGCGCTCTCGCTAAAGAGCACTCCGTTATTGGCAACAATGCCGACCTTATAGCCGTGAATATGAGCAAACCCGCACACGAGGGTGTCGCCGTATAATTTTTTAAATTCGTCAAATTTTGATCCGTCCACAATGCGCGCAATGATCTCGCGTACGTCAAAGGGTTTGCGGGTATCCGCGGGGATAATGCCGAGCAGCTCGTCTTCGTCGTAAGCAGGGGCGTCTTCTCCGCCTGCTGGCGCATATGATTTGGTGTGGGTGTCCAGCATTGCCACAGAATTGCGGGCAATGGCCAGTGCGTGTTCGTCACTGCTGGCCAAGTGATCGACGACGCCTGATGTTTTAGCGTGCAACATACCACCGCCCAAATCTTCGGCGCTCACGACTTCTCCTGTGGCGGCTTTAACAAGGGGTGGGCCAGCCAAAAAGATGGTGCCTTGATCCGCCACAATGATGCTTTCATCTGCCATGGCGGGTACATAAGCGCCGCCCGCTGTGCACGATCCCATGACAACGGCAATTTGGGCAATTCCTTTTGCTGACAAGGTTGCCTGATTGTAGAAAATACGACCAAAATGCTCTTTGTCGGGAAATACCTCGTCTTGACGTGGCAGGTTGGCACCGCCGCTATCGACTAGATAAATGCATGGTAAATGGTTTTCTCTGGCAATCTCTTGGGCGCGCAAATGTTTTTTGACGGTGAGGGGGTAATAAGACCCGCCTTTCACGGTGGCATCATTACAAATGATCATGACTTCCCGCCTTGATACGCGGCCAATGCCAGCGATCATGCCGGCGGCAGGGACAGTGTCTTCATAAACGTCGTAAGCGGCAAATTGTCCAATTTCCAGAAACGGTGTGCCTGGATCCAGTAAGCGCTCTACCCGTTCGCGAGGTAATAACTTTCCTTTGGAAAGATGTCGTTCTCGTGAGCGCTCTGGCCCACCCATGGCAATGACTTCCACCTTGGCCCGTAGGTCGGTAACAAGGGTTTCCATGGCTTCACGATTGGCGTGAAATTCTGGCCCATCCACATTTATCTTGCTCGCCAATTTTGGCATATTTCACCTTCGCTAAAACTTCATAAGACAATTAACATATATGTTTCTCCTTTCTGTCACCAGATAAGAAGTAATGTTTGACTGTTCATATATAAATTCGACTCAGAAGTCAAATAAGTAGAGAGGGCAGGCCTTGGTTCAAATGGGGCGTATTCATGTGGGAGACATATTGAAATTTTTATGTGGTCAAAACAGAGATAGCTCGTTCAATATCGGCATCGGTTGTTCGCCAATTTGATACGGATAATCGAAAGGCAGGTTTACCGCGCCATACAGTGTTTCCAAACCAAAGTTTACCCGTTGCGTTCATACGCTCTGTGAATGCTGACGGGCTTTCCTCCCCGTTGGTGGTGCAAAGTACTTGGTTTAAGACAACATCATTCAAAACTTTGATTCCGTTTTTACCGTCTATTCCTTTGGCTAGCATGTTTGCTTGTCGGCAATGTCGCTCTACCATTTCGCAGACGCCTTGACGGCCTAATGTTTTTAAGACCGCCCAGACAGGAATACCACGGGCGCGCCGAGAAAATTCTAGTGTCAGGTTTTTTTGTGCATGAGTTTCTGCCGTGGCGTAAACGGCGTCTGCGTTTGTGGCGCGGGCAAATGCTTCCCCGTCTTTAACGATCGCCATGGCACTGTCATAGGGGGTGTTGAGCCATTTATGCCCATCGGTCGTCCAGCTATCGGCAAGCTCAATCCCGTCCGTTAGGTGTCGATGGGTTTTCGTGGCTCTTGCCCATAAACCAAAGGCGCCGTCTACATTTACCCACGCGCCAGCGGCCTTTGCTTTCTTTATTAAGGGGATGAAGGGATCAAAGTCACCGCCATTTACTTCCCCCGCTTGCAAACACAAAATAGTTCTATCATCAAGAGGAGGGAGGGTGTTGACGTCAATACGTCCTTGTTCATCCGTTTTGGCAACAAGAAGGTGCCGTTTCCCGAATCCTAAAATTCGTAGGGCTTTAAAGATGGTAATATGGGAAATATCCGACACGACAACTTTGATCTCGGGCGCCCCGACCAAACCGTCATTATCAAGGTCCCAGTTAAGTCGTGCTAATAACTCTCGCCGTGCCGCGGCAAAACAGGACAGGCCACAGGCGGTGGCCGATGTGCCAAAACCAACTGCGGCGCTACGGGGTAGATCCAAAATATCAAGCACCCAACGTCCTGCAAGGGCTTCTAGCTTGGCAGCAATCGGCGAGTTGGCATGGGAAGAGGCGCATTGATCCCACGCGCTGACCATACGGTCGGCTGCGGCAGCGGCAGGCAAAACCCCGCCAATGACAAACCCGAAATAATGTGGCCCCGTTGATACTGACGTGGCAGGTGACCCCAAAGTATCCAACATATCCAACATGGTATGTGGGGACGAGGGGGCTTGTGGCAAGTCTTCGTCAAACCCGTCTAGGGCTTTGATTTGCGCGGGTGCCGGATATACGGGGCGCTCGTGAACGGTTTGCACATATTGAGATGCCAACATATCGGCTGCCGTCATCAAAGCAATTTCGCCTGGTAATTTCATTGGACTTCCCTATATGGCCATCAGCAGACCCCATAGTCTGTATAATTTCCCAACATTGTAAACACATGAATAAGTTTATGTATAAATGTTATGAGGGGCGGGTTTTTGATTGTCCCAGCCTATTGCGATCAGATAACGCCATATATCCTTTTTACGGTCGTGGTGTATCTATAATATTTTTGTAAAAACACTTACCTTACTGTGCTTTTGTCAAAGATCAGCCTGCCTTTTCTCTAAACCTTGCAAAGACTATACAATACTTTAATTATAGATGTGAAGGCGAACAAAGGTAACTAAAATGATACGTATAAAATCAAGTAAGGAGCATATTGAGCATGTATTATTCATCTTTATTCTTACCTTCCCTTTTTTTATTTATGAGTTTCCTTCATCAGTAAACAACATTTTTGGTTTTGATATTACCAGAGGTTTTTTTGGAGAAAGAGACCCTGTTGGCGCAGGTTACGTGCTTGTGTTTGGCGCGCCGATATATCTATATTGTTTTGCAAAGGCAATACTAAACCAAATTGGTGAGGCCCCCACTCACATGGAAATATCAGACCAAGGTATTGATATTTTATTGCCGAATTTTTTATCCTTGAAATGGTCAAATTTATCCGTAATTCATTTTAAGG
>JAJRSG010000253.1 GCA_024278915.1 Alphaproteobacteria bacterium
AAACATTGCCTATCTTCACCCTTATAAAATTAGGTTGTACACTAAACAAACAATCGGAAAATACAAGGTGCTCGATGAAACGGTTGAAGAAACCCCTAGCGAACACTAGAATTTTGACCTCCCCGAATTGTTTTGTGTTTGCTCCTACTCCTTTCGTCGTGCTCTTTGACCGCTTTACCAAGACCAATATTCTACCGCATGTTTTGCAGAGCATTAACTATAAACTACAACCACGTAAAACATTATTTCATAAATCTACATAGTAAATGTGGAAGCTTAGGGGGCAGCCCCTTGGCGCCCTTTGATAAAAATCGGGCGGGCCTAGGCTCGGGCTTTGCCCTGCGCCCGCACAAACCCGCACGATTTTTCCCTTCCGCTTGCACATCCCGTTTTCGTCAAAGGGCAGGGTTGCAGGCAACCCCTCTTTTATTGAGATGAAGTTTCTAAGCCGCCACGCATTAAAAAGTGCGTCAAACCCCTTAGTGCGTAAAAGGTGGGAGTCAAAGTGGGGGTTGGCAATCGAGTCTTTCGAAATTTTCGAGGCCTGTAAGCCATTGAGTTTATTGTGTAATAATTTTTACCTTGATACTTCCCCAGTGCGCCATTTCTTCCCCATTTTACTTTTATCACGATAAAATTTGTGCGTCAGTACCACGCCAAATCATGAAGTCATATGGGGTGAAGATTTGGGTTATCTATCAGTGAATGTTGTATGCAAATGTCTCTCGGCCTAATTATATCATGACCAAGCTGGCGATTACATAGAGTATTAAAGTGATGGCACCTGCGACAAGCGCGTAGGGAAGTTGGGTTTTTACATGCTCGAGTAAGTCACTACCGCTGGCAATGGCTGATACGGCGGTTGTATCGGAAATAGGGGAGCAATGGTCGCCAAAGACACCGCCACCTAATATTGCGGATAATACTAAGGAGGGCGGGAGTCCAAGGTTTTGAATGAGCGGTACGCCCAGCGGGATGAGAATTGCAAATGTTCCCCAAGAGGTACCGGTTGTAAATGAGATTAATCCTCCTGCGATGAAGAGTATGGGGACGACTAAAAATAAAGGTAGATAGTCGCCAACCATGCCCGCAATAAAGATGCCGGTTCCTAATTCTTTCAAACTGGCACCTAGGGCGAGGGAGAAAAGAACGATTGTCACAAGCGGCAATAACTCGCCCATTCCTTTGAAGCCGATATCGACTAATTTGGTGTGCGTAAATTTTCGGCTACCTAACATCATCAAATAAGCAACTAGGCAGGCAAGAGCGGTAGCGTAAAATACGGATTTTGAACCGCTACCCTTGGCCATATTGCCGCCGCCCGTCCAGAGCATAAAGCCAACCATGCCGAAGACCATGGTGGCGAGAGGAAGTAACATATATAAAGAATTTGTTGGCGGATATTCATGCTCGTAAGATGTCGAGGAAAGCTCTACTTTTTTCTCGGCATGTTTCATAGGGCCGTAAACTTTGGTACTGGTGACGGTATAAAACACGATAATGAGCGTTACGATTGGATAGAAGTTTAAGGGAACGGTTCCCCATAATATTTGCGCGGCTGATTGTTCTAATTCATAATTGCTGAGTAAAGCCAGAATATATGCGCCCCAGCCATTCAGTAAAATCAGAATGCAAATCGGTGCGCTCGTACTATCAATAATATAGGCGAGGCGGGCGCGGCTCATCCCGTATTTATCAAAGAGCCCTCTTGCCAAAATACCGGCGGTTAAAACACTTAGATTGGATTCGATAAAGATGACAATGCCGGTAAGCATGGTTAGCAGCCCGACGGAAACTTTGCCCTTGGCAAGCCCACTGCGAATTAATTTTTCGACCATGGCGGTCACCCCGCCTGAAACTCTGATGTAGGCGAGTAGTGCCCCAATCATGAGAGAGAAAATCAATATTCGTGTGTTGCCAATATCGGTAAAGACCGCTGCAACTCTCTCTAAACTGTTGAGAAAACCGACTAATGGTAATGATGCACTGTGGGTGGTGATCATCAGTAATTCGGAGGTTAAGATCGCAAGAAATAAAGCAAGGATAACTTCCTTACGCCATATCACGATGGTGATCGCAACAAGTGCCGGTAATACGGTAAGCCAACTCATACGCAATCCTCCCGATCATTGTTTGCCCATACTTCGATGGTTTCACAAACAAGCGCTAGTATTTGCTATAATGATCAGGCCCTTATTGCAATACCAATTTGAATTGGTATATATACAAGTTGCAAATAAACATAATATTGGGGATGTGAGTGATGGCTGAGGGCTTTGAACTGCTGGACTGGATCATCGTTGGTGGTTATGTACTTTTATTGGTTGTCATCGGCGGATATTTCGCAAAACGTCAATCGAAAAATTCACGCGATTATTTTTTAGGGGGGAATACCATGCCCTATTGGGTCGTGGCTATTTCTGTCTTGGCAACGTCTCAGTCCGCCGCAACATTTTTAGGAGGGCCGGACCAAGGTTACCGTGGTGACTATACATACCTATCTACAAATCTTGGTACGATCATCGCTGCAATTTTTGTAGCAAAAGTTCTGATCCCAAAATTTTATGCATTAAAAGTAACTACCGTTTATGAGCTTCTTTCTGACCGCTTTAATGCCAATACGATGCGGGCAGCGGGTGGCATGTATTTGGTCGGACGTATCTTTGCTAGTGGATCAAGGCTCTTTTTAGCCGCCATCGCCGTGGCGATGATTTTGTTTGGAAATATAGAGGCTGATAGTATTATTATTTCCGCATTTCTTATGATGGTTCTTGGGTTTTTGATTACTTTTTTAGGTGGCATTAAATCTGTCATTTGGAGTGATATGATACAATTTCTTATTTATGGCGGTACCGCATTAACGGTACTTTTCATTTTGTGGAACTCCATTCCAGCGAGTGGAGAGGAAATTATGAATGGCCTGAAACATGCGCCAGGGGGACAGAATAAATTACGCCTATTTGATCTAAGTTTTGATTTTTCAAAACCCTTTGCATTGATTTCCGTTTTAACGGGAATGACATTGCTATCTGCAGCTAGTTTTGGATTAGATCAAGATATGACACAACGAGTACTCACATGCAAAAATGAAAAAGAAGGGGGGCGCGCTTTGCTCATTGCGGCGATTGTTACCATTCCTGTTGTATGGGTTTTTGTTTCGATCGGCCAGCTTTTACATGTGTTTTATGAACGCCCTGAATTAATGGGCGAGGGAGTTACGAGTGCGGTAGGGCGCACCTTTGACGGTGAAAAAATCACAATTTTTATGCATTATATTTTGGGCGAACTTCCTTCAGGTATGAAAGGGCTTGTTACCGTTGGTGTCATTGCCGCTGCGGTTTCAACGATTAATTCGGGTCTAAATTCCATGTCCTCTGTGATTGTCGAAGACTTTTACAGGCCTTGGCGCATGCGGCGAAATAAGAGCACATCTGAAAAGCATTTCGTACGTGCGGGACAGATATCTATGGGCATGATTGGGATTGCTTTATTCCTGATGTCTGTATTGTGCTTTTATTGGCAAAGGTATTCAGAAATGCCTTTGCTAGATTTTGCTTTGTCCGTGATGGTGTTTTCTTATTCAGGCTTACTAGGGGTTTATTTTACCGTATTGTTCACAAAACGTGGCTCGCATGTATCCGTAATTTTAGCGTTGGCGGTAGGTTTTTTGGTCACGTTATTTTTGCAAGACTATATCATCGATATGCTTCATTTTCCCAGTGTTTTGAAAAACTTGGCGTTCTCTTGGAAGCTATGCATTGGCACGGCTATCGCCTTTTTGGTGTGTGTTGCTGGCAATGACAATAAGAATATAAAACAGAAAGATAATGTATGAAACTAGGTACCGTTTTATTGAAAACAGGGCTGTGCGCTGTTTTTGCTGCTGTGTCTTTTGTGGAAGTTACACTGGCGCAAAGCGTCAACAACCATGTGCCAGTTAATCAGAAGAGGCCAGGTTTCAACCCTGCAAAAATTCAAGATGCTGCTAATGATGCGGTGAAAGCATTTCATACACCGGGGCTAGCCATTGGCATTGTACAAGACGGGGACGTTAAATTTGTTGGTGGTTTCGGGCACCGTAACATCAAGCAGAATAAAAATGTTGATGGCGATACACTCTTTCGAATTGCGTCAACAACCAAAGCTTTTACATCTGCCGCATTAGCTATTTTAGTTGATGAAGGTGTTATCGGTTGGGATGATAAAGTCATCGATATCTTACCAGACTTTCGCATGTCGGATCCATGGGTTACGCGGGAATTTACGATTAGAGATCTGCTGACCCATCGAAGCGGATTGGGACGAGGGGCTGGTGATCTTATGCTATGGCCAGAGCCTTCCGGTTTTTCACGCGAAGAAATTATTTATAATTTACGCTACCTTAAACCAGTAACAAGTTTTCGTAGCCAATATGCTTATGATAATTTGTTATATATTGTCGCCGGTGAAGTTGTCGCCAAAGCGAGTCAAATGTCATGGGAGAATTATGTTCAAACACGTATCTTAGATCCTCTTGAGATGAAGTGTTTTTCAGGGGAAGTCGCGAAACCCAACTTAAAGAATGTGGCGATTCCCTACGGATTAATTGATGACAAGATACAATCCATTCCGCGCAATGAAATTGATGGCTCTATTACAGCATCTGCTCCTGCCGGTGGGCTGGTTTGTAACGTGAGGGGAATGAATACCTGGATGTTAACTTTGCTACGCGGCGGTATGGGACCAAATGGAAAGCGTATCTTTAGTGAGACACAAAGAAATGAGATGTGGAAATCTCAGACAATCCTAAGTGTCTCCAAATCAGAGAAGGAATTGGATAATACCCATTTTAAAACATATGCTTTGGGATGGCGAAAAGAGGATATGCACGGGTATGAAGTCATCTCTCATACAGGCACACTTTCTGGCATGCAGGCATATTTATCTTTGGTGCCTGAATTGGATTTAGGCGTGGTGATATTGAATAATGGTTCTAATTATGGTGCTCGAAATTCCGTGATGCAGACGATATTGAAATCCTTTATGGGCCAAGATAAAAAAGATTGGGTAGATTATTATTTTTCTCAACAACAAAAGGCTGCCAAAGAAAAAGGAATGTCTTCAAAGGAGGTTTTTGCCAAAGGCTCTGGAAAAATTTCCCGTCCGTTGACTGATTATACTGGAGTATATCAAGATCCTTGGTTTGGTAAAATTGATGTAAAACAAGGGGCAAAAGGTTTACGGTTTCGTTCTTATAAATCCAAAAATATGACAGGAACTCTAGAGCCATTTGAACACAATACATTTATTGTGCGTTGGGATAATCGTGGGTTTGGTGCAGATGCATATATGCGTTTTGAATCTGACTTCAGTGGCCGGATTGCCAGTATCACTATGCGGTTGGTAGATCCTGACGCAGATTTTAGTTTTGATTTTCAGGATTTACATTTTGAACCAATAGAAAACTAATTCTCTAGGTTTTTTCGTAAAACTTTCCCATAAACTTTTGTTGGTGAAGTGGGTGTGGTCTCTGTCAGATGACCGTTAACAATAACGAGTTCTATTCCACTTGGCACCGCATGAATATCTGACCATCCTGTGTTGGCTTTAAGTGTACCAAGGTTAAGAACTAGAATATCTGCGGCTAATCCAGTCTTTAAAACGCCTCGGGATTTGATGCCGAATGTGTTCGCTGTGAGTCCACTCATTTTATACACAGCTTCTTCAATTGATAGCAATTTATCCCGCACGACATACTCTTCAATGACTTTAGGAAAAGAACCGAAAGAACGTGGGTGCCGCATTGTTGGACTGCCATCTGTACTAATGGAAACGTCGGGTGCGGTGATAAATGCATCTTGTGTGGCTTTGGTCATAATGAAATGTGCGGTAGAAGGGCCCCTATGCCCAAAGTCAATCACAAGCTCTTCAGGACGTTTGTTGGTAATTTTTGATATTTCCAGAAGTGTTTTTCCTGCATATTTTCCAGACGAAATCAAGATCGCTCCCGGGCCATTTCGACGTTTAATTTTGGCTCTTAAAAAGGATTCAAATTCTTCGCGCCGATGAGCGGCTGCTTCATTGAACTCAATTTCTCGCTTTGCCCATTCAGGGTATAAATAGATCATGCTTCCGAAGCTCGCAAGATAAGGGTATACATCGGCTGTCACAGTTTTGCCGCCGTCACGGGCGGCACGAATACGCGCCAGAACTGCATCTCCTTGTTCGCGGGTTTTCCCGTACACAACTTTGATATGGGTTACATTAACTTTGGCAAATTCAGCTTGATCCAATACTTCATCTAGGGAAGCCATAATTTTATCATCATCTTCATTACGGATGTGGCTTGAGATCAAGCCATCATATTTGCCGACAATTTTTGCCAACCCATTGAGTTCATGGCGATCCGCGTAACGGCCCGGTAGGTATTCTAGTCCGGTACTTAGGCCAAATGCTCCCTGTTCCATGCCTTCTGCTAACAGCTTTTCCATATTGGCTTGTTCTGTGGGGCTGACTTTGTCTTTTTCGCCTGCGCCGGAAAGAGTTCTGATACTGCCATGGCCTAAAAGTGCCGCAATATTAACAGAGGTACCATGGGCTTCGACATCATCCATCCATTCGCCTAGAGGCGTAAAAGGGCTTGTCCCGTCTTGGCCTAGAATAATTGTCGTTACGCCTTGGCGTAAGAAGCTCCGCATGAAATCATTGTTATCGGCTAGAGGGTTGCCGTGTGAATGTGCATCAATAAAACCGGGTGTGATAATATTGTTAGGGTCTATGGTTATGGTTTGGCTTGCTTTAATTTTTTGCCCTTGAGCCTGTCCAATAAAAGCAATTTTTCCATCCTTTACCAAGATGTCACCTTGGTAAGGAGGCGCCCCTGTCCCATCTACGATACGGCCACCACTAATGTAGAGATCATAATTTAGGTGGTAATCAGGTTCTGTATTCGTTGGCATTTTCGAACATGCGGCAAGTGAAAATAAAGAACACAAGAAAAATAGTCTTATGATTGCTTGCATTAGAATTACCCTCATGAATTATTGTATCGATTTGATCGTGGTTGCCCGTTCTAGATAACTTTGTTCAGGTGTCGTTCGCAAAGGTAGTAAAGGGGTAATGGAGACGCCGTTTACTGTGCCAGAAGACATGCTGCCATCATCTTTGAAATACCCCATCCCATGTACATCATGAATGACATAAGGTTTGCCATCATCATGGCCAAGCAACAT
>JAJRSG010000254.1 GCA_024278915.1 Alphaproteobacteria bacterium
ACTTGACCATTTGTATGAGTTGGTATGGAACAGAGTTTTATTTTATACCAAATTCCGACAAGCTGAATGTACCAAATGTTTGAACTTTGTTGTTTAATTGGCGTGGGCCCGCTTAGGTTTTTTTGCCAATGTGGAGTTCTTCTGCGTATGTATGTTACCCCTGATTTTTTACAAAGTTTTTTGGTTTCTTTGATTCTGCCGTCAAGAGGGTCAACATATAGTTCTGGCCAACAATTGATTATCAACTCTTCACCACCATGGCTCATGCGACTGATCAATTGTCCGTTCGTATTTTTGCCAACCTTGCGAATGATGAAATCATCGATGTGTAGGCGTACATGCATTTTCACAGTGCTACCGGTATCTAGGTGGCGGCAAATTTCACTGAAAACATCATCCCACTTTCGACCGACTTGTTTATGTAAGTAGCGCTTTAATGGTGCGAGGTTTTCATTTAAACTTTTTGTGAGCCCTGTCTTTTCCGAAACTAAGCGGTGACCAGTTACGTGGCTACGTTCTTCGCATTTATCGTAACGGAGTTTAGATTTGGTTGCCCATCTTCGCCCATGACGAGGCCGTGTGACAATGACTTTAAACATATCCTCACGCATAATTACTCCCACGATGGCGGGTATACATCAGATATATTGTATGTTGAATTTGGTGTGTTGGTGGTAAGCCAATAAAAGAGGTTAGGCCGTTTTGAAGGCCTGCATAGGAAGTGCCCATGATAAATATTCCTGTATCAGAAAAGAAGAAGGTGTTTGTGTATGTGCGATGTAAATTTGCATATTTTCCTCCTCTTTCTACAGGTTGAGCATTTTGTGAGTGCTGCATTTAGGGTAATTAATAATAAAGATCAAGCTAATATTTTATTTCTTCGCTTTTCTTTGGGCGTTTCAAAGTTTAACTGATATCTTCCACAGCTTTCGAGCAAGTTGTTTTGTTTGGATCTCGACATCCAAAAACTGCTTAATTATTTCAATGTTGGTTCGAGTGTGACCTGTCATTTCGGGTGTAGTAAATACACCACCTGCGAACAATGCCATTGGTAATAATAATTGATCAGCCATATGAATATCGACAGCAGCTTCGCTCGTAAAATATGCGCGTGCTTCATCGACCACACCATTAGCTACAGCTTCGGCTCGAACACCATGTGTTCCATGTCCAATAAAGAGTTCGGTTATATTTTCATAGTCTATTGCTAGCGTAACGACATTGCCCGGGCCAGGCCCGTCTACTTCTAGAATGACCCCTTTCGTCTTATCCATATTCATGCGGTGGGCTATGGTTTTGATTTCACGGATGGCAATATCATTTCTTAAATTTGCCAAAATAGCTGTTATCTCCGCGCCGCGTTTTTCACCACGTGAGGTTAGATCGAGAGCAAATTTTTCTGTTGCTGGTTTTATAAACACGGTAATTTCTCCACCCCCTGCAGGGTAAAAGCCGTATTTTTCAAGTTCTATATTTGCTTGACCTCCCATTTTATTGAAAAGAGGTAAAAAGCTCAGATCTAGATAATCATAGGTAGGTGCCCATAAATTATGGGTGCCCCCAGTTATGGTTACAGTTGAGACTTTCTTTGCATGACTTAGAATGGGAATAATGGTTTGTGCCACGAGAGAGGTTCCGCCCGCAGAGCCAATTTCAAAACGATATTGGCCGGCCTTGATCTCATTTGGCATAAAGCTTATCGCCTTGGCGCCAAGCTCCAGACCTTGCGTTTTTGCATTACAGATTTCAGCCGCAGCCTTAATCGAAGTCAGGTGCTGGCGCATAAGGCCGGCTTTTTACGCCCCGCCCGAATATTCTCAATCCGAACAGGTATGCCCGTAATTGCAGACAGGCTTATAGATGTGCGCAAAACCTGCCCACCGCCTTCGCCCTCACTGCCATCAATTATTACTTGTTTCTTAGTCATCTCTATTCCAATAATGTGTCGATGGACCCACGGAACCATCCTTGTTTGTTAATATGGTGTATAGACGCGCCGCGCCCTATTGTTTGCCCCTGTTTGTCAAATGTGCCTATATCCAATTTTACCTCCACGGGGGTTTTATTTGACAGGCCACGCGGCAAACGTTTCATTAGGTGAAAACTGTTTTCCGGCTCACCATATTGGCTTGAAAACAACAAGGCATCATCACTGATTGCAAAACAGTGACAGCCGCTTATATCCGTTTTCCATATTGCAGTTTCAAATTTTGGACCAATTTTTGCTAATTCAAAATCCGTGTAATAATATATGTATGCATCAAATCCTGTAACATTCATTGCATAGCAATCTGAGATATATGCATCCTTTCTGTCAGTTGAATTAAATTGCCAAATTATTCCGCCTTCATCGTTGAAACACGTTATACCGCCCATTCCGGGACCATCGCCAAAAATGCCCTCATCAAAGTAAGAGATAAAAATTCGAGAAGCATCGTCTATACAAATAGTTTCTATGCCATCGCCTGCATGAAACTTTGTTTTCTCCCTTGTTTCAGAGTTAAATATCAATCCATTCAAATCATCATTAGCGCACCATCCTGCTGCCAAAAGGATACGACCATCAGGAAACAGATCAAACTCGGGAAACGTAAAATCTACATCGTCTATTAGGATGTCTTGACGGTTTTCGTCGCTCAAAATCACAACTAACATTGTCTTCGCATTTGCCATTTTTCTTTTAGGGAAACTCGGGCCACCTTTACGTTCATATCGACCATGTATCTCATTAATTAAATCATTTTTGATAAATAGAAACAAACCCTCTTGCCGATTTGACACGGAGCCTGATACAAAAGTAAATTCTTCGCCCACTTCAGGAAGTGGAACCACATGCGCAAGTGTGAGTTTTTTTGTCTTCGTACGTTTCATTCTAACCTCCAGCGCATTAACGGATGGGTTATCAATTATTCATGATAACCCACCCTGTTTCACCGCCTAACCTTTCACACAAACAACTTGCCTTAAAGTATGTACGATTTCAACGAGGTCTTTCTGCGCTTCCATGACGTCGTCGATGGATTTGTAGGCAGAAGGTGTTTCGTCGATTACGCCAATGTCTTTGCGGCACTCTACGTTTTTCACCGCGTCGAGATGCTCTTCAAGGCTCACTTCTTTCTTTGCTTGGGTACGGGACATTACCCGCCCTGCGCCGTGTGAACACGAACAGAAGCTTTCCTCGTTGCCAAGACCGCGAACGATATATGATCGCGTCCCCATAGATCCGGGGATAATTCCCATGTCCCCCTTGCGAGCGCGGACTGCGCCTTTACGAGTGACAAAGATATTTTCGCCGAAATGGTTTTCGCGGCTGACATAGTTATGGTGACAATTTACTGCCTCCACTTCTGCATCAAACGGAACGCTCAAAACTTCACGCGCCGCTTTGATGACATTTCGCATCATTACGGTACGGTTTGAAAAAGCAAAGTCTTGCGCCCACTCCACTGCTTGCACATAATCATCAAAGTGATCTGTGCCTTGCGGGAAATATGCCAAGTCGCGGTCTGGAATATTGATAAACCATTTTTCCATATCGCGCTTAGCAAGCTCGATAAAGTAACGGCCAATTTTATTGCCAACGCCACGTGAACCAGAGTGGAGCATAAACCAAACACGGTCTTCTTGATCTAGGCACACTTCGATAAAGTGATTGCCCGTGCCAAGCGTCCCCAAATGTTTGAGGTTGTTGCTCTTGCCAATAGATTTGTGTTTTTCCGTAATCGCGTCAAAACGGTCTACTAATCCTGACCATGCAACCAAAGCCGTATCTGGCGCGTCATGCCAAGAACCTTTGTCGCGCCTACGTCCAGATGTTCGTCCATGGGGCACGGCGCGTTCAATAGCGCTGCGCAAATGTCCGAGGTTATCGGGCAGGTCTGTAGCCGTTAAAGTCGTACGGCACGCCATCATCCCGCAACCAATATCCACACCAACTGCGGCGGGAATAATTGCGTTCTTTGTTGGAATTACAGAACCAATTGTTGCGCCCAACCCGATATGTACATCGGGCATGACAGCTACATGTTTAAAAATAAATGGCAGTTGTGCAGCTCGTAAAAGTTGACGTTTTGCCCCGTCATCTACAGGAACACCCTGCGTCCACATTTTCACGGGCACACCATTCTCGCCTATTAAGACATCATATCCATTTTCAGTATAATGTTCCATTTTCATCTCCTTCTTCCTCTTTCGTGCGCTATGGCACTTTTTATTTGGCTCGCGCGGCAGTATTCGAAACTACAACAATCAGATTAACAGTCTGACTTCCCTACCAACAGGAACCCACGCGAATATTTGGTCGGGGCAAGAGGGTTTGAACCTCTGACATCTCACTTCCAAGGCGAGAACTCTGACCATACTGAGCTACACCCCGTATCATTTTTCTGGTTGACCCTGCTGGTTTCGAACCCGTATTTTCCGATCCAAAACCTGACGCCCTACCATTAGACGAAGGGTCAATTATTTCTGTGTTGCCCTGCTGTATATAAGCAGCAGGGCAACCATTCCGCCGTCTTGTTGAACGCAAACACCCATTTGTTTGCCTATTCTTTCGTCTTTCAACATCTGTAATGTGCGTGGCAGCAAACATGTTGGGAAATGGTTTTACAAAAAATTTTGTAATGCTTTGAAATTAAATACTTTTAATTTTTTATTTTATAAAATTTGGAGAAATAAACACTATTTTTTCTAAAAAAAATATATTTATTTATAAGGAATTATATGATTATATAATTGTATGAAAAAAAATGTAGCCATAGGGTTTCTGGGCGTTAACTTAGATAAGGGTAAGGGACCAAAGCGTTGGGAGGGTTGGCGTCCTAGTGTGGATCTGTGCAATCAATCAGATTTAATTATAGATCGCTTTGAGCTTATCCTAGATAGTAAGTATTTAACTATCGCCAAGCAAGTTAAAGCCGATATAGAACTTATCTCTCCAGAAACGAAAGTTGTCCTTAATGAGGTCAATATCGATAACCCTTGGGACTTAGGGGAAGTATATGAAGCCTTGTTTGATTTTGCTGACCTTTACCGTTTTGACACCGATAAAGAAGATTATTTATTGCATATAACGACAGGCACGCATGTGGCGCAGATTTGTTTGTTTTTGCTCAACGAAGCACATTACCTTCCCGGGAAAATATTGCAGCTCTCGCCTCCTAAGCGCGGCAAGACGCTAAGCGTGGGCGCTGTATCGATAATAGATTTGGACCTGTCTAAATATGACGCCATTGCAGACCGGTTCGAGCGTGAGAGAAAATCTGACACCGCTTTTTTAAAATCAGGCATTCATACACGCAACCTACATTTTAACGCCATGATTGACGAAATTGAACACGTTGCGATACGGACCCAGTCGCCAGTTCTTTTGATGGGGCCAACGGGTGCGGGGAAGTCTCACCTTGCGCGGCGGATATATGAGCTTAAGAAACGTCGCCATCAAATTGAAGGTAAGTTTATTGAAATTAATTGCGCTACCCTACGAGGAGAAACAGCCTTATCTACTTTATTTGGGCACAAGAGGGGCGCTTATGCGGGTGCAACTAAAGACCGAGATGGTTTATTGCGTACGGCGCACCATGGCATGCTATTTTTGGATGAAATAGAAGAATTAGGTATGGATGAGCAAGCCATGATTCTTCGTGCCCTTGAAGAACAAACATTTTACCCTGTTGGGGGAGATACGCATGTTAAGAGTCGTTTTCAGTTAATTGCTGGGACTACGGCTGACCTTGTGAAGTTGGTTTCAGAAGGAAGATTTAGGGAAGATTTGCTGGCTCGTATAAATATGTGGAGTTATTCTCTTCCTGGTTTAAAAGATCGGCGGGAAGATATTGCGCCAAACCTTGATTTTGAGCTGAGTAAGTTTAGTGCTGCTAATCACCGCAAAATGAGTTTTAATAAAGAAGCGAGACAGGCCTATTTAAAATTTGCATTGTCGGCGGAGGCAAGGTGGACAGCTAATTTTCGTGACCTTGCGTCTTCTGTAACGCGTTTATGTACCTTTGCGCAGGGATCAAGAATAGATTTGCTGAGTGTAGAAAAAGAAGTGGAACGGTTGAAAAATTTATGGCGCTTTAATCGAGAAAATAATTTTGAAGAAATTTTACTTTCCGTTATGTCGCCAGAACAGTTGGATTTGATTGATCCATTTGACCGCCCTACCCTTTCACACGTTGTTACAACATGCCAAAATACTAACTCTTTGAGTGAGGCTGGTCGGGTGCTATATTCTGTTTCACGTTGTTTGCGTAAGACAACAAATGATGCGGATCGGTTGAAAAAATATTTAGCAAAATTTTCACTAAGCTGGGCGAGCCTAGTAAACACTTAAGGTGTAACAAACTTATGGGGTGAATTTTACGCCGATGAAATCACCTTTGCGCCATACTCGGTGGCAGGTTTTTTCTAAATTTTCATAGGTGCATTTCATGATGAAGCGATCTGGTAAATGTAGAGCATCATCTGTTTGAATTTTTGCGCCATTTTCGGAAATGTCTCTGAGTAAGGCATCAATGGTGCAAAATCCGTTATTATATATGAGCTTTACTTTTTTGAGTTGTGGCGTGCGGAATGGTTCCAAACGGCGCTGTAAATAGCATTTGGGTTCCTTTGGTGTTCTAGGCAAAGCCTGTTTTAAGGGCTCGGCGCTTTTACGGTGTCCAAAACTTGGTTTATGGCTCGACATCTGTTCCTTGGCCTTTTTACCTTACTCCTAACCTAGCATGATAATTCGAGAGGGTGAAGAAAGCATAAATAAGGAATATAATTCGCCATTGATGACGTTTTATGAACGTGAAGGCTACTTTTAACGGTGTGATAGGCAAAATATTTAATCATGTAGATTTGATTAAGGGATGTTTCATTGTCTTGCGTATAAAAAGTAACACGTAATTTACGGAGATAATCATGACAACATTTATAAAAATACCAACACTAGTTATCGGGGGGGCTTTACTGACCTTAACAGCATGTAGCACGGCGGCGGCTTCTGGCCCCGCAAAGGGAGAGCATGGACAAAAGCCACATAAACACCAAATGATGGATGGTGAGCATATGGAAATGATGCAACAGATGAAGTCAGATCATAATATGATGTCAAAGATGGACATGTCTAAAATGGATATGTCCAAACTGTCTTCTGAGTGCCAAACCATGATGTCGAAGATGAAAACTAAAATGGCCGAGAAGCATAAAAACGGTAGCAAGCACTCTGACATGAAACAGCATGATATGGCTCAACAGGGCGACCATGACATGGGGATGATGAAAGATCATGATTCTGAAAAAATGAAGGCCAAAATGGCTGCGCACAAAAAATGTATGGCTGAAATGAAAGAAGCGATGCCCCACCAACACTAATAAGCATTCAATTGGATATGGTGACTTGTTTCCCCTCTATGAGCCAGGCCATATTCAATTGCCCTATCTACACCAAAGATTGAAAATACGTAATGTAGCTTCTGCGGGATTGTATATTAGTAATTACTAATGTAGTGAAAACTAATATAAAAATAAAATAAAAGGGGATATCCTTGTTTAAAAGAATATTAATTGGGTCATCGGTGTTAATTTTAGCTTCTTGTGGGGGAAGCGGCGGCGGCAATGTTGTTACGCCACCACCTGTTTCAACTAACCAAGCACCTGTTGTTGGCGCGGCAAATGCAGACCAAAATGGCCAAGTTGGCTTTGATTTTAATTATGATGCTTCACAGGGCAATACAACATTTTCAGATGCAGATGGTGATGCGTTGACGATTAGCGTTACATTTAACCCGACGAATGTTGGGCTTTCTGCTAATGGGGCAACAATTACAGGGAAGCCATCTCGCCTGACAGATGTGACTGTAACTGTGACGGCTAATGACGGGAATGGAGGCACGGCTACGGATACGTTTGTAATTGCTGTTGGCGTAGATCAAAATACAGTGTTAGCTAAATTTGGTGGTAATATTGATTTGACCAATTTACCAAGCTATGACAATCCGACAATTCCAAGCTATATTACTAAATTAAATGATAACGGGAATCCGGTAACGGATGCTGGTGCTATTCTAGGTAGGGTTTTGTTCTATGATACAGCGCTTTCGATTGATGATACCGTGTCCTGTTCTACCTGCCATATACAGGCACAAGGTTTTAGCGATATTGATGTGCTTAGTGGGGGAGTTTTAGGTGGAGAAACTCGTCGACATTCTATGCGCCTTATTAACACGCAATATGCAAATGAGATAAATTTCTTTTGGGATGAACGCGCCCTTAGTCATGAAGACCAAGAAACCATGCCCATGCAAGATTTTAATGAACATGGGTTCAGCGGCACGAATGGACGCCCGAACCTGGATGATTTGATAACAAAACTTGAGGCATTGGAATATTACCAAGAGTTGTTCAGGTTTGTCTTTTTGGATACAAATATTACTGAAGAGCGCCTACAAATAGCGTTGGCTCAATTTACAAAAAGTATCGTTTCATTTGATGCCAAATACGATACTGGGCGCGCGCAAGTGTCTAGTGATACTGCTTCGTTTCCGAATTTCACTGCCGCTGAAAATGCAGGTAAGGATTTGTTTTTCACACCCCCTCCCCGTGGCGGCGCGGGGTGTTTTCGGTGCCATGGGGCGCCAGAGTTCGATATTACACCAAATATGAATGGCCATAACGGTATTGTCGCGGAGGCTGCGGATCCTACATTAAGTGACTTTACGAATACACGAGCTCCAACACTGCGAGATTTAGTCAAGCCGGACGGAAGCCCAAATGGTCAGATGATGCATAATGGGAGCAAAACAACTTTTCGCGAGGTGATCGACCACTATAATAATATTCCAGTGCCTGCCGCCGAGCCAGCAAGAACGAATTTCCTAAACACCATTGATTTGCGTTTGTTAATGAGGTCAGCTACCCCTCCTGGCCTGAATTTATCAGATGCCGAGAAGGATCAATTGGAAGCGTTTTTGCGAACCCTAACTGGTGCGAATGTTTATACGGACCCAAAATGGAGCAACCCGTTTTAAGGGGTAGGACGTTTGCATTTTTAGGGTCGTGACAAAGTTGGGTATATTAGGCTTTGGATCTTATCGTTTGATTTGTAATTCTTTGGCCAATTGTGCTCGTGCTCGGTAGACTCTAGTCTCGACCGCCTTGGTGCTAATTTTTAGAATTTCAGCGGCTTGCCTTTGGCTCATGTTTTCTA
>JAJRSG010000255.1 GCA_024278915.1 Alphaproteobacteria bacterium
GGCATGGCTTTTCACGGTGGTTTTTTAGGTGTGTGTATCGCTACAATTTATCTTGCCCGCAGTCGTAAAATACCGCTGATGCGCCTAGCTGATCTGGCCGCAATTTCTGCCCCCATCGGGATTGGCCTTGTCAGGATTGCCAATTTTGTCAATCAAGAACTATACGGGCGTATGACAGATGTTGCTTGGGCGGTCATTTTCCGCCCCCAAGGTTTTGACCTAAACCCACGTCACCCAAGCCAGCTTTATGAAAGCTTTTTAGAAGGGTTCGTCATTTTTTTCGTACTGTGGATTGCGTCACGAAAATTCAAATCCATGACAAGGCCAGGTCTAAGCACGGGATTATTTTTGTTAATGTATGGCAGTTTTAGAATTTTTGTAGAAAATTTCCGCGAACCAGATGCAGAACTCATCGGCCCCTTGACGCGTGGCATGGCCTATTCTTTGCCGATGGTAATTATCGGGATCGTGGTTGTTTTATGGGCGATTAAACGCCCCCCTGTTACGCCTAAATATCCAGAAACTGACACCAAAGATGCTAAGTCTTAAGCAACGCATTATTCGGCAAATTAAGGACAACGGCCCCATGAACATTGCGGCCTATATGTCGTGGTGTTTGCTGGATTCAACTCAAGGATATTATCCAACCCGTGATCCATTAGGCGTAGATGGGGATTTCATCACAGCACCCGAAATTAGCCAAATGTTCGGAGAGGTTTTGGGGCTTTGGCTCATCAATGCCTGGCGCGGCATGGGCAAACCGACACGGGTAAATTTGGTGGAATATGGCCCAGGTCGCGGGGTAATGATGGCTGACATTTTACGCTCTGGCCAACTCGATAAAGATTTTTTCAAAGCTATTCGCCTATATTTAATCGAAACATCCAGTGCATTGGAAGCCAAACAAGCAGAGCAACTTGCGAGCTGCGGCGTACCTGTCAACTGGGTGAGCCGCTTAGAAGAAGTGCCACAAGGACCAGTACTAATAATTGGGAATGAATATCTCGACTGCCTCCCGATCCGGCAATTCATCATGAATGACAGATTTAAAGGCAATGATGGTTGGCATGAACGGTTGGTAGATATCCATCCACAAAACCCAGACAAACTCATCTATAGTATTTCAACCGCCCCTATTTCTCGTGCAGATCAGGCCCTTCTGCCAAGTAATATTGAAGGCTTTAAAAATGGCGATTTGCTGGAAACCAGCCCCGGCCTCGCACAGGTTATCGAGACTTTGGAAGCAAGATTCAAAACAGATTCAGGCGCGGCCTTATTTATTGACTACGGGCCTAGCGAAAACGAGTTTGGAGATACATTCCAAGCCCTCAAAAAGCATAAGAAAGTATACCCCCTTGACGAGCCGGGTTATGCAGATCTCACAGCAAGAGTTAATTTCGGCCACCTTAAAGATTTGGCTATTCAGGCAGAACTGGACACATTCGGCCCCTGCCCGCAAGGACAATTTTTATCTCGCCTTGGAATCGAACTTCGCGCCGTCACCTTGTCAAGATCAGCACCAAATTCGAAAGAAAAAATTGCACGCCAATTACATCGCCTAACCGATGTAGATGAAATGGGAAATTTATTTAAAGCCATTACCGTGCAATCCAAATCACTCCCATCCCCTCTTGGGTTCGCAGACCAATGAACCCCCATACCCCATTCATCACTACTCCCGTTTTTGATGGCATCCAAGGATTAAGCCACGGTTTTTTTGGTCGTGACGGCGGTGTCTCGACAGGTAAATATGCAAGCCTGAATGCAGGACATGGTTCGGAAGACGAAACAAAACATGTCCTTATAAATAGAAGCAGAGTTGCCAAAACACTCGGTGCACAAGGCAAAGCCCTATTGTCCGTCCATCAACACCACAGTACGGACGTCCTCGTCGCAACAGAAATCTGGGACAACCTGACCCCGCCAAAGGGAGACGCCATCGTTACCAATGTAGCCGGAATTGCCTGTTCTGCCTTAGCTGCAGATTGTTCACCAGTACTGTTTGTGGATCCAAGCGCCCGCGTTATCGGGGCTGCCCATGCAGGCTGGCGAGGGGCACTTGCTGGCGTTACCGACACCACGATTGAAGCAATGTTATCTCTCGGTGCAACGCGCAGCAATATTCACGCTGCCATCGGCCCCTGCCTTAGCCAAGCCCATTTTGAGGTGGGCCCAGAATTTGTCGAAAGTTTTCTAAGCGAACGCCAAGACAATCATGATCTGTTCATTGCAGGAAACAGTGACCGCTCCTATTTTGACATCAAATCATATTTGGAAAGGAAGCTTCGTCGCGCCAGTATATCTGCCGTGAAAGCCTTACCACAATGCACATATGGGCAGAACACAGGCTATTTCAGCTATCGGCATAACTCCCACAACCATATTTCAGACTATGGCAGGAATATTTCAGCAATAATGTTAAAAACTGAGTAGTTTAGCTTTAACAATTCCTTCATCTCTGCTAGAGCACGGAAAAACACAACAAGAGATGAAAGAATAGGTGATTCTCATGAAAATTCTTAGTGGTACCTCTAGTCTCGAACTTTCCAACGATATTGCAGATGTACTTGATGTACCTTTGATTAAGGTCAACATCGAACGCTTTCGTGATCAGGAAATTTTCGTACGCATTAACGAAAATGTACGCGGCGAGGATATTTTCATTATTCTTTCTACGTCACCGCCTGCCAATGATCACCTCATGGAACTGCTTATTATCATTGACGCGCTGGTCCGAGCATCTGCTGACCGGATCACAGCCGTCATTCCTTACTATGGATATGCCAGACAGGATCGCAAATCCGGTGGTCGAACACCTATTACAGCCAAATTGGTTGCCAACCTCATTACCAAAGCTGGCGCAGACCGCGTTCTCACACTTGATCTCCATGCAGGACAAATTCAGGGTTTCTTTGATATCCCAACAGATAATTTGTTTGCCCAACCCGTATTTGAAGCGGATATCAAAGGTGAATACAGCCGCAAGGAACGTGAAAACATTATGTTTGTATCGCCTGATACAGGTGGTGTTGTTCGAACGCGCGCCCTAGCTAAAAGATTTGAAGCCGATATTGCTATTATTGATAAGCGTCGCCCGAAAGCCGGTGAAAGTGAAGTCATGAATGTAATCGGGGACGTCGAAGGCCGTTCGTGCATCATTCTTGATGATATCATTGATAGCGGCGGCACTCTTTGTAATGCAGCCAAAGCTTTGATGGATTGTGGTGCAAAAGACGTTACCGCCTATATTACCCACGGTGTATTGTCTGACCCTGCTGTTGAGCGCATCACGAATTCCGTCATGAAAGAGGTGGTAATCACCGACACGATCACACAACCGGACGCCGTAAAGAAGTGTAAAAAGATTCGCGCCGTCACCGTATCCCGCCTCATTGGCGAGGCAATACGGCGTATCTCTAATGACGAAAGCGTTAGTAAGCTGTTTGATTAACCCCACACCTTAATTTAACGGTGAAATAGTACCGAAAAACTCGGTATCTAGTGCTTGCGTATCTAATTGCTTTCCACTATACAACGCGCACGAAATTCAAAATACAGCTTTGAAATGCCGTTTTGCCCATCAATGCGGACTGCGGCAGGCATTTACAAAGTATGTAAAGAGTAGGACGATAAAATGACAGATACAGTTTTAGACATTCAAGTACGTGAAAACACAGGCACAGGCGGCGCACGCGCGGCTCGCAGAGATGGCTTAGTACCAGGTATTTTGTATGGTGGCGGTGAAGATCCAGTTGCGATTAGCCTGAAACAAAATGAAGTGATCAAAGCCCTTAATACTGGCAATTTGATCGGTTCTATGGTGAAAATTTCTCACAAAGGTAAATTACAGTCTGCCATTACCAAAGACATACAGTTTCACCCTGTTAAAGATATGCCACAACATATCGATTTTTACCGCGTGAAAGCAGACAGTATCATTACAGTGGAAATTAAAACTCACTTTGTTGGTGAAGATGAATGCCCTGGCCTTAAACAAGGTGGTACATTGAACGTTGTTCGTTACACCATCGAAGTAAACTGCCCGGCAGGTGACATTCCTGAAAGTTTGGCAATTGACCTTAGCGAACTTGAAATGGGTGACAGCCTTCATATTTCTGAACTTAAATTCCCGAAAGGCGTAACCTCCGCTATTACAGATCGCGACCCAACCGTTCTTACTGTTGTTGCGACACGCGGCGAAAGTGCTGATGAAGAAGGTGAAGAAACTGCTGAAGGCGAAGAAACTGCTGAAGGCGAAACACCGGAAGCTGAAGGGGAAGCTTAATCAAGCTTCTTAGCTGGCTATTCTCTCGCCATCATTCCAAACAATTGGAGAGGCCAATGTTATTAATTGTTGGCCTCGGTAATCCCGGTGAAAAATATAAAGGCAATCGCCATAATATCGGCTTCATGGCTGTAGATGCGATTGCTGATTTTCACGGGTTTGGACCAGAAAAATCAAAATTTAACGGGGTGTTACGTGAAGGGTTCATGGACACGCCCAACGGTCGTATTAAAGCAATCATTTTAAAGCCCATGACCTTTATGAACGAATCTGGCCGTAGCGTTCAAAAAACCGCCCAATTTTATAAAATACCATTAGATAAAATCATTGTCTTTCATGATGAACTCGATTTGGAAGCGGGCAAGTTCCGTATCAAGCTTGGCGGCGGGATTGCCGGGCATAATGGATTACGCTCAATCAAACAAATGATCGGCGGGGATTTCTATCGGGCAAGAATGGGCATTGATCATCCTGGCCATAAGGAAAAGGTGCATTCTCACGTATTATCCGATTTTGCCAAATCTGAAAAAGACTGGGTTATGGCCCTGACAGATGCTTGTGCCCGTGCATCAGAATTATTGGCGATGGGCGAGTTAAATAAGTACCAAACCAAGGTCAATCACCTTGCCCCCGCCCCAAGTTCAAAACCAAGAAGAAACTGAAGACATAGGAATATATCATGGGATTTAAATGCGCCATCGTTGGCCTACCAAATGTCGGTAAGTCCACCCTTTTTAATGCCCTGACCCAAACCGCGTCAGCCCAAGCCGAAAATTATCCATTTTGTACGATTGAGCCAAATGTCGGCGAAGTCGCCGTCCCCGAAGCACGGCTACCAAAAATAGCGGAAATTGGTGGTTCCAAAGAACAAATTCCAGCACGGATGAATTTTGTTGATATTGCGGGGCTCGTTCGCGGCGCTTCTCAAGGGGAAGGTCTAGGCAATCAGTTTTTGTCCAACATCCGTGAAACTGACGCCATTGCTTATGTGCTCAGATGTTTCGACGATGAAGACGTCACCCATGTGGAAGGAAAAATTGATCCTCTTGCCGATCTGGACACCGTGCAAACAGAATTAATGCTGGCCGACATGGAAAGCCTTGAAAAACGCAGCCCCGCTTTGCAAAAGAAAGCTAAAAACGGTGATAAAGAAGCAATTTTGACGCTTAAAATGATTGACCTCGCCATGGCGGAATTGAACGAAGGTCGCCCTGCTCGTACTGCCACCGTAGATAAAGACGACCGTCAAGCATGGCGCATGCTGCAACTTTTAACAGCGAAACCAGTTCTTTATGTTGCAAATGTTGACGAAGATAGCGCCGCTACCGGTAATGATTATTCTGAAACAGTCTTTGCCCACGCAAAAGCAGAAGGGGCGCAAGCCGTCGTTATTTCCGCCCAAATCGAGAGTGAGATCGCTCTACTCGATAATGAAGAGCGCGTAGAATATCTTGATGCACTCGGTTTAGAAGAACCGGGCCTCAACCGGATGATCCAAACGGGCTATGAACTTCTTGGTTTACAAACCTATTTCACCGTGGGCCCCAAAGAAGCCCGTGCATGGACCTTCCATGCTGGCTGGAGCGCCCCTAGGTGTGCTGGTGTTATTCATACAGATTTCGAGCGGGGTTTCATTCGCGCCGAAACAACCGCCTACATAGACTTCGTGGAATATGGTGGTGAGCAAGGCGCAAAAGAAGCGGGAAAAACACGCCAAGAAGGGAAAACCTATATCGTCCAAGACGGCGACATAATGCATTTCAAATTTAATGTGTAAGCAAGGCTCTTAACACCAAGTCCTGCATATCTCTCCTCACATGAACCCTTAACTGCCCACTCGCAGGTTAGGTTTCGCTTTCTAATGCCCTACGTTAAGTATATGGCTTAAAGAAAAGGGGACGATTTGTTTAACCGATCAAATACAGTAAAAGCACCATCACCACTACTTCTCATGCTAGAAGGCCGCGCCATATACGCCCTTGGGGCATATGTTGCCACTCGTCCGTTGTTCAAACATTTACAAAAAGGGGACGGACATCCGGTATTAGTGCTCCCTGGCCTAGCCGCCTCTGACCGATCAACCGGGCCAATGCGGCACTTCCTAAAAAAGCAAAACTATACGCCATATGGCTGGGAACAGGGAACAAACCTTGGCCTCCGCGATCAGGTGCTAGAGCGCATGCTCGAAAAGGTCGATAGCATTTTTGAAACCCATAATGAGAAACTCAGCATCATTGGCTGGAGCCTTGGCCGGATATTTGCACGAGAACTAGCCAAATTACGCCCCGAAAAAATACGTTTTGTTATCTCGCTTGGCAGCCCTCATTCTGGAAACCCCAGAGCCTCACATGCACATAAATTTTACGAACTTGTTGCAGGACACGCCGTAGATAATCCACCTATTAAATCCCGTCTTGAGAAAGCACCGCCAGTTCCGACGACATCCATTTACTCAAAAACAGACGGGATTGTCGCGTGGCAAAACTGTCATCAACGTCGTCCCGTAAGTGATAAAAAAGCCCGACAAACAGAAAATATCCGTGTGGAAGGCAGCCACTGTGGGCTAGGCATGAACCCAAGCGTACTTTATGTCATCGCAGACCGACTAGCCCAAGACGAACAACAGTGGCAACCATTTGCCAATAGAGGCGCTCGAAAAATATTTTTCCGAACACCTGATTTTGATGCAGTTCCCGCACAATAATAGCCCTATGATTTAAGGATTTTAGATATGCAAAAGTTATCAGGAATAGACGCAACCTTTCTCTATATGGAAACACCCGAAACCCCCATGCATATTTCCAGCCTAATGCTGCTAGAACCTGTAGCCAAAGGAGAAAACCCATTTGAAGCGATGAAAGCACAAATTGCGGCGCGGCTACATGAAATCCCGGCTTTTCACCGCAA
>JAJRSG010000256.1 GCA_024278915.1 Alphaproteobacteria bacterium
GAGTAAAAACAACAACATTACCGCCGCATCAAAATATGTATCAGGGCTGCCATGGACCGTTTCGTAAATACTCAGCGCACAAGCAAGAAGCACTGCCAATGAAATAGGAACATCCATATTCGTGCGCTTGTTCTTTAACGCGCCCCACGCGGAACGAAAGAACACCTGCCCCGAATATGCGACTGCTGGCAAGGCAATAATGCCAGATAGAATATGCATGAACTGACGGGTGTTTTCTCCCATATCAAATCCGGCCCACACACTGACAGAAATGACCATAATATTGGCCATGGCTGCTCCGGCAACAACCATGGCTTTCATCATGGTTTGCAGTTCGTCTTTGGCCGCTAGAGGGGCGAGTTCCATATTAAACGGCTTTGCACCATACCCAAGTTCTTCCAGTCGCCCGACAATATTCGCAGCACCCGTCTGGGCTTTACGCCACGCAATGTTAAGACGCATGGTTGATAAATTCATACGAGCCATACGGACGCCATCCAAGGCCGAAATTTCTCGTTCGATTTTTGCAACACATCCCGCACAATGCGCGCCCGATATCATCAAATCAATGGTATCATCACCATTGGCATTGGCCTGCACATAAGGGCTGAGCATTTCATCAGTATGTACGGATACATTCTCCAACATCGCAATATCGGAAGGTGTAGATTGTCCGCTTGGACATCCTTGTGCATCTAAAGTTATTTCAGCCATATCTCATTTTTAGTTTCAAACACGACATCTTCGCCGTCGCCTGAATTAGCATAGCTAGCCTTGGTTTTCATCCACCGTTTACCTTTTATATCCGTAGGCAGGGTGGCAATATAACTGCCCGTATTTGCATCAGCCTTAAAGATTAAAGGAATGTCTAAATCCGTTTCTACAGGGTGTTTTAATACACCTTCTATTTCAAGGCCCCGAATGACAAAATCATTTTGGTCAATAATATGTAAGACTAATGTATGATCTTGATTGATAATGATATCTGCTGACCATCCCCGTGAATTTTGGATGGATCGTTTTTCTAGTGTTTGGTTATAATCTAGCCCTTGGCGATAAGATTGTTTGATGTCCTCGCCGCGAAATGTCGTAACAGCCTCAAACATCATATAAATATTGACAGCAAGAATGACCCCGAAAAAGGTAACCATCAACACCAACATATGTCGCCCAGTGAATTCTTTCGACTTTACTTTTTTGTTGATTGCGCTCGACATCTACTTTGCCTTACCCGTAATAAACATGGTTTCTGTTAACGTTGTCTCACCAGTTTTTTCATCGGTAAGCCGTAAGGAAAATACTGCTCGGTCACTTAGGTTCGATACATCTTTGATCGCAAGGTAAGCTTTGTAATCCAGCACTTCATCTGCTGGTACACTCAATATATAATGCCCATCTATTTTTTTCAAACCTACGACCGATATTTGAACATCCTCTAGCCCAATGGCCTCAATGGACAGGTCACGGTCATAAGAAGCTTTATTGAGAATTTTCAGTGTATAACCATTTCGTACCGAACCATCTGAAAGTCGAACATAGTTTGGAATACGGTCACGGAGAACATTTAAATCAAGTTCACTTCGATTTAATAAGCCATACAACATCACACTTGCAACAATCGCAAAGACAATAGAATAAATAACCGTACGAGGGCGAATAAGGTGGAATTGGTCTTTTTCACCTTTAAGACGTCGTTCAATATTGGCATCCGTGTCATAGGCGATCAACCATTTAGGCCGCCCAATTTTGACCATCACTTCATTACAGGCATCAATACATAACGCACAGCCAATACATTCCAGTTGGGCGCCATCGCGAATATCAATACCGGTTGGGCAAACAGCGATACATTGACGACACCCGATGCAATCACCGCGTCCCTCCCAAGTATCACCCTTTTTATGGGCACCACGTGGTTCACCGCGATCATGGCGGTACACCACATTCAATGCTTCATCATCGATCATTGCAGCCTGAATACGTGGCCAAGGACACATAAATGTACATACTTGTTCGCGCATAAACCCTGCAAGCATATAAGTCGTAAAGGTCATAATCGCCAAAAAGATATAAGCTGTTGCCGGTGCATGGCCGAGTAAAAGGTCGCGAGCAATCGTTGGCGCATCATGGAAGTACAATATCCACGCCCCACCTGTCAGCATGGATATATAAAGCCATACGATATGCTTGCCCGTCTTACGGGCAATTTTATTCACACCCCACTTTGCTTTATCAAGACGCATCCGTGCATTTCTGTCACCTTCGAAAAATCTTTCGACGGCCATAAATAAATCTGTCCAAATGGTTTGTGGGCAAGCGTAACCACACCAGACACGACCAAATAATGCCGTTGCCAAAAACAAACCAAGAGCAGCAAGAATTAGTAGGCCAGTAAGGTAGTAGATTTCCTGCGGCCAAATTTCGATATAGAAAAAGTAGAAACGCGCATTTTCAAAGTCAATGAGAACAGCTTGGTCCGGTGCCAATGGCCCTCGGTCCCAACGTATCCACGGAGTCACATAGTATATGCCGAGTAAAACAAAGAGTAAAAACCATTTCAATTTACGGTAAATGCCGTTGACCCTTTTTGGGTAAACTTGCGTACGTTTTTTATATAGGCTTTGTTGCGTAGATGGTCCAACCGCTTTTGCATGGGATCGTTCGACCCCATGCGCTACGGTTTTGCGCTTTTTTAATTCTGGCATAACTGCCTCCGGTTAGCTATTCACCGCCACCAAGAGAGTGAACATACACGGCCAAAGCTGCAATCTGGTCTTCGGAAAGACGCTGATTCCAATTTGGCATTAATCCATTACGCCCCGAAAAAATAGTTGTCTGTATGGTTGCAGTGTCACCACCATATAACCAATCTTGGTCCGTCAAATCAGGAGCGCCGTTTTCGCGCGTGCCTTTACCGTTAACCCCATGGCAACTCGTGCAATTATCAGCAAATAGGGCTGCGCCCTTTGTGTTTGCCGTTGCAGATTGCCCAGAAATATATTCCACATGACCAACCAAATCATTGATCTCGTCCCGTGATAACATTTCATCACTTCCATAAGCTGCCATGCTCGAAAGACGCGCATCATCATCATTAGAACGAATACCATGGGTAATAGTATATGTGATATCTTTGTAGCTACCACCCCATAACCAAATATCATCATTCAAGTTCGGATATCCTGGAAAGCCGCGGCCGCTTGCACCATGGCAAGTCTCACAGTTATCACCAAAAAGGGACTTTCCTTGAGCCATCGCAAAGCGTAGCAAATCAGGGTCTGACTGAATAGTTTCAAGATCAGCCCCTACCAGTTTTTGAGAAAACACTGAACGATCAGCATGCATTTTATCGACAGCTTCCGTCACGCGTGCGCGGTCAGAAAACCCTAGCTTTCCTTTGGTATATCCACTTTCGCCAAAACCAGGGATGGCTGGCATCAAGATCACATAACCTATCGACCATACAACTGATGCATACATGATCCACAACCACCAACGCGGCATGGGTGTATTCAATTCTGCAATCCCATCCCACTCATGGCCTGTAAACTCCTCGCCGGAATGTTCATCAACATTTGGGTTGTTATTGTCTGCACTCATGGTGTTGTCTCCATGGTTTGTGTTTGTTTTTCATCAGGAACGAGGCTTTCGTCATGAATTGGAATACCTGCCGCCTGCTTAAATTTTTCTTTGTTCTTAGGCCAGAACACATAGATCAAAACCAAAATAAAGAAGGAAAAGAAAAATACGGTACCGCCGAGTTTGACAATATGTGCAACTTGATCATAGCTCATATCTATCTCTCATTTCCTTCGATTTTAGCTTGGTATTCATCAAAGTCCACCAAGGTGCCAAGCATTTGCAGATAAGCAATCAATGCGTCCATTTCTGTGACATCTTTCGCATTACCATCAAAGTTACGCACGACCGCTTTCGGGTAGCGAGCCATGAAAGCATCATAATCATCGGCATCCGGGTTAATTTGGGTTTTCATATCTGACGCAGCCATCTGTATCATTTCGTCCGTATAAGGAACGCCAAGACGCTTATTCGCCAACAGATGTTTTGCATACCGACTGGTATCAATTTTCTTATCTGCCAAGAATTTATAAGGCGGCATTACACTGTCTGGCACCACAGCACGTGGATCACTCAAATGTAATACATGCCACTCATCCGAGTATTTCCCACCAAGACGGGCAACATCAGGTCCGGTTCGTTTAGACCCCCACTGGAACGGGTGGTCATACATACTTTCTGCCGCCAAAGAATAATGACCGTAGCGTTCGATTTCATCACGTAATGGCCGCACCATTTGCGAATGACATAGATAACAGCCTTCTCGTACATATATATCACGTCCAGCAAGTTCCAAAGGAGAGTAGGGGCGTATGCCGTCTACTTCTTCAATGGTGCTGTCGATAAAAAACAAGGGTGCAATTTCAACCAGTCCGCCAACAGATACAACGGCAAGAATACCGAATAAAAGCGCGAAAGATCGTTTCTCCATAAAGTCATGCAGTTTAGACATCTTATTCTCCCGCCACGTAACTTGGGGTTAGACCTGACTCTGGGTCTGGCTTGCGAGCGAAAGGCTCTTCTTCCGCCAATGACAATGCTTCGCCTCTTCCCTTAATGGTCATATAAACATTGAAGCTTAGTACAAACATACCGCAAAGATATAGGAAGCCGCCTAAAGCTCTGATCATATAGAAAGGCTTCATGGCCATGACAGTTTCGATAAAAGAATACTCCAAGAAACCTAGATCATTATATGTACGCCACATCACACCTTGCATAATGCCAGAAATCCACATGGCAGCAATATAAAAGGCAATCCCGATCATCGCTAACCAGAAATGCCACTCGACAAGACGCATGGAATACATCTCTTGTTTTTTCCACAACCACGGCACCATACAATAAACCGCACCAAAGGTAATGATACCGTTCCAGCCCAACGCGCCAGCGTGAACATGTCCGATTGTCCAATCCGTATAATGGGAAAGAGCGTTTACATAGCGCACAGCCATGAGCGGACCCTCAAAGGTTGCCATGCCGTAAAACGCTACGGAAATAACTAATAAGCGTAAAACAGGGTCTGTACGAAATTTATCCCACGCACCTGAAATCGTCATCAGGCCGTTGATCATGCCACCCCAACTCGGCATCCACAACATAACCGAGAACACCATACCCATGGTTTGCGTCCACTGCGGTAATGCCGTGAAATGCAAATGATGCGGGCCAGCCCATATGTAAATAAATATCACGGTCCAGAAATGTACAATGGACAGCTTATATGACCAGACAGGGCGTCCAGCACGTTTCGGAATGAAGTAATACATCATGCCAAGGAAACCCGTAGTCAAGAAGAAGCCCACAGCATTATGCCCATACCACCACTGGGTCATCGCATCTTGTACCCCGCTAAAGGCAGCATAACTTTTGGCGCCAAGGAAACTGACAGGCAAAGATAGGTTATTGACCAAATGCAACATGGCAATGGTTACGATGAAGGAAAGCAAGAACCAGTTTGCTACATAGATATGCTTTTCTTTCCGTTTCACTAAAGTCAACATGAACACCATCAAATAACTGACCCAAACAATGGTTAGCCAAATATCCGCATACCATTCAGGTTCTGCATATTCACGTGATTCTGTAATCCCCATAAGGTAACCAGTACCTGCGATACATAAAAATAAATTATAGCCCCAGAATACAAACCATGGCCATAGGCCGCCCGCCAAACGTGTACGGCAGGTTCTCTGTACAATATAGAAAGACGTTGCAATCAACGCATTCCCACCAAAACCAAAAATTACACCCGATGTATGGAGCGGGCGCAATCGCCCGAAGTTCGTCCACGGTAAATTCTCAAAATATAAAAACTTGGGGAAGGCGAGTTGCGACGCAATAATAACCCCGACCAACATGCCGGCGATCCCCCAAAAAATAATAGCAATCACACCCGCTTTAATCACATTATCATCGTACTCATAAGGGTTATACACAAACTTTCCTGTCGCCACGCCATAAACAAGCGCAAAAATTGCCAGTGAAAAAGCGAACATGAACATATAGGCATGTGGTGTCATTACAGGGTCGCCGCCTCGCGCCGCCGCCATAACCGCCCAGACAAATCCTAAGATGGTAATGAGTAAAATCGGGAAAAACCCGTAGTTGTTGACTATGCTTTTCGTATTACTATGAGCATTTGACACTAAGGCCTCCCCCATTTTCAATTAGGCCCTCCATATGTAAGGGCCTTAAATTTTGATATATTAGAACTTGCTAATATATGCAAGCCTTATCCAGCAAATAAAATCGTATTTGCAACACAATTCTGCGACCTCATTTGATCTAAGTCAAGTGGGCATACTTTGCAATATATTTTACAATTTTAAAATGAAACATTGTTGTGCAGATAGTTTAAATAGCTAATTTTGCACTTTAAGGTGACACGAC
>JAJRSG010000257.1 GCA_024278915.1 Alphaproteobacteria bacterium
CCCATGCAGACTCTGGAGGACGGCAAAAGTATCTGGAAGGAAAAGTTTGTAGACCAAATTTGACCTGACAGACGCCACGTCGAATCTGGTAACTGTCAGATCAAGTCTGAACCACTACAATTAATGGCACCTTGAGTGTCAACAAAGTTCTTTCGCCACTCTTGCCTTGCGTTATTTCCTCATACTCCATCGGCTTGTTTGACGCCATGACCTGCTGGTCATTTTCACGTAGACTTTCAGCGACATCATTTGAAAAAATTGCAAAATCATCCTTGCCGAGGCCATCCTTCCGATTGAGTCTAGTGAGCGTTTCCCAACTTTTGTTAACAAGCGTATAACGACCCAATCTATCCTTTGAAAAAATTATAGCAGACGTATTTTCAATGACGCTTTCAAGGAGGTGCTGGCTGGCACGAAGGGCTTCTTCTCCCTTCTTACGTTCTGTGATGTTATTATATACGACGACAGTACCCCCATCAGGGGTCGGCGAAACATTAATCTCGACAATGGTGCCATTGATCAGTTTGCGTTCGTATGTCTTTGCTTCTTTACTTACGAGCCCGTCCATCACCCGGTCTACGATTCTCTCAACATTACCCTCTCCAAAATCCCCTCTTTCTGCTTGATATCGCAAAACTGTTTTTAGTGACCCGCCTATTGCTATTAGATCCTCAGGAAAATCATAAATTTTGAAGTATTGATCGTTCAATAAATCAACCTTGCCGTCCTTATCGAACATAAAAATTCCACTCAACATATTATCCAGAGCGACACGCAATTGCTTCTCTTTATCGGCAAGGCTCTTCTCAACGGCTTTGCGAGTTGTTATATCTACTTCGACACCACCAAATCCAGTCACTTCCCCATTTTGGTCAATAATTGGAAACAACACCGATGACAGGATAATCTCTTCACCATTTACCTGTTTTACGTGCTCGCTTTCCGAAATGTGCCCACTCTCGATAACTTTTTGATCGATGGCACTGAATTCATCAGCAAGGTCTTTGGTGAAAAGGTCATATAGGTTCTTTCCCTTAATGTCTTTGAATTCGACACCATAGACCTCTTCATACCTTTTGTTTATCAATTGAAAACGACCGTCCATGGATTTAAGGAAGACAATTGCCGGCATATTATCGAGTACTATCTTGAACTGTGCTTCACTTTTTTTAAGTTCCGCCGTACGTTCCATTACTCTTTGTTCGAGGTTTTCATTTATTTCTTCCAGATTTCGCGCTAAATTAAACTGGCGTTTCAGTGAAAGTCGCATTTCACGGGAATACAGAAAACCAATTAATGCAAGAATCAGGAACATCCCCAACGCACTGTTTTGAGATATCCTGGCAAGCTCATTTGATTGTTGTGCGCGAGTTTCACTATCGACGATCATTTCTCGTAAGGCACGTGAAAGGTTAGCCCGGTAAATTCCCTTTTGCCGCCTGAATGCCGGTTCCGTAACCAACTCAAGGGCTTCTTCCCATTGTTCGTCATCAATAAGCGCAATGGCTTCTGCTTCGGCATCTTCTATGTCCTGTTGGACATCTTCCATTTGGGCAAAGGCTTCCTTGACCTTATCGCTTTGCGCATATGCAGTGAACCCGACTAATAGAGAGTACTTCATATCCTGAAAGTCTTGATAATTCAGGATATATCGATCCGACTGTAAACTTGCCGCTAAGCGTACGGCCGTTGTGCTGGACAAGTCTGCATTGAGTATGCGTTCTGCGTTAATCGTCAGATGTTGAATGTCGCTGGCGCCTTTCTTGACTTCGCCATCCATATAAAACAGACCACCAAAAGCCACGAACAGAACCAGTGAGACAACAAGCAGGCTAATGCTGCTGCTGAATATTTTAGAAAGAAAGTTAAGCACGTCGATTACCTATAATTTTCGATTAATCAAGATAATAGCGTTTTCCCTTGTTAAAGAAATACATGACAAAACCGGGGTTGGAAATATCTCCCTTTTCATCAAAACTTATTTCCCCCAAAACCGTATCAAATTTTCCTGACCGGAGAGTTTTTGAGACTTGAACTGCGTCGAGTGTTGCCGTCTCTGCTACAGCTTGCGCCCATACCTCGACGGCGCCGTAGCTGTAAAAGGCAAAAGCTTCCGGCTCATAGCCATATGCTTTGTACTTCTTGACTATTGCCTTGTTCCGTCGGTCATCCTTTGGGTCAGGCGGAAAACTGAATTGTGCGCCATCCAAATAACGTCGATTTGTATCGTCAAAGATTATTCCCGAAAAAGCGTCACTACCGATCAAGCGAACTTTAACGCCATTTTCTTTTGCTTGCGCTGCAAAGGCGGTTATTGCTCCGGGTAGCCCTGGATAAAGAAGCACATCAATATTGTTTATTGCGATAAGCGCAAAAATAGATGCAAAATCAAACGGTTCTTTAGGAGCCTCTTCAAAGAATACTTCTTGTACACTGCCTTGGTTCAGAAATTTTTTGGCAATCTCTGCAACGCCTTTGGAATATGTGTTGTCACCATAAATAATTCCGATATTTTTTGTTTTATAGCTGCGGATTATATGTTCGGCAATGACGAAACCCTGTATGTCATCACGTCCAGTGGTTCTAAAAATATATTTATAACCACGCTCCGTATACTCTGGATTGGTAGATGATGGTGAAATTTCGATAATACCCGCTTTTTCGTAGATTTCCGATGCCGCAATCGATGCATGAGAGCACAAGTGCCCCATGACCATAGAAACTTTCAACATTACCAATTCTTTAGCAATTTTAATCGCCTTATCAGAATCGCAATTATCATCCCGGACAATGATGTCAAGTTTTTGCCCCAACAATCCTCCATTTTCATTTATGGCGTCAACGACCCCACGAACACCTTGCTTGAATTCAATGCCTATTTTTTCAAAGGGGCCTTCCATGCCGCCAACGACGGCGATGGTAATATCGGCTTTGCTCATTGTTGGTAATAATAAGGCACCGGCAAAAAAAGCAGCATACAAATTTATGGGCCTGAACATTCTCGTCTCCCTTACATTTTTATTATCGGTATTCGGCTATAATTTTGTCGATGGTTCCATCGGTTCTAAGTTCATCAATTGCCTTTTGTAAGTGGGCCAGGGCGTTTGCATCCGTCGAATTGTGAAATGCATAACCCAACTGTCCCTTCTTGAGGATAAAGATTTCTTCATATTGATTTGGATCTTCGCCTGTTTTTTTAATCGCATTTTTGAATACATCAACGGCATATGCGACAACATCGACCCTTCCCGACTTAAGCAGGTAAAAAAGCTGTTTGGTGGAGTTTTTTCTCTTGATCGCATCATTGCTAACTGCCAGATTGCGAACCAGTTGATCTCCAATATCGTCACGCACGACGCCGATATTGAGCTGGCTTAGATCTGAGGCTGTATGGGCGACGATGTTGCTTTTTTTCGGCGCGATAACGGAAATCACCGAAGGAATGGAGGGGCCTACGAACTTCATTATTTTTTCACGGTCTGGCGTATAGGTCATGCTGAACAGGGCAGTTCCTGGTTTTTTTTGGATATACTTGTAGCTTCGGTTCCATGGAACAATGTTAATGTCGGCTGCGGTAACACCAACACCGAGTTTCCTGAAGGCAGCCAGCAAGATATCGACAGCCATTCCGGTCGGCACACCATCATCTCCTAAGAAATTATAAGGAGGGTATTCTTCTGTGTACCAAGTTATTGCTTCAAGTTTATTGGTAGCTTCCTCCTCGGAAAAAGCATGAATGTCTTTTGGTAAAAAAAAAAACCAAAGATTAGAAACGGCAGAAGTAAACGAAGCATTCTAAATACATTTCCAAATTATTGAACTCAATAATAGTTGTATTCTACGTATTTGACGAACTTTTTTCAATGATTTGTATTATCCTAGCTTGCTTCACTGTTTCAAAAAAAATCATCGGAAGAATTTTAATTGAGGGTATCCGGTTAACTGTGTAAGCGGCCATGTTATAAACTCCAGAGAGGGAGAACGAAAACATGGCTATCAAAAAAGAAGTTATCGACGAGCTTTTATCTGATTACAAGAATCCTGAAGACCTTTTGGGTGATAAGGGAATTTTCAAGGAATTGAAGAAGGCGCTTTTAGAACGGGCCTTGAACGCCGAGTTGAGCGACCATCTCGGCTATGAAAAAGGTGATCAGAAAGGCCAGAAGAGCGGCAATTCCCGCAACGGTCACGGTTCCAAGCGTCTGATCGGTGAAGACGGTGAGATGGACATTGCTGTTCCGCGTGATCGCGATGCCAGCTTCGATCCGCAGATTGTCAAGAAGGACCAGCGCCGTTTTGACGGCTTTGATGACAAGATTATTTCCATGTACGCACGCGGCATGTCGGTGCGCGAGATCAGGGGACATCTGGAAGAGCTCTACGGTGTCGGGGTCTCGCCCGATTTGATTTCCCGTGTCACCGACGAGGTCATGGATGAGGTTCGCGACTGGCAAGTCCGACCGCTTGATGAGATTTACCCGATCATTATTTTTGATGCGTTGCGGGTCAATATCCGCGACGAAGGCACGGTCCGCAACAAGGCTGTTTATCTCGCCCTGGGCTTCACCCTTGAAGGCCACAAATAGGTTCTTGGCCTGTGGATCGAGCAAACCGAAGGGGCCAAGTTCTCGCTCCGGGTGATGAACGAGATCAAGAACCGGGGCGTGAACGATGTCTTCATTACCGTGGTCGATGGCCTGAAAGGCTTCCCCGAAGCCATCAACGCCGTGTTCCCGGAAACCTCCGTACAGACCTGTATCGTCCACATGATCCGCCACAGCCTCAACTATGTGCCGTGGAATGATCGCAAGAAAGTAGTTGCCGATCTGAAAGAAATCTATCGAGCAGAAAACGCCGAGGCAGCGGGCCTGCGGCTGGATGAATTTGAAGAAAAATGGGACAGCAAATACCCACCCATCGGTCAATCATGGCGGCGGAACTGGGAACAGGTGATCCCGTTTTTCGCCTATCCGGAAGCGGTTCGCAAAATCATCTACACCACCAATGCCATCGAGAGCCTGAACATGAGCTTGCGAAAGATCATCAAAAACCGGGGTCACTTCCCGAACAACCGGGGTCACTTCCCGAGCGATGGTGCGGCAACCAAGCTGCTCTATCTGGCCTTGCGCAACGCCGCCAAAAAGTGGACGATGCCACCCAGGTCATGGAAACAGGCCCTGAACCAGTTCGCTAAAAGGAACGCTATAAGGCGAAACGCTTTTGTATTCCTGTAAAACCTTCCCAAGCCTTGCCAGTTCGATAGCTGACAAGAACCGTTCCGCTGGTGCCATTTTATACCGGGGAATGCCTTTGCATGGATTGGTGTTGTCGGCACGGTATCCGTAAAGCTCGGCCTGTTGCATCATCACAGACAGAACAGGCAAGGCTCGGTTTGCTGGCCCCCGTCTGTTGCCAAGCGAGGCGAACCACCGCTGGATTAAATTCTTGTCGATCTCGGCTATCTGCCTTCCTTTGAAGAAAGGCAAGATGTCGTGGTCGTAAGCATTTCGGCTGATGTGGATAGTTGAAGGTTTCCAGTTGCGCTGGTAACGCTCAAAGAACATCTCGCCCACCTCTTCAAACAAGGCGACCTCGATTTGTTTTTGCGCTGCGGCGGCTTTGCCGTCTTTGGTGCAAGCCAATGCCAGTTCGCGGGCTTCAGCTTCGGTAATATCAGCAAAAGTGCCAAGCCTTTCCTGTGTGCGTCGTCCTCTGTTTGTCCGTCGCCATATAAATTGGAACACATCGCGGCCTAGTCTAAGAGAGGATCTGTCCCATAGGCGCTGACGTTAGACAGTAAAATCAAGAGCCCAAACCCAAGTTGGAGGCAGTGTATATTTGACTGAAAAAGAATACTCTTTATCAATTCAAGTTAACAGAAACATCCCACGACAGAACCGTTTGCAAAGCTTGATAACTGCAATGCAGACAAGAAACGAAAATTTTGATAATGGGAAGATATGCTTCAAAGACCCTGATGGAATTCGCGGATCTGGTTCCAATCACATCAGCGCGCTCGTTGCGCCTGGTCCCAACGGAGTGTCCCGATCAGAGGCGGCAAAATTTAATATTGATTACTGTGATTTTCATTATTAGGAGCACTCAGGAGTGTGCAGTAATAGCCATCCGAAAAATTCCGAATGAATTCCGAAACAGTGTTTTTATAATTTACCCCAGTCACGAAAAAACCGCTAACCCATTGGGATAGCGGTTTAATATTTGGTTGCGGGGGCCAGCATTGTCCCATTTCATAACTCACCAAAGATGGTAGTAAGCTTTTGATTTATTCTTGTGCATTTACTCCAATTGCCCTGAAAACCTGACACAGACTTCTTTACAAACAACAAGCCCTTTTTTTTCTATCCGACAGCCTAATGAGTGTCTATAGTATGCTTATGAAATATATCATTCCCCTAGCCTTTATGGCACTGCTCGGCTGGTCTTCCGGTGAAGCGAATGCAATTGAAGAAAAACCTAAACTTAAAATTTGCTATCTGGAATGGGGTAAGTATGGCGGCGATAATTTACCCAGTAAGGGGCTAGTTCCAGATATAATATCTCGTGTCTTCACACATGCGGGATACAACGTAGAAGTTTACATTGTGCCGTGGCCTAGATGCATTGAACAAACAAAACGTCTAAAGTACGATCTTGTAGCAGGAGCTTGGGAAGGTGAAGGATTCGACCCATACTTTGAATACATGGAGAATGTAACAATCGATAGTATCAATTTTGTTACCTTAGAGTCTTCACAACTGACCTCTGGCGATATGGATTATTTGGAGGGAAAACGAATAGGTTTCATGCGCGATTCAGGTGGCTTAGAGAACTTTAAAAAGAACAAACATCGTTTCAAAGTTATTGAAGTAGCGGTTGAAAAAAGATTGCTGACGATGTTAAAGGGCGATCGATTCGATGCCGTTATTAGTGATCCACTACAATTAATCGAGTTGGCAAAGAAAATGACGCCACCTCTTGGTGAAAAACTACGAGTTCTTCTTCCACCTGTTCAGGAGAATTTAAGCTCTCCGATGATTTCGAAGAACCATCCGGATAAGGCCAAAATCATCAGCGATTTCAAGAGGTCGTTTAAGGTACTGGTTCAAGCTGGCCTCTACGATGAGATGTATGAAATACACGATCTTAGAGTTACCCATAAACCCATAAGCCCATAATTTTCCATCCTGTTCTAGATGTTTAGTCACAGAGTATGATGGGTTAATCTATTAATTCTATTGCTTGAAATGGTTGGTTGCGGGGGTAGGATTTGAACCTACGACCTTCAGGTTATGAGCTTGGCGCCCTTACCCCATTTTTTTAGCGAGGTCACTAGCTTTCAAATTCGTGTACCGTTTCAGGCTCTGTAAATCCTTATGTCCCGATACAGCGGCGACTTCCATGACGTTCCAGCCGCGTTCAAACAGGCGGCTTATGGCTTCGTGTCTTAGGTCGTGGAAATTGAAGTGTTCGAGGTTGGCGCGTTTGCGGGTGCGCTCGAAGGCGTTTTTAAGGCCCTCGGGGGTGGTGGGTAGCACTCGGCCTTCTATGGAGCGTGGCAAGGCGTTGAGGGTGTCTATGGCGCGACTTGAAAGCGGCACGTTGCGGGATTCGCCGTTTTTGGTGTCTTCAAGGTGGACGAAGCGTTCTTGCAGGTTAACGTTCTCCCAGCGCATGGACAGCAACTCGCCCCGGCGCATGGCACTTTCAAGGGCCAGGATCACCGCTGGCTTGATCCACGGGTTGCGGCAATTGTCCAACTCGGCCATTAACACCTCTTCTTCACCGCTCAACAGGCGGGTGTCGCGGCTGTCTCTGACTCTTGGGCGTTTGACGTCGGATATGGGGTTTTCGTGCAGGGCCAATTTTTTGCGCACATTCTCGATGACGCTGTGCAACAGGTTCAACTCGCGCTTGACCGTTCCCGGCTTGACCTGTTCCGAGCGTTCGTTTCGATAATGTTCAAAATCCTGGGTTTTAAGGGTTGCCATGCCCCGCGCCACCAGTTTTGGCTTTTCGCGCATGAAGCGTTTGAGGCGCAAAATTTCGGAACTACAGCCCTTGTGAGAGGGGCAGACATTTTCGATGTAGCTTTCGATTACTTCTTGAAAGGTCGTGCTCTCGCCAAGCGAGCGATCCACAAACACCGAACGGACCATTTCCGATTCAGTGATCGACACCCAGGCTTCGGCATCGCGCTTGCTCTCGAATGTTTTGGATTGGGTCGGGTATCCCTTGCGACGAACTTTTGCCTGCCACTGATAAGGGCCGCGTTGATTAATGGTCGCCATGAGCACAACTCCGATTGCTATTTACAATCTCATTGTCCCAAATTTGTCCCAAAAAATCAAGTTTGATGTTTTTGCTATAGATAAGCCATTGAAAAAATTGGTGCACCCGGCGAGATTCGAACTCACGACCTTTGCCTTCGGAGGGCAGCGCTCTATCCAGCTGAGCTACGGGTGCTGATTAATATTTCGGAGGGGAACTTACGCTCTGCACACACGGTGTGCAAGCGATTGCATGGCGCTGAGCTGAATTTTTGTATTCTGGACGTTGGGTGGCCTTCATGTACGCTTAGGTTCTGATCTGTATACGGTCTGGAGAAGATTGTGCCGTTGATGTGGCTGTCGTGAGGGCCAGGTAGGAGATAGCCTTTTGTATGGAAGACCTATTTGCACCGATCAGCCCGAGTCTTCCATGCGCAGTCATTGCTCTGAGCAAGGTATTCAGGGACACGGCAGGGATACAAGCCAGGAACCATCGTTGCCATTTTGAAAGATATTCTGCGAGACGCAGGTTAGAGAAAAAATTGGCGCTATCCGAAATCTTAATAATTGCGGCGCATAATTGACTAGAAGTCGAATTCGGGTCTGTGGGGTCCGAAAGAGCGTGTTGTGAAAGACCCGGACATGGAAAAAGCGACTGGGCCGAAAACGAAAGCGGGCACCATTGACTGGGAAGTGATGTTCGAAAACCCGGATACCGGGTTGATTGCCCTTATATCGCAGGCCCATTCAGCACACGCCTTACACGCTATCGTTCTTGCCATCATCAAACAGATCTACACCCGCAAGGATGACTCGCACAATATTGAGCATATCACCGAAGAACTGCAGAGCCTGATACCCGACGATGCGAATGATGACGATCTGCCTCACCTGATTGAAGGCATCAACGTAATCCTGCGTGAGATTAAAGAGGAATGCATTCGCAAAGCTGTTGAGCATGTTGAACATGGGAAACATGCCGATAGTGATGAAAAACGAGACGCAGCGAAACACGCGGTAAAGGCCAAGAAGAAACAAAAGAAGAAAAAAAAGAAAAAAAGAAAAAAGCTAAAGACAAAGAAGAAAAAGGTGCCTGTTGGTTATTGGATTGTCGGCGGTATCATAAGTGTAATGGCCGTGAGTGTCATAATTTACTTTTCAGGCGGGTTGGAGAAAGGGAAGAGTTCTACCCAAATTTTAATCGATCAAATGAAAGCCGCAGTCGAGGGTGAAGCGGTTGATTTAAATGCTTATCAAGGCAAGCTAAAAGTGGAGGAGAAATATGGACGAATTACTGTATCTGTGCACGGTATTCCCGCTGATGTCTGCAGTAGTGCTGCCTGGTATTTTGTTAACCGAGGTAACGTCATTATCAATGGCCGAATGCCCAGAAAAATCTCTCCTAATATTCTGAATGAGCACTGTAATAGAAACCCTGAAGGCGCGATCCTAACCTGGGTTTCTAAGAAAACTGTAAATAAAGGTGATTGAACCGTTGATGTGGCTGTCGTGAGGTCCAGGTTGGAGACGTGCCGTTTGTCCTATGGGGTCGTTCCACCTTCTCAGACGATCCCGAAGGGTGCCCAGAATGAAATGTGGGCAACCTAACTGAAATTTCAATAGGTTGGTTTGCAAGTTAGATATAAGCTGTTCTTAACTTCATAAACAACGTCTAGCAGAGGAAGTAGTATAATGGGTTCAGGTTCAACAAGACCAAACAATGCCGACGAAAAAATGATAGCGGCTATTGAGCGCGGTAGTGGAGATGAATTTAAAGATCGTAATCCACCTAAAAGCAAGGATAAGAAACTCATCAAAGAAAAAGAAGCAAGAAAAGAAAAAGCACAAGGAAAAACTGAACGGTTGAAAGCGTTGAGATTGGCTGCTGAAAAAGAAGGTAAGGCATAAATGAACACATTGCTCACACAGGAACAACAAAGAGACCAGAGACGCTGAGGGCGTCCGTGGCGGGTTCTCTCATTATTCATAATTTGTATTAGTTCCGATCTGATCTGACACTGCTCCCTTGAAAGAGCGAGAGTTACCAGTTTTGATGGTGGTGCAACCCAACCATCGAAAACTTAGAAAAGGTAACTCTCATGATACAAAGTAACGTAAAAATCATTAA
>JAJRSG010000258.1 GCA_024278915.1 Alphaproteobacteria bacterium
AATACCAGCTGCCCGTGCCATTTGTGCTAGGCGTTGCACTGTCCCTTCTATATCTTTACCTGCGACCATCATCAGGTCAGCCATTTCGTCAATGACCACCACGATAAACGGCATAAATTCAAAGTTAAGCGTTTCGGTTTCGTAGATGGGGTCACCGGTTTCTTTATCATACCCAGTCATTACCGTGCGGGTCATGTCTTCCCCGCTTTGTTGTGCTAGGCGAACTTTTTCATTGTATCCGGCTATTGAACGGACGCCCATTTTAGACATTTTTTTATACCGGCTTTCCATTTCCCGTACTGTCCACTTGAGGGCAACCACGGCTTTTTTAGGTTCAGTCACTACGGGAGCCAGTAAATGAGGAATGCCGTCATATACGGATAGCTCCAACATCTTTGGATCAATCATAATAAATTTACATTGCTCAGGTGTCAGGTTGTACATCAAAGACAAGATCATGGCGTTAATGCCAACTGACTTACCGGAACCTGTTGTACCGGCAACAAGCATATGCGGCATTTTGGCCAAATCGGCAAAGAATGGTTTGCCGCCAATGTCCTCACCCATGGCAAGAGGTAAAGAATGTCCGCAGGTTTTAAAGGCTTTGCTTGCTAGCATATCGCGTAAATATACGGTCTCGCGACGACGGTTAGGGAGCTCAATCCCGATGGCATTTCGTCCCGGCACAACAGCCACTCGCGCACTTTGAGCTGCCATTGAGCGAGCAATATCATCCGCCAGATTTATCACGCGCGCAGATTTAACGCCGGCCGCTGGAACAAATTCATAAAGTGTGACAACAGGGCCTGGCCGAACAGCATTGATTTTCCCATCCACCCCGAAATCAGATAAGACCACGCCAAGCTCTTCAGCGGATTTTTGAAGGGCGCCTGCGTCGGTTACGGCGACACGCGGCGGTGGGGTGTTAAGGAGGTCAAGTTTGGGTAAAATAAACTTTCCACTTTTGGGGAACTTGTATTTGGCTGCTTTTGTTTTAGTTGGAACGGCTTTGGGTTGTGGGGCGGCAGGTGTGTAGGAAACCTCTTCAGGTGCCGTTAGGGGAGTTTGGGTGACGGGCTGCGATATAGGCTGTGTGGGGGTTGTTTCAATACCCGGCGTTTCCATCCAGACATGTTTGTCTTCGAATCCGGCTTGCTCCAATGGATCCACATATGATTTTTGAAAACGGCGTTTGAGGAAAGCAATAAACCCATCAAGTTTAACCCGAAAGATAGCCCATACTAATCCAGCGGCATCCAGAAGTTCAGCAACATCTCGACCAACCATGCCAATGAAGCGACCAAAACAATATCCAAGCGCGATGAAGCTGAGGAAGGCGGCTACACCGCCGCCTACGGAGGGATGAATTTTTAATCCAGTGAAGATACCTTTAATCCCTTGGAAAATTGTGTCGCCAAGCCATCCGCCAATCCCTGCTCCCATCGGCCAACTTTGTGGGATCGGGAAGGCCGCTAAAAAGACAGACAAGAAGAAAATAGTGAAAACGAGAAGTAAGCTACGACGAATTGTCTCGTAACGGGTAATGTTCAAACGGGGTTTGAAGATGGCCCGTGTGGCGGCAAACATCATCAACCCACCCATCGGAAGAGCGGCCCATCCAAGCATTTGTAACATCCAGTTGGCCAGGTTAGCGCCCGGGGTGCCCAAAAAATTATGCATGGAAGAAGTGATCCCTGCTGTATCGCCTGTGGCATCAAAAGGGCTGAAGGTAATAATAGAGATAACTAAAATAGCGCCAAGGCCACCAAGTATGCATGCCCAGATGGCTCGCTTCAGCGCTTTTGTAGGCGGCATACCTTCATCAAGCATAGCAGGGTCAAATGTGGCTTGGGCAGCAGGTGGCACGCGTTTCTCCGATAACTTCTTAAAGGAAAGTAAAGGCGAGCGGTAAAGGAGGGGTAAACAAAGCAAAAATTAGATTACAAAAACCGACGTGTTTTCTGACAGTAATCTTCGTATTTATGTCCATAAACTTCCCTTAGCCATGGTTCTTCTGCAAAAGGGGTCAAGATAAAGATAGCAATAATTCCAGTGATTAGCGGCGTGGCCCAGATAGAAGCGCACAAAATTCCCCACCCAATCAAAGATGAAATATCGGCCAGATATTGTGGATTGCGGGAATATTTGTATATGCCGTTCGTACGCAAACTGACCTTGGCCCCGCTTGTCGCGGCAAGCCCAATTGTGCACACCCCCGCATATACAATGATATGCCCGATTATGATCAATGGAATCCCGATTCCAAAACGAACAGCCTTTGGTAAGCCAAGGGAATTCCAATTCAAGATACTAAGACCGATGCACGCACCGAAGGCAAGAAAGGTGACGCCCCAAATGATAATAAATTTAAATGGAGTTAAGTGGGTTACAGGCCAGATGCGGTGGCTGGGCTTGAAGATTGACCACATAATTGCTAGTCCGCCAAATATTGTGCAAATTGAACCGATTATGAAAATTATTTTCATGTCTATTCTCTTTTAATGTGTCGTTGTTTTTTGGACCTGAAGGTGGTCTAGCGCTTGTGTCGGTTGCATGGACCTTATCTTAGCAACACGTTTGTTCATCCAGTGTCGCAAGATTAATTGGTACAAGATTTGTTTCACGGGGGACATATCTTGAGAGTGAGCAGCAAAGAAATGGTCAGGATCAGCAAATACTCCGAAGTCCTGATTAATCCCCGTCTTTTGAATATAGGTGTTCACGCCTTGCCAATTGACCATAGGTTTTTGCAAATTATTTGTACCAACGCCGTAAGCACAAAG
>JAJRSG010000259.1 GCA_024278915.1 Alphaproteobacteria bacterium
ATTGGGTGGCAATGATGCTGGGATTGTATTACCTGATGTTGACGCAAAAGCAATTGCAGAGGGTTTGTTTTGGGGAGCCTTTATTAATGGTGGCCAAACTTGTGCAGCCCTGAAGCGTCTATATGTGCACGAAGATGTTTATGATGATGTGTGTAAACACCTAACAGAGTTTGCGGGTAATATGCCATTAGGGAACGGCCTTGACGAAGCAAATGTACTTGGCCCTGTGCAAAATAAAATGCAGTACGAAAAAGTAAAAGACTTGGTTGCCGATGCTGTCAATGATGGTGCAAAAGTTCTATTAGGCGCAAATCCGCAAGAGGGGCCAGGATATTTTTACCCTACGACAATCCTTGCTGATTGCACGGACGAAATGCGTATTGTTGCCGAGGAACAATTTGGTCCGGCGTTGCCAATCTTGAAATACACAGACATTGCTGATGTGATCCGACGGGCAAATGCTGTTGATGTTGGTCTTGGTGGTTCTGTATGGTCCACAGATAAAGAGAAGGCAAAGAAAATTGCATCCCAGATGGAATGTGGTAGCGTCTGGATTAACTCTCACGGCATGATTCAGCCTAATGTACCTTTTGGTGGGGTTAAGGGGTCAGGGATTGGTGTTGAATTTGGTGTTGATGGTCTGAAAGAATATACGACGATTCAGGCCGTGTTTGCTTAGATCGTAACACCGCCGATACTGGCCCCACCGCAAACATAAAGGGTTTGTCCTGTGACAAACCCGTTTCCGGGTGCACAAAAAAATAACAATGCATTACTCACATCCTCAGGTGTGCCAAGGCGGCGTACTGGTAGGCTTTGGGCTAGTTTTTGCTCGCGTTCACTTCCTTTATCAACAATGTCCCAAAAGTTATCCGTTAAAATTGGACCGGGAGCGACGCAATTTACCGTGATTCCATGGGGAGCGAGTTCTAGCGCCCATGTTCTTGCCATGCCGTGAATTCCTGCTTTTGTAAAGGAGTAGGCTGTACGTGTTGGAACACCCATGGCGGCACGGGATGAATTAAAGACAATTCGCCCAAACCCGCTTTTTTTCATAGAGGGTGTAAACGCTTGTACAAAAATGAGGGCCGCACCTGCATGGAGTTGTGATAGTTTTAAGATATCTTCATGGCTGGCATCTTCAAGAAGGTTTGGCAATATCATGCCTGCGTTATGAATAAAGTGCGTAACTTTATGTTGGGTTGAAATAGTTTTGGCCGCTTTTTTTGTTGCCTGAGCATCGGTCAAATCACAGCTGACATTGCTTAAATTGTCATGATAATAATCGGCATCACGCCGTGAAACATTTATGACTTCATAGCCTTGTTTAAGCATACGTAAAGCAAGGTCTTTACCAATCCCGCTACTTGCGCCTGTTATAACTGCACATAATTTACTCATTATTGTCCTCGTTTATTATGTTGAAGGTTTGGCCGTTTTGGATGAGCATAACATTGCTGCCGATGGGTAACTTGGTTTGCGCAAAGGCAAGTATTTTTGGCCCCGCATCCAATTTTACCAAGCCTAGTAATAAAGGCAATTTGTCATGCCATTGGAGCTTTGTGCTAATGTGCAATTCTGTTGAACTAACCAAGGTACTTTTTCCACTAACATCTTGCCAGCAAAGATCATGAGATAAACACGCAGAGCATATCTCTCTCTTCGGGTAATGTACAGTTTTGCATGTTTGGCAAATTTGCAATTTTATCATTGGCCGCTCTCCAAAATAGCAGCGGCGCAAGAGAGCCCTTTGTCATAATTAATAATGCCAAAGCCTGATACAAGACCATATTTTGCCCCCTTGACTTGTTTGCCAAGCGCGGTTCCTGTGAGCTGGCGAATAGCTTCTACCATTCCGAGGAACCCACCTGCAGCGCCGGCTTGGCCGCAGGATAATTGTCCACCAGATGTATTATGTGGAAAATTTCCAGTGATGGTAAAATCGTGCTGTCTTACAAATTCCTTAGCTTCCCCTTTGGCACAAAACCCAAGGTCTTCAAATTGCATGAATGAAATGACTGGATAATCATCATAGGTTTGCATGACATCAATGTTTTCAGGTGCAATGCCAGCTTGCGCCCATAATCCTTTGGCGTCCATCGCCAGCCCGGTTCTAAGTTGTACGTCATCATGTGCATATGCATTGTGCCGTTCGATGGTTGCTTTGATTTTTACATAGGGCAACCCAAGGGCTTTCGCTTTAATTTCATGCATGACTAAATACCCTTCTGCGCCTGCACAAGGCATGACACAATCGAACAAATGTAAGGGTGACGAGATTTCACGCGCCGCCATATATTGATCAATCCCTAATGGTTTCTTCATCAAGGCATGTGGATAGGAAAGCGCATTCTTTCTCTGGGAGAGAGCTAGTTTGCCAAAGTCTTCTCGCTTTGCTCCATATGCTTCCATATATGCTTTGGTGATGAGGGCGAAACTCACATTAGGCCCACCAGCACCGTAAGGCAGAACAGCTGCGCTCATATCTGAGGAAAAATTATCTAGAAGTGACTCAAACCCATCTTGGGAATTAGTATCGCCAGCAAGGCAGGCAACAATATCAGCATCGCCCATTTGCACCGCCCGAGCGGCTTTGCGCAGAGCTGTAACGCCACTGGCTCCGCCGGTAACTTCTTGGGATACCCACCGTGGGGTCATCCCAAAATGCTGGGTAAGGGACACCGCACTATCAGGGCCAAGCGTGAAAGAGCTAATAGACAATCCGTCAATTTCATTATGTTTTAAACCACTGGCTTTACAGACCTTGCCCAAAGCACGGCCAAGCCAATAATTTGAGCGCTCATGAGAAAACCGAACATAGGGAACACTTATCGGTGCGGTAACAACAATATCGCCATATGGGTCACTCATTTTGTACGCTTTTTGAGGGCGCGCATGTCAAGCGTAGTGGGTTGATCAATTAAATTGCTAACCAAGGTTTTTATATCTCCTCGTTTGATTTTATTTGTCGATGTTAACGGCAAATGATCCACAAAAGCAATATAGCCGGGTGCTTTATAATATGCGAGCCGTGATAAGCTATAAGTAAGAATATCATTGGCTAACTCTTGGGGCGAACCTGTCGGGTTTTTGGTGACTATGAGGGCAAAAACCTCATCACCACGAACAGGGTCTGGGGTTGGTGCGATGGCAATGGCCTCGATGTTGTCATGATTAATCAAAGCATTTTCAACTTCGACGGCGGCGATATTTTCACCACTTCGCCGGATAACATTCTTCTTACGATCAATAAAGACGTAGGTACCGTCATCGTTCTGCCGGACAATATCTCCTGTATGGAACCAGTTGCCTTCCCAAGCTTCTGAGGTAGCATCGGGATTTTTTAAATAATGATGAAAGAAACCAAAGCGCGGATTCGTGTGTGTGCTGCGTACTAATAATTCGCCCTGCACCCCCACTTCAACATCAGCACCATTCTCATCAATCAACCGAACTTCCATTTCTTTTCCAGGCGCGCCAAAGCAATTAGTACCCACATGGCGTGGATCCTTTGATGCAATGATGGCACCGCCCCCACCAGTTTCTGTCATGGCCCAAGCCTCAATAAGTGGAAAGCCAAACCGTTGTTCAAATGGGGCATGCAAACTACCATCTACGCCTGCGCCAAAGCCGAAACGTACGTGGTGGCTTGCATCTTTGTCTGAGGGGGCAGCGCCAATAAGCATGGCTGGCATTACGCCAAGGTAATGAATGATATTGGCGCGGGATTCTCTAACATTTTCCCACCAAGACCTTGGATGGAAGCGATCTAAAAAACTTAAGCAGCCGCCTGCAGCCATCATGGATATTGCGGAACAGGCAAGTGCGTTCATATGAAATAGAGGAAGGGGTGTGATCATACGCTCCCCGTTATGCAATACCTTGCAATGACCACCGCGCTCTAAATACCATTGTCCGCAGGTTAAAAAGTACTCATTTGTGAGCACACAACCTTTTGGCAAGCCCGTTGTTCCAGATGTGTAAAGAAGGGCAGCTTCTGTATCATGCGAATTTGGCATTTTTTTTACGATTTCGGATGCTTGGGGAATTGGGTCTTCATTCCCGATAACTTTCAAATTGTCTGATCCTGCTTGACGTAAATCTTGTTGCCTATGATCTAGTGCAACGGCGAGCACCATTTCTGAGTGGGAAATTAGATATTCCAATTCTGCGGCGCGAAGTTCCGGGTTGATCGGCACCATTGACACACCAAGTGCGTTAAGGGCGAGCCAATGGACAAAAACTGATGGACGGTTTTCAAGTAAAATTCCGACCCTGTGTCCGTGACCATACCCCGCTTTGGCATATTCTTTTGTCTTGGCATGAATTTTATCTTGCATGGTTTGATAATTGATCTCACCAGCGTCGATTTGATAAATGTCAGCGGTTTCGGCTAGGACATTTAAAAATGGGCGTTGTGGATAGAGGTTTGCCGCCGCCAAAAATAAATCAGAGACCGTGCTGTAATGAAGGGGAGCTTCTAAAGACATGTGTGAAACCTAATTATACAAAAAGTTGAATATTGCGATGTGCCGATTCAGGGTTAATCAAATTGACCTGCTTACGAACAATATGAAAGCTATGATCTGCTGGTCGCAATGTATGTTCTGACCAGCCAACAAGAAAGAATTGCTCATCAAGGCGTGTTTCCGTGTAGTGAAATGCTGTCCTTGTTTTAATGGTATCTTTGCTGATATGCAATATTTCAGGGCGTTGCAGTAAATGATGGCACCTGCTCTTTGGACGTTGTGAAAAGGTGCGTTCACCGTGTAGTCTTTCAACACGTACTGTAAGCATGAGTTTATCCTCATGCATAAGGGAGGTGGTGAGCCGCTCTTCTTGTTGCCCAAACTCAAGTGGCATCCAATATAACCCATCTTCGGCAAAAAGGTTGAGCCACTCACTGAATTTTCTTTCATCAATCAAGGCTGCTTCGGCATAGATGAAATCGATGATATTTTCTTTCTGAACACTCATGAGTCTTCTCCCATGCCCATATATTTTGCCCAACTAACATATGTATTTCGCATTTGCACTTCGGATGTGCCAGGATGTACACGCTCACCGCCTAACTCATCTTCATGGTAATGGCGCTGCATATTTACCCAAGGGTTTGCGTCAACTTTTAATCCTTCTTGTGCCCGTTCATACATTTCCAAATCATCGTGACCAACAATTGATGTGGGCGCATTGATGATGCGGTTGTACATGGCTGTTCGTTCCAAGAAGGTGTCAGGTGCCCCGACTAATCTGAATATCCAACTCTCAACAATGGTTTTATCTGCAGCAACAGGTTTGAAAAGGCGCAAGGTTTGGATGGCGCCTTTAATCATCATATTAGGGAAGTAACAGGTATTATGGCGGGTTTCGGCGAGAATTTCTTGCGCGCGGTCTTTACCATAAGCCTTGATCATTTTTCCGAAATAACCTTCCACATCACTGTATTCTGAATGGATCGACCAAGATACACCGGTGTGCCCGTGACCATTGTCCCATGTACGAATCCCCATGTTTTCGAATGTCTCATATGACGACATGAAAGGCAGGACGATTTCAACGACCATGGGCTTGGGTGTATTTTCACCAGCGGCGGCTTCCCATAGCTTTTTAACAGTTCCTGCAGAACTTTCGTGTGCGATCATAGGGTGGCAAGTATCTGTTTGGTTGTCGACAAGCATTTTCCAGTTGCAGTAATGTAAGTAACGTAAAGGTGCACCGACGACTTCCAATCGACCTTCTGGCGAACGGTCAATCATATTATCCAGGCTGGAAAGAGAGCCGCTAAAAAAATCTTCGAAGCTTTCGCCCTCAGGGCTTAGGCGCGCAAAAATAAACCCACGATAATTTCGTACATTTTCTACTTTACACATGCCTTCTTTGGCACACGAAGTATCAAATCCCGTTTCTTCATAACCTTTTTCAAAAGGGATGCCGAGCGGACTACCATCGGTTTTGAAGGACCACGCATGATAGGGGCAACGGAAATATTGGCCAGTACTTCCGCTGGGATCATTAACAAGCTGTACGCCTTTATGAGGGCAGCGGTTAAGCAGAACTTGAATATTATTGTCGCTATGTCGCACCATAATGACTGGCTGGTTGCCGATCGTTGTTGTTGTAAAGTCACCTTTGTTGGGTGCTTGGCTGTCGTGACCAACATATACCCATGTGTTTCGGAATACGGTCTTCATCTCTTGTTCAAAAACATCTTGATTAATAAACACATCGCGGTGAACTTCACTCCCGCCCGGTTGGACTAACCATTCCAAATCAATCGTTTTCATATTATTCTCATTTTTCTTTTGTGTAGGCTTAGGATTTGTTTTAGGCGTTATCTTTTTAGTCTGTGTTTCAGGCTGTAAGTCGAGGACTAAACGCTTGCTTTTCGCCCGAGAGACACAGATTTGGATCAGGTTTCCAGCAGCTTTTTCGCTATCGCTGAGGACAACATCACGGTGATCAACCTCGCCGCTAACTACTTTTGTTGTGCAAACCCCGCAGTCTCCGTGTTTGCAGTCATATAGTAACTCCTCACCTGCCTCTTCCAGAACATCCAAGATGGTCTTTCCGACGGGAACGGTATGCACTTTGCCTGTGTCCGCGATTTCAACTTCAAACGGGACATCTCCTTTAGTGGTTGAAGGGGTGTTAAATAGTTCGAAGTGAATTTGCCCCATGGGGAATCCTATTGATTCAGCCGCTCGGCGTACGGCTACAATCATCCCTTTTGGACCACACACATAAATATGCGTATTTTTTGTGGCTGCTTCGAGCACGTCGCTAATGTTGAGGGCACTATCCTGATTGTCATAATGGAGATGTAATTTATCGCCAATAAGACGGTTAATTTCGTCTGTAAATGCTAACTTCCCCTCACGACGTCCAGCGTAATGTAAGGTATATTCCGCATCAGCAGTTTCAAGCTGTTTCGCCATGGCGTAGATAGGTGTTATCCCGATACCGCCTGCAAAAAGCAAGCTAGGATTCTTTGTGTTTGCGAGAGGGAAGTCATTTTTTGGAGGGCTAACTGTAACATTGTCTCTCAATGAAAGTTCGTGCATGAATTGCGATCCACCCGTCGAGTTCTGGTCAAGCAGAACAGCTATGCGGCATGTATCTTCCGCACTATCATCACCAGTTAGTGGCAATAAAGAATAGCTTCGTGTGTCTTTATCACTAATCGCAATTTTAATGTGTGATCCTGGTGCGTGTGGTGGTAATTTGCCCTTGTCTAAGGTCTTTAAGGTAAAGGCTTTAATGTCTGGGGCTACACGATGTATGTTTGCTATGCGAAGAGTGATCGAAGGCTTTGTGTCTGTCATATTGGTTGCGTCATCATTGCTTGTTAAATTATATTCTTTATAATATAATATACTTGATTATGCAAATAAAATATTTGTGAGAAAATATATGATGATGAGCCGACAACATTTTGATGATTACTTGTTATACCAATTGGCAATTGCCAGTCAGGCGTTATCGAGTCAGTTCCACAAAGAACTAGCAAAGCAAGGTGTTAGCCCTGCGGCATGGAGAATATTGTATTGTCTTTGGAGTAAGCCTGATATGCGTCTTACCGAATTGGCGCGGCATGTCCTTTATAAGCAACCTCGTGTAACAAAATGTGTTGCTCAACTAAAAGAAGATGGACTGGTTGAAAAAAATATTCGCAGTGAAGATCGACGAAATGTTTCCCTTCACTTGACAGAAAATGGGAAAAAATTAGTGATGCCACTGATTAAAAGGTCCAGGGAGCATGAAGATAAGGTTCTCGCCGCTTTATCTGAAAAAGACAGATTGCAGTTTCGCCGTTCGCTAACTCTGCTTATTCAGAACATGGATGTGTGTGAAGGGTAGTGCCTGTTAAAGGGTGGATTTTAAAACATGCGCTAATAAATTCACATCATCTTGTGGTGTATAAGCATGTACTGAAAACCGAAAACCTTCATTGCGCTCATCATGTAAAATCATATTCTTTTCGAGTGCGTTACGAATAGGTATCCGTTGTTTGGGGGCGATAACAAGGGTGCCGCCTCTTTTGCGACTATTTTTAGGGGAGACTAAAAACTCATCGGGGACACTGGTTGTGAGTATATCTAAATAGGATTGTGCTTTGGTGTGTATTTCGTGTTGTTCATAATTTTTCCAAAATTGAAGGGCATTCAGGGCGGCCGTATATGGCGCTGGTGAAGGGGTGCCGCCAAAGAAGCGAAGGGCATCCGGTGCATATTTAAAATGATGGATACCCATCTCAAACGGGTTTTCGTGCGAAAACCACCCAACATCAACGGGTTCGCATTTAGGGAGTATTTTTGGACTAATATATAGAAAGCATGCACCGGGGCCGCCACATAAAAATTTTACGCTGGTGCCAATTGCAAAGTCTGGTTTCCATTGGCCTAGGTCAATTGGAATGATGCCCACAGATTGGGCAATGTCGACAACGGAATAAACATCCTGTTTTTTGGCGAGTGCACAAATTTCTGCAACAGGTAATAGCTGTGATGTATTCGAAATTGCGTGGGTGATATGTATGATGTGTACATTTTCATCTATGGCCTGTTTCCAGTTTTCCACATCCATAATATCCCCTTTTACAAAGCGGAGGGCGTAGCCAGACCTTTCTGCTTGCTTGAGCACGAAACCAATGGTTGGAAAGTCGTTTGGCGACAGCAAAATTACATTGCGGCCTGTTCTCTTCGGCAGGCTATATAGTAATTTCGTTAGGCCACTAGAAACGTTGGATTGTGGACATATGTCGCCTTGTTTGACATTTAAAAAATCAGCAATTTCTG